>NZ_QUGV01000024.1:437-84989 GCF_003479205.1 Parabacteroides sp. AF17-28 | reverse complement strand
GATTGTTCCGAGTGTGCGCCACTTTTTTGTAAATATGCGATTCTCCGTGATAGGAATACATACACCTATGATACTTTCACCTTCGTTAAATTTTGTACACCTTGATAATGAACACCTTGACATATTACGAATAATAGAAACACCTATCACAGATGACATATTTACCATTACAACATAAACAACAAATGATGTACTTTTGTAGGTAAGAAATAACACAATACAATTTGTGAAATTTTACCCTATACTCTGTTTGCACGAATCCCTTAATTCTGCAAGCAAACCTAATTAACATAACCGTGAGGTTACATAATTATCGTAAAGTTCAGAATATCTGCTTCTATTCAATAGAAAATCAGATAGTCTGAACTTTCCTTTTATATATACAGCAAAAAAACGGCAACTACAAACAGACGCACTTTCTACCACGCGTGTACATTAATAATGTATATAACAAAAACGCAACAATAGACAACAAAAAAAAGCGTTTAAGAAATTTCCTAAACGCTTTCCGTAGCGAGACCCGGGATTGAACCGGGGACCTCATGATTATGAATCATGCGCTCTAACCAGCTGAGCTATCTCGCCATCATGTTGTCATCATTTCCTTGATTGACGCTGCAAAAGTAGAGTTTATTTTCATATCATGCAACTCTTTCGCGAAAAAAAATTCAATTATTTTCAAAGCCTCGTGTTAAGATATTAATTCAGAGTCGCTTTTTTTATATGCAGATTTGGCGAATAGCGATTCTTTTACTACCTTGCTGCGCAATAAACACAATGAAAAAATGAAAAAAGAGAAATTTCATATCGAATACATCTTCGATAAAGTTTCGCGAAGAAGCTTATGGAATCACCTCACTACACCTCCAGGGCTATCTGCTTGGTTCGCTGACGATGTTATTATTAATGGTAACATGTATGTTTTTAAATGGAACAAAGCCGAACAGGACGCAGAAGTACTATCCATCAAACCGGAAATGAGTGTCCGCTACCGCTGGACTGATGAAGAGGATGATACTGCCTATTTTGAATTTCAGATTCACACACACGAACTAACAGGCTCCACTTCTTTGCAAATAACAGATTTTGCCGAACCGGATGAAAAACGGGATTCTATCGATTTGTGGGATACCCAAGTAGAAGAACTGAAGCGTACGCTCGGCATTTAGGTAGTTTTAGTGATTTCTGTTAGCTATCATATCGTTTTTTCACTACTTTTGCGCCGTCAACCGGATAAGCAATGTTGAAAATAAAACGATTATATACATTTATGTTGCAGACTTTCCTGCCGTTGTTTCTAATGACCTTCGGCATTTGTCTGTTCATTGTGCTCATGCAATTCTTGTGGAGATACATTGACGACATGGTTGGGAAAGGCCTGGGAATCCCTGTCTTGGGAGAAATGTTCATGTATGCAGCCCTTTTTCTTGTGCCGATGGCTCTCCCCTTAGCGATACTGTTGGCTTCCCTGATGACTTTCGGGAATTTGGGCGAACGATTGGAATTACTGGCTATGAAATCGGCGGGTGTCTCGCTTGTCAAGATTATGCGCCCGCTGATCATTACAATCAGCATTATCAGTATCGGGGCTTTCTTTTTCCAGAACTACGCCATGCCTGTCGTCCAAGTCAAGCTCTACACATTGCTTTGGTCCATGCGCCAGAAATCTCCGGAGCTGGATATTCCGGAAGGGGTCTTCTACAGTGACATCACCGGTTATAATGTATATGTAAAGCATAAGGACAATAAAACGGGACTGCTCCGCGACATGATGATCTATGATCATACCAAGGGTTTCAATAATGTGAGCGTGATGGTTGCCGATTCGGGACGGTTAAAAACCTCGGCTGATAAACTGTTTCTGGTCCTTTCCCTGTTTAACGGCGAATCTTTTCAAAACATAGGGGATCAATCCAAGAATGCCGACGGGAAGCAAAACGCCGTTCCTTATCAGAGGGAGACATTCACAAGCCGCGATATCCTGATCGAGTTCGACGCTAACTTCTCACGCACGGACGAATCATTCATGCAAAACCAGTATCTGGGGAAAAATATGCATGACCTGCAGACCTCCATCGACTCCATGAGCGTGCGCCTGGATAGTATTCAGGACGTCAATTCGAAGAATGTTTACGAAACATCCTACAAAAGGACGTTGAGCAAACCTAAAGATACAAAAAATCCCGAATCGAAAGATACAGGAAAAGACCCGGAAAACATAAACACGGATCAGAAAAAAGACGAGCCGGTCATTGTCATGAATTTCGACAGCCTTTACCAGGCTGAAGATCCCGGAAAGAAAGCGACGATCCTGACACGCGCAAAGTCGAGCATCGAGAATATGAAAGCCGATTATTTCTTCAGGGCGGCTACCATCGGAGACGAAGCCTACAAGGTGCGCCGGCATTTAACGGAATGGCACAAGAAATTCACCCTTTCATTCGCCTGTATGGTTTTCTTCTTTATCGGAGCTCCGCTTGGCGCCATCATCCGCAAAGGAGGATTGGGAATGCCGGTCGTTATATCAGTAGTCCTGTTTATTTTCTACTACATTATCGACAACATCGGTTTCAAAATGGCCCGCGACGGAATCTGGCAAGCTTGGGAAGGGATGTGGTTGAGTTCGGCGGTATTGGCTCCGTTGGGTATTTTCCTGACATACAAAGCGGTTAACGACTCTGTCATCCTGAATGCAGATACTTATCTGAATGCGTTGAAAAACCTGTTCGGCAAACGTTCGGGAAGAAAAGTGGAGCTGAAAGAGGTTATCATGTTCAATCCGGATTACAAAAATATCGTTCCCCGCCTGGAACAGTTGGCTGAAAACTGCAAAACATACCTGGCCGGGCATAAGCGGTGGACAAACTATATCCGCTTCTGGAAACAGGGGGGCCGTGACCACACAGCCGACAGTTTGGCTGCCGAAATGGACGGTATCATCGAAGAGTTGGAAAATTCAGACCAGAACCTGGTGCTGAACAAACTGATGGACTATCCGGTTATCAGCGGATACAACCAGATGAATGCGAAAATAAACGGAAACATCGGCTTGGCTTTCGGAATATTTTTCCCGATAGGATTGCCGGTCTATCTGCTCGCCACTTACCAGCGTAAGCTTTTGCGCCACGACATACAGATGGTGCAAAAGACAAGTAATGAACTGATTGAGATAATTGAAAAATTACCCGTATCTTTGTAAAATAAGAAATAGAAGAAAAATATATGAGCGAAATTAAATTAAACACCATTGAAGAAGCGATTGAAGACTTCCGCGAAGGGAAGTTCTTAATCGTTGTGGATGACGAAGACCGCGAAAATGAAGGTGATTTTATTATTGCTGCAGAAAAGATAACTCCTGAGAAAGTAAACTTCATGTTGAAAAACGGTCGCGGCGTATTATGCGCCCCGATTACGGAAGAACGTTGCCAGGAGCTGGAACTGGATATGCAGGTAGCCAATAATACCTCTTTATTGGGAACACCTTTCACGATAACAGTAGATAAATTGGGAGGCGGCTGTACGACAGGCGTTTCCATGTTCGACCGTGCGGAGACAATCCTCGCATTGGCCGATCCGAAAACAAAACCGTCCGATTTGGGACGTCCGGGACATATCAACCCGCTCCGTGCACGTTCGCGTGGCGTACTTCGCCGTGCCGGGCATACGGAAGCTGCGGTAGACCTGGCACGCCTGGCCGGGCTGTATCCCGCCGGTGCATTGATCGAAATCATCAATGAAGACGGAACGATGGCACGCCTGCCGGAACTGATAGAGGTAGCCAAGAAATTCGACATCAAGATCATCTGCATCAAAGACCTGATCGCCTATCGCCTGAAAACGGAATCGATCGTAGAAAACGGTGTAGAAGTGGATATGCCGACACAATACGGGCACTTCCGTCTGATCCCTTTCCGCCAGAAAAGTAACGGTTTGGAGCATATCGCCCTGATAAAGGGTAAATTCGAACCGGACGAACCGATCTTAGTGCGTGTACACTCCTCTTGTGCAACCGGAGATATCTTCGGTTCCATGCGCTGCGAATGCGGGGAACAGTTGCACAAAGCAATGGAACGCATCGAGAAAGAAGGCAAAGGCGTCATCGTTTACTTGAGCCAGGAAGGCCGGGGTATCGGATTGATGGAAAAGATGAAAGCGTATAAGCTTCAGGAAGACGGCTTGGACACAGTCGACGCCAACCTGCACTTAGGACATCAGGCAGATGAACGCGATTATGGCGTAGGCGCCCAGATCCTGCGTCACTTAGGAGTGACTCAAATGCGCCTGATGACCAACAATCCCGTGAAGCGTGTCGGGCTGGAAGCATATGGACTGACTGTCGTAGAAAACGTGCCTATCGAGGTGGCTCCGAATCCTTATAACGAATTCTATATGAAGACGAAGAAGGAACGGATGGGGCATGTCTTACATAATATCAAATAATTTATAATTACATAAAAACACTATCATGACACAAGTATCAGCACGTTTAGCAAGTTTGTCGCCATCCGCAACATTGGCGATGTCTCAGAAGAGCGGTGAATTAAAAGCTCAGGGAGTGGATGTTATCAACTTAAGTGTCGGAGAACCCGACTTCAACACCCCTGATTACATTAAGGAAGCTGCTAAAAAAGCTATTGACGAAAACTTTTCTCGTTATTCTCCCGTTGCTGGTTATCCGGCATTGCGCAATGCAATCGTTGCCAAGCTGAAAAACGAAAACGGATTGGAATATACAGCCAACCAGATTTCCTGCGCAAATGGTGCGAAACAATCCGTTTGTAATACAATCATGGTATTGGTAAATCCGGGTGACGAAGTAATTATCCCGGCTCCGTTCTGGGTTAGCTACCCGGAAATGGTGAAATTGGCTGAAGGTAAACCCGTTATCGTACCGGCAGGTATCGAACAGGATTTCAAGATCACACCGGCACAGCTGGAAGCAGCCATCACACCGAAGACAAAAGCAATTATCCTCTGCTCCCCTTCCAACCCGACGGGTTCCGTTTACAGTGCGGAAGAATTGGCAGGCTTGGCCGATGTTTTGAAAAAACATCCGGAAATCATCGTTATCGCAGATGAAATTTACGAACATATCAACTATATCGGCAAGCATAACAGCATTGCACAGGTAGACGGCATGAAAGACCGCACTGTCATTGTAAACGGCGTATCCAAAGCTTATGCAATGACCGGCTGGCGTATCGGTTTCATCGCCGGACCGGAATGGATCGTAAAGGCTGTCAACAAATTGCAGGGACAATATACATCCGGACCATGCTCCGTATCCCAAAAGGCTGCAGAAGCCGCTTACACGGGTTCACAGGCACCGGTTGAAGAAATGCGCCAGGCATTCGAACGTCGCCGCAATCTGATCGTCAAGTTGGCAAAAGACGTTCCGGGATTCGAAGTAAACCAGCCGGAAGGCGCTTTCTACCTGTTCCCGAAATGTAGCTATTATTATGGCAAGACAGACGGCACACGGACGATCAACAATGCAGACGATTTGGCCATGTACCTGTTGGAAGTTGCCCATGTGGCTTGCGTAGGCGGCACATCATTCGGCGCACCCGAATGTATCCGCATGAGTTATGCTACGAGCGATGAAAACATTGTGGAAGCTATCAAACGTATCAAAAACGCATTAGCTGCGTTGAAGTAAAATTGCATTATAACTACTTCATAAAGAGGATATTCTAATAGATATCCTCTTTTTTTAACCCCTGGAGAATCGATTATTTAAAAACGCATGGAAGATTGTACGGAAATATCGCACTCAGAGAGAAATAAAAAAGGCTGCCGGAAAAATCCGGCAGCCTTTTTTATATATAACGGTAACGTTAATTATTCAGCACGCAAAGTGAAGCGTTTGAATGCAAGGATCTGCAATTCGGGATCTGCTTCCTTCATTGTTTCTCTTACAGTCTTCTTGCTGTCCATGATATCTTCCTGGTTCAACAAGCAAACTTCCTTCAAGAACTTGGCAAGACGGCCCTTGGCAATGTTCTCGATCATCTGCTGAGGCAAGTTGGCTGCTTTTTCAGCAGAAACAGTAGCGATGATTTCTTTTGCTTTGGCAACATCTTCAGCTGTAATCCAGCCTTTAGCCATGTTGCTTTCCATATGCTCTTCGCTGTCAACGTGTGTCGGGTTGATTCCGGCTTTCTTCAGGGCAGCTTCAACAGCTTTCTGAACTTGTTCAGCCTTTGTCTTTTCGATAGCCACCTGGATTTCCTGTTCTTTTACAGATTCAGAAACGCCAGCTTCATCAATAGCGATCGGGTTCATAGCAGCGATCTGCATTACGATGTTGTGAGCAGCCTCTTCTGATTCCTTGTTGAAAGCAGCGATCGTACAGAGTTGGTTCTTACCCATGTGGTTGTAAACAGTAGTGTAAGCACCTTCTACCACGTTATAGCCGTCCAATTCCATCTTTTCGCCAGTGATACCGCTACGATCGGTAACAGCATCCTGTACGGTACCCTTACCCATCGGAAGCGCTTTCACTTCGTCCAGCGTCTTGCACTTGTTAGCCACAGCAGCGTCAAGGATAGCCTGAGCCAGCGCGATGAAATCTTCATTCTTGGCAACGAAGTCAGTTTCGCACTTCAAAGCGATGATAGCAGCAAATTCGCCATCTTTCTTTGCCAACACGCAACCTTCGGCAGCATCACGGTCAGAACGCTTAGCGGCGATAGCCTGTCCTTTTTTACGGATAATTTCCATTGCTTTTTCGATGTCACCGTCAGATTCGGTCAAAGCCTTCTTGCAGTCCATCATACCAGCTCCGCTCATTTTGCGCAGCTTGGTTATATCAGCCATAGTTACAGCCATAATCTTATTTCCTTATATTTAAATTACTCTTCGTCTTTCGCGAACTTGTCAGCAACGTTAGCGTTCAACGCTTCTTCGTCTTCTTTCTTCGTACGTTCTTTCTTTACTGCAGCTTTAGCTTTGCGTTCTCTTTTCGGAGCTTCGCCTTCACCGGCAGCTTCAGTATCGATCTTTTCAGCTTTACGTTCCTGCAGACCTTCGTTCATTGCTTCGCAGATAGCGCCCAGGATAACTTCTACAGACTTAGTAGCGTCATCGTTAGCCGGAATCACGTAGTCGATGTTGTTCGGATCCGAGTTAGTATCTACCATACCGAATACGGGGATACCCAGACGGTTAGCTTCACGAACTGCGATATGTTCTTTCATTACGTCAACAACGAACAAAGCAGACGGGAGACGAGTCAGGTCTACGATAGAACCCAAAGTCTTTTCTAACTTGGCACGCTGGCGAGTAATCTGAAGTTTTTCTCTCTTGGAAAGATTATCAAATGTACCATCTTTAGTCATCTTATCGATAGTAGCCATCTTCTTGATAGCTTTACGGATAGTCGGGAAGTTGGTCAACATACCACCCGGCCAACGTTCGATAACGTAAGGCATACCTACAGAAGCAGCCTTGTCAGCGACAACTTGTTTAGCTTGTTTTTTAGTAGCAACGAAAAGTACTTTCTTACCCTGTTTAGCCAGGTTCTTCATTACTTCTGCTGCTTCATCTACTTTAGCAACTGTTTTATACAAATCAATGATATGAATACCATTGCGCTCCATGAAAATATAAGGAGCCATTGCGGGGTTCCACTTTCTTTTTAAGTGTCCGAAGTGTACGCCAGCTTCTAATAACTGATCAAAATTAACTCTTGACATTGTTTTTTTCTTAAATCGTTTACTTTCTTTTGTTTAACTCAATCACCAGGTAGTCTTTCCGTATGTCAGCATATAAAAAGAATCCTGATAATTTAGATACTAAACGCTTTGCTCTACTTGTAAGGGACTCACAAATAAGATTAACGTTTACTGAACTGGAATCTCTTACGAGCCTTAGGACGTCCCGGTTTCTTACGTTCAACGGCACGCGGGTCACGAGTAACAAAACCTTCCGAACGAAGAGCAGATTTGTCTTCCGGATTGATCTTCACCAGTGCGCGGGCGATAGCCAGGCGAGCAGCTTCGGACTGTCCTTTGAAACCTCCACCATCAAGGTTGATTTTGATATCATATTGTTCTGCAACGTTCAGCTTTGCGAGCGGCTGCTTAACAATGAACTGAAGGATTGTAGAAGGAAAGTAATTAGCCAGATCACGTTTGTTGATAGTAATCTTTCCTGTACCTTCGCTTACGAATACGCGAGCAACTGCAGCTTTACGTCTTCCTATTGCATTTACTACTTCCATTGTGATTATTTATATGAGTTTATATCGATTAATTTAGGCTGCTGAGCTTCGTGTTTGTGCTCTGTTCCTGCATATACATACAGATTATTCAACAGTTTGGCACCCAGACGATTCTTGGGAAGCATACCCTTCACTACTTTACGGAACAGACGGTCGTCACCCTTAGCCTGTAAGTCGGCCGGAGTATAAGCGATCTGTCCACCGGGATATCCGGTATATCTCAAATAAATACGATCGTTCCACTTATTACCTGTCAGAACGATTTTGTCTGCATTGATGATAATTACGTTATCACCACAATCAACGTGCGGAGTAAAACTGGGTTTATACTTACCGCGCAAAAGCTTAGCCACCTTTGCGCAAAGGCGTCCCAAAGTCTGTCCTTCGGCGTCAACAATGACCCACTCTTTGTTTACAGTTGCTTTGTTTGCAGAAATGGTTTTAAAACTTAAAGTATCCACTTGCTTTAAAAATTAATAAATTAATAACTCTAAAAAACAAGAATCCAATTCCCGCGTGCGCTGTCACTACGGACACTTGACGCAACAACGTGCTAAGAATTAAACTCTTAGTACAATTTTGATAATATTCGGCTTGCAAAGGTACGGCTTTTCTGCAAAATACAAAACTTTTCAGGGAAAGAATTTCTTCAAGTGGGTCTATTCCAGCAAAAAAGAAATAAGCTTAAAGTAAAAAACGGGAGATAGATAAGTTATCTATACTCCCGCTCACACATAATTATCGTTTTGGTTAATTATTTACTGAAAAAAATGAGTAAACTCATTCTGGCATCCTCCCTAAACCCACCACTACCATATTCAGTACACCTTTTTCATAGGGTTTTGCTTACTATTGAGTAAGCAATTCTCAACTGTAAACAGTTCTTTTTGCTTACATGACAAAGGACGGCCTTATATTTGATATAAACAAATAAAAAACGGTTTATTTTTGTAAATATTGAATTTTCGTAGTTTTTAGACTGCAAAAGCAGGGATATTGTCTGCATTTCGACATCCAGGAAAGAAATAGCTTGATTTAGTTACTACCTAACAGTTCGCAGTATTACACTAATAGATGTTTTTACGGAACAAACAATGTTTTCAATGATAAAAAAAGAGAATTTCTTCAAATGATTTCACTGCTTCCCCCTTTAATATCACAAAGGGCGCGGAGAATTTCTTCGCACCCTAAGCTACCTATATCCCGTTAAGGATTGGTATATGTAAGTTAAATGAAAAAATATAGGCTTTATATATAAAAGTTTGGCATAACAAATAAAATTACCATGCCAAACTTATCAAAACAAATTAATATTTATCGCGTACACAACGAACAGGTCCCCTATAATCATTCGATTTCGCAGGAATTGAAATAAAGTCTGGCCTTCCTCCATATCCCAAATTAGTCTTTCCTGATAAAGAAGAGGTTGTTCGAGCCCAATGATAATATGATTCACTCCAGCCTGCTGTACTGCGAGACGCCATTAAAGACAATTCACGTTGATTTGGCAAGCGCCAACCTGTAACTCCATTTTTATTATATTTAGCACACGGTGATTGACCTCTATCAACCAAATCACGCATATCCTCCCATACTAACCAATTTATATTTTCCGCATTCTTATATTCAAATCCTTTAATATAAGGGCGATTTGCCGGATCTAACTCCGTATGGACAGCAAATTCCGCTTTTTGAACATCATTTTCTCCGCGTAAAGCATCTTTATTAATATATGGGAATGTGAATTCTCCTGCTCCCACAGTTACATAATCATCAGGCATGCCATTTTCTGCACTTGCAGGCTTGCCTGCATCAGAATCCATCCCTAAATTACGGACACAACGATAGTCATAAGATGTCGGAGCTGATGCACCTTTTATACCATTAGCATATAAAAATTTATACCCATTAATAGATGATCCTTCCTCCGCATAAAATTCATTTCCATTACTACTCAAATAACGCCAATAGATGTTACTTCCGTTTGGATACAAATGGGCTTCTACAGGAAGAGCATCTTTACCAATCCAGATATCAGTATATTGATTGATTGAAGCCGGATACCATTTAATTTCATCTGCATCAATCTTATCATTTCCATTTTCATCACGATTACGCTGTAAACAAGCCCAGACAAGTTTAGCCCCATTATCTAAATTAGAAGACAAATGATTGCCACTGGATACAACCGCATTTGAAATATAACTATCCCATTCTTTACTTGATTTTCCATTAGGCAAACCTGTTTGAGAGAAAAAGTTCCAACGCCCATTATCAGTTGACAAATCATTTTTATCCCAAGGATTACTATTCGGTGGCGTTAACTTTCCCGTTTCATTGATCGTCTCAATCCCCCAAGCTGTTTTTAACCCTGCCCCAGCATCTTCATTATAAAATGTTTTAATAGAACGTTGGCTGATCATAACAGAAGATGTTGTCAAACTACTCTCCCGATCCTGGCTATATGCGGTATTACACAATATATGCATTTCCCGATTCGGCTGATTCACAAACTTCTTCCATAATTGATTCGAACTATTCTTACCTGAAGGATCTGACGTATAATAAAATTCATCTATAAACATTGTATAAACAACTTCTCCCCTGTCATCATAAATATCATCCTTCTTTAATTCTTCCAATAGTCCCTTTATATCTATAACCTCTTCGGAATTATATTTTTGATAACTTTTCTTGTCATAATAATACTTATTATATGACTTACTTTTCTTATGTATTCTAAAATGAACCCAGTTATAGTCTTTTGCATCTGAAAGAGGTTTGCTTCCTGCATTACCATCTGAGAAATAACCCTCATCGAAAGGTGTTTTCAATTTAAAACCGGCCCTTCCTTCAATAGCCTCTTTATTAAAAACAATAATATCACGATCATAATGGGCATCTATCTGGTAGAATTTATCTGTCTCCACAATATTTCCTTCTGCACCAGGTGAAGGTTCTTGACCTTTACCACTTTGAAAAGAAGTTACCTCCAAGCGTATATCATTTACATTCTGTATTGTAACATTATAGATATAAGTCGTATTCCTTTCTGTTCTAAAATCATTTGCCTGATTGTTAACATATCCCAAATGAATTGTATAAGTAACATCGGCAGTACGTTCTTTTTCAAGACCATTCTCTGTATATTTCTCATAATAATCGCCCGTCAAGACTACATATGTTGAATATTCAGGAGCATTTACAAACGCTCCATTCTCCACATATCCGGGATGACTATCATCAGCTGCTTTATCTTGCAATTCTCTATCCCGATACTGACTCAATCCTGTAGCCGATTTCCGGTTCTCCCACATATAAAATGTAAAAGAAGCTTGACCAGCCTCGTTTGTGGTCTCAAAACTTATCGGATCTCCCATCTTGAAAAAGTCATTTTCAGAAGAAGATATATCGGCCTCTTTCTGGAACAAACTAATACGTTTAGGTACATTAACAACCTGCCATTTTTTTGCTGTGAACTTTTTATCTTTTCCTCCTGATGCAATTCCTATATTAAATGTAATGCGCGCATCCACCCTTTTTAAGGATATAGGTTCCAAAGTTGTCCCGGAAGGAGCAATTGTACAATTCCCATTCGTAGACTCTCCGCCATAAACGCCAGTCATTAATAATTTTCCTGATGAACGATAAATAGTCTGTTGTAATAAATTCGCCTCATTCTCAAGCAAGTCATCAACATTCATAATACCATCCAAATCAGCTTTTAATCCAGCAATAGAAGATTGTCCATCAGGGACATTTGCAATAGCATAGATTCGTTTATTTCCAGACAAAAGTTCCACCGCTATTTTTCCTTTTGTCACTTGCCCTTCAGAGTTTTTTTCTGAAATTATACCTAACTCACCCCCAGATAAAAGCTCTCCATATTCCCTTTCCCCTGTGTTTGCATTAAAAACGAACAGGTATAAATTATGGACACGAAACTCTTCAACTGTCGGCAAAGCAGCTTTAGTCTCTATTTTAGCAGGAATAGCAGCAGTAAACGATAAATTCACCTTCGTTGGTATTCCTTCAACTACGTTATCACCCTTTTTCACCAGTTCATCGTCAGCACAAGAAAACAGGGTAAAAATTGCACATACGGTACAAAGTGCTGTTAATATATATTGTTTCATAATATCTTATCTTTTTATTTATTAGCGACCAAAACCAATATTAATAGTATGATTAGTTGTCCAATCAGCGACCTGCCATTCGATATCACCAGATACGGAAGAATTATATTTCCCTATTACCTGATAAACATGTCCTTTTGTAATCGTACTACCCGGAATTGTCAATGAATAGGTCTTAACATTTGTCAATTCACCATTTCCCGTTTCTGTCCTTATAGGTGTTTTCGAGCCTTCATCAATAACACGCCCTCCCTTGGAAACTTCAAGCCAAGCATCAACAGGGAACTTTCCTTCTCCCCCTTTCCAATCATATGCAGAATGATCCTTAGGTTCATTAATCCATCTCCCCCGATAGATTTTATACCCGTATTGTCTGAATTTCTTACGATAAACATTTTTATTCGTCCCAGTACCAACTTCGACATTCAGAATAAGATCATTTTTAGGTTCATACGTATAGAAACGGGTATTAAAAGAAGACATCGTTAGTGCTTTATATTTTGTATTTTCAGGACCTTCTTTACTGAAGATCGCAATATCCGATTCTTTATTTAATCCCGATAAAGAGGTTTCCCCTGTTAGAAGACCTGTGACAGGAACTTTAACATCACAATCAACATCGCGTCCGTATGCTACAATTTTAAAATCGGTGACATAATCATTAAACTTACTACCGTCTTTTACATACGCACGAAAATAAAGAACTCCGTTCTCAGGTTGAAGCTTTTCATAAACTTTATCATCATTTTTGCCGAACCAATCCTTCCCATTCTTATTCCAATCACCATCCGTTATAAGCTCTGAAGCTCGTCTATATTCAGGAGATCTAATTTCCAAAAATCGACTGATTGTACTCTTTATTATTTCAAATCCTATATTCTCTTCAACTTCCTGCTCATTGGTTATATCATAAACTTTTTCTTCTGAAGCATCTAAAAAAACATATTCGGATTTATCAGGATCCTCTACGGGATCAACTTCACCCGCTTGTTTAAGGAGAAGATCAATACCGGCTGTAAGCTGGACAAGAGACAGCTCCAACTGTGTAGTAGTAGATGTTACCGGAAACGTCTTATAACCAACCTTCACCAACTCTTCGGCTTTAAAAAGTTCGGTTATGACACTTTCTTTTTGATACCCAGCAAAAGAGCCCCATTTAACATCATCAAAATTCCAATCAGAAGGATAATTTGCAATTACATAGACTGAGACAGAGCCTTCCGGGATATCCTCAAAATGAGCTTTATATTTAATAGAGATTCCTTCCGTTCCGTCAACGACTTGTAAACCTTGTGACAGTCCCAAGCCATATTCGCCGTGTGCAATACGTTTGTCACCCTCAAAAATAGCCACATGATAACGTGATACCTGTACTTCTTCAAAATAAGGGTTAACATCACCTCCTACTGCTTTTGTTTCATTTCTTCCAACAGATAGCATAACTGATAGTCCAACCCGATCCTTGTTTTCAACAGGCATTTCCGATGTACAAGCCGTTATTCCTAAAACCACAGCTAATGCCCATATTAATTTTTTTATCTTCATAATATATTAATTTTACCCGTTTACATTATTTATTTGTCAATTCACCATCAACCAAGACACCTCCGTCAATCCATTTGTCGATAGAGAAGATCACATCCAAATCAACCTGTTCAGGTCTTAATGTTGCAGTCAGATTAACCCGATAGATATAACCGGCTTCTACTGCCAATAAGCTATCTTCTTTACCTTGGATGATAATCTCTTTTGTATGCGTTTTAGCTCCAACTGTATAAGTCAGTTTCAGACACAACCTATTTGTGCTTGCTGCCTGTTTATAGTTATAAGCAAAAGTGCGGAAGAAGATATTTTCACCATTCAGAATATTTTTACCAGGATATGTAGCACAATCAACATCCGCTGTTGAACAAGCAGGAAAACTATTTTGAAAATCCCAGGAAGTCTTATCCAAATTCGTTCCGGCCAATTCTCCGTCAACTTGTCCTTTTTTATTCAAGTTGACGAGTTCTACACCGGTTAATGTAACATCAATGGTCTTTTCGTAATCGGAATTTCTAACTACATTGAATGAAGCCAATTCGACGCGTGCATAGGATTGTTTCAGCACAACCTTAACATAAGCAGGATTTTGAGCCAAAACACCGTCATCTCCTTTTATCTTTTCATATCCCGGATAAGGAGTTATGCCGTCTTTTTCAAACCAACCAAAAGTCGGTATATCTTTATACTTGCTACAATTATCTAAAACAGCAGCATAAGTAGCAATCTGATTTCTCGTTGTTTTGGACAAAATAGCTTCTTCTGTATTGGCTACTGCGATCAAACCTAAAGTATTCTTTTTCTTTGTAAGGAAGCCAAATACTTCACCATTAGTTTTTAAAGTACCATCCTCGTCACGAGTAAATTGTCCTTTCGCAAAGAAAGCCCGATCAATTACATTATTACCGTCTAATAAAAAGAGGGCCAGATTATTGATTTCTTGATCAGCAGTATTATCAGTACTTGGATCGCCTACTGCTACAGATTTAGTAGCAAGTCCATTCAAATCCATCTGTACAGCAACATAAGCCTCTTTATCTGCATTTACGCTTGCTTCAAATTCTTTCGATGCATCGTTCATCATTGTATCATCTTCCATCGAACAGGATGCCATCGCTGCCAGGAAGCAAAAAACGGATAGTATATTTCTCAGTTTCATATCCTATATTTTTTATTGTTTATATTCCCTATTTTCGTTTTTTGACGTAGTCCCGATAGGACTCTGTTAATAGAGCATCAAAAAGAGTTCATTTATAGGATAAGAGAAGAAATAAAAAGAGTTCTGGTTTACTTAAAGTGCTCATTTGTAGAATAAAAAAAAGACAGAGTCCTATCGGAACTCTGTCTCTTTCTGTATTTAACTTTACGTTGCAAAAATAAAGTAGATATTTGTTAGCGGTAATAGGCACAACTTTCATCTTTAAGGGGTAAATGTGGCAAACGGTCAAATTGAGAGGGATACCCCTCGAAAAGATAGAAACTTCAAGGTTTGGGAGAAATTTATCATCAAAAAAGCCCTTCCAAAAATCAAGGCTTCGTGATAATCAACCAGTTAAGCAGCAGAAAGAAGGAGACAGCAAGCCATAAAGATTAGAACTACATGAAAGTCATAACCGCAATAAAAAAACGCATTCTTTTAGCTATAACACAGCAAGTTGAGCCACAAAACAGTTAACAATTATAAAAAAAACGGTTCACTCCGGAAATAGATATAATTATAGTACCCATAAGGCATGTTTCCCTAAAACCAACTAAAAAAGCAATGAATTTAAGAGCAAATTTTTTGTCACCGAAAATCAAGGTAGGTATTGCTCTCGCATATTTGGCACTTTATCGGTGCACCTCTCAACAATCAACAGATTGATATATTTGCCGCTAAAAATTGAAAGTTTCGCTTATCATCCGTTCATTTTACTCGCCCTACTTTTGCAGTGTAAGTTAAACGAAAAAATATTAGGGGTATGAAACTGAAGAATATATTATCGATTCTTTGTGTCTTCTTTGTAGCGATGTCTTGCTCGATGGAAGATGACATTTTAAAAGAGGGTTCTAATAACGTTAAGCAAGATGGAGATACTGAAGCTTATGTCTCATTTAATTTAAGCTTGAGTGAAATGACTAAGACTCAAGAAGAACCTGCTTCCACCAATGAGAAAGCGATTCAAAATGTCACATTATTTCTATTGGATAGGGATGGAAATGTTCTAGCAGTAAAAACGGCCGGAGCTAATGATGATTATAAGAACGTTAAATTCCTTACGAAAGTAACAAATGGCGCATATGAGGTTTTAGCTGTTGTTAATAATAATACGGATTTAACATCGAAAAAAAGTAAAAATGCCATTAATGAAGCCGCATTAAATGAAAATGATTTAAACGCTTTAGTTAAGGTCGGTTCTTCTCTAGTTGTTTTTCCTGCAAATTTTGAAGGTTCTTCTGCGTTAACCGGAGTTACTCTTCCTGTGCATTATCAAACAATAAAAGTTCATCAGATTGCAGCCCGTATTGAATTGGGAACTTGTACTGTTAAAGGTTTTACAGCTGGCTTATCCGATGTAAATGTATCATTGGTAAATGTACAATTGAGCAATATAAACAAAGTCAGTTATGTTGACAAAGATGCTGATCAAGGGCATTCTTATAAAGAAGACAACAAGTCATTAAATGTAACTCTATGGGAAAACGGTCAATCAGCAGGTAATGGCATAACAAATAAAAATAAACCTGTATTCTACTCTTTCCGCAATACAAATGGAACCCCAATTGAAATGTCGTTAACTTTTCAAGTTGGTAACAATACCCCCAAAACTCGTACATTTATAATAAACGGACCAAATAGTAAAACTGGGGCTGATCATAACTATGTGAAAGCCGGTTATCTATATCGTTTGAATGTAACTGTGAATGTGCAAGGCGAAGACGTGGAGCCTACGTTTACGTGTAGTGTTTTGGATTGGGATAGAAATTTTATCACAGGAGATTTGGAACAAAATTAATATAAACGGGTAAAAAATATACAATTATGAAAGTGAAGCTATTTATCATATTGTTTGCCGCAATGTTGGGATGGACAGCTTGTACAAATGAAGAGTTTATTGATAATTCTAGTGTACAGGAGGGACTTGATGTTAGTTTTAATGCTACATTGTCTATAGAGGATATCACGACTAAAGCAGGTATGGAATATGAAGAACCAGACAAAAATGTCGAAAAAACAGTAACAAAATGTATTGTCGCTATTTTTAAGAATGAAAATGGTACCCCAACAACTTGTGTTGGTTATAAAATAGTAGATAATCCTGGCAGTAACAATGGAGTCTATGATTTAGGCAGTATACGGGCTAAGTCGGGAAACGTAAGAATCGTAGTTGTCGCAAATCCAGCGGCTACCGATTATCCAGCTACGGAAGCAGATTTATCATCAATAGGTTATTCTTCATTTAACAAAGTGGAGACAACTTCTAAGTTTTCTTCAGCCTCTCTTGTCAAAGTGGGTGAGTTGAACACGACATTGGATGCAACAAAACCGAATGAAACTATAAATGTAGATTTAAAACAATTGCCTGCTCGTGTAGATGTGAAATTTGGGTTTAGTGATGGCGGTTCTGATGAGACATGGACATACGAAGTTTCTTCTTTTGAAGTAGAAGGTATCAATCCTAAATCAAACATATTGTTAGGCGATTATAATTCCAACTATCAATATAATCCCCAGAATACAGGCTATTCTTCGATTTCATGGTCTGGAAACGAAAGTGAAACAGCTAAGACTCTTTCTGAATTTTCATTTTACACGTATGAAAGGGCGACAGCTGCAAATCCAGTTCTTATAACGATGACAGGGATCTTGAAAGGTATCAAGAATGGCCAGACTTTCTTTCAGGAAACAAAAAATTACAAATATTCTTTGGATCCTAAATTCGTACAGAATGTCTGTAAAACTAACGGACTTGTACATGGCAACCTGTATGAACTGACAGGGAATATTAGCCTGACCTCAAAGAGTATCGAGTTTACTGCCAAATCAAAAGATTGGGAATATAAAAATGTAAATGCAGATATAGGGAATGTAAACTATTTGTTTGTGTCAGAGAAATTGATTTATATGCCTAATACATTGTCTTATACATTTTCTTATGCATCCAACTTGGATGTAGGCTGTAGTATTGAAAGTGTCAAGTTTACCGGATATAAAACGAATGGAGATACAGCCCCGGGCACTTATAAAAGTGGAGACGATCAATATCCGACCGTGACACTCGATAAAAATGCCAAAACAATTACAGTTTCGATGAAGGCTGTGCCTAAAAATTATGTACCAACCCATATTATGCTGAAGGTGAAAACCTCGGGAGGCAAAGTTGAATTATCTCAGGATGTGGAAGTTATACATTATCCGACTCCTTATGTAGAGGCCTATCAAAATAATAAGAATGGTTCTTATGGTGGTGTTCCGAGCGGTATGCCTGGCGGAAGAACAGAATATGACTATTCACAAAATAATTACAACGTATTTGTGGTAACATCTATTGCATCTGGTAATTTTACAATTGGAGATCCAACAACGACTGCTACACTTAGTAATGGGAGTTATGGCCCTTATCCAGATGTTATGATAACAGGAACAACCGCAGATTTGAATAACCTGGTTTCTCCTAAATTTATTATTGCGTCACAACATGGTATTACGTCTCAGATATCGTATACAAATGCCCAAATCCGTTGTCATTTATATAAAGAATATTACGAAGGAAAATTGTTGGAAAACTGGCGTGTTCCGACAGAAGCTGAATTGAAATATATCTCTTATCTTCAAAGAGATGGAAACAGTGCTGTTAAATCTCTTCTGGAAGGAGCATATTACTGGTGTGCACTACAAAATTATGAAGTACGAATGAGTACAGGCAATTCAAGTTATAACGGTTCATCACAGTATGTTCGTTGTGTACATGATGTATATTAATTAGTAACTGATAAAAGAAATAATATTATGCTTAAGAATATATATAGTCTGTTAGTCCTCTTATTCTTGTTTGCCGCTTGTACACAGGAGATGGAGGAGTCCGGTGAACAATCAGCCGACGCATCGAAAGTAACACTGTCTTTTAAAGTCGATATACCGGTAGCATCTGTTGCCACAAAAGCGACATCGGTTCCGGCTGTAGAAAACGGAATTGAAAATTTAAACTTAGTGACGTATGATAATAGTGGTAATCTGATAGAGGTTGTATCGGCATCTTCAGGTTCTGCCGCAGATTCCTATAAAGCAACAGTTTCCAAAGAGACGAGGAAAATACAGTTTATCTCTAATTATGATGGAGATCTATCTTCTATGTCGTCCCCGGATCTCTTCCGGTCCAAGAGTATAAATGAATATGTTTTTTGGGCGGAGAAAGATTTTTCGGGTGAACCGGCTTCTAATATTGGTGAGATAACCATGTTAAGGAACTGGTCAAAAGTTAACTTATCTATTGAGGAAAACGAACTAACAAAAAATCTTTATGATCCTCAGTTCTATATCTATAATGCATCGACAAAAGCGACTATCGCTCCTTACGTAGCAAATACTGTAAATGTCCCGGCAGATAATGGTCATATTGCTCCGGATGAGACTCAGTTAGGGCAAGTACAATTTGTTGATGCAGGTACGGGCATTCCATTATTTGAAAATAGCAATCAAGGTGAAAATCCTTCTTTTGTGATTTTGCGGGGACGCTATGGTAGTGAGTCTGCAAACTATTCTTACTATAAAATAGATTTAAGTGTTACTGAATTGACGGGCGAGTCAAGCGTTTATGATATTATCCGTAATTATTGCTATCAGGTGACAGTAAAGGGCGTGACGCGTGAAGGAGTTTCCTGGAAAGATATTATTGTTCCGGGCAGAGTTGCAGATTACAATATCATTACTTCTCTCGAATTGATTAAATATCCGTCGATCTCTTATGAAAATGAATCATTGGAAGTATCTAAAACAACTTATATTTTTGTAAATACGCAAGGAAGTTCTTTAAATATGAATGCGACCTATAAGCTTAATGGAGTAGTAAATAATGGTTCGCTTAAATTAGGCGTTTCTGATGAAAAATTAAGTGATATTGTAGAAGGGGGCGGGCAGGCTATCTCTTTAAATGGAGGAACAATAACGGCCAAGATCAAGGGCGCCGGTTCCGATGTAAAGACTGCTGCCTTCTACGTAATGGGCGGAAAATTACAGCGTAAGATTACCTTAATTTTGCGTCCGGCTTACGAGTTTACAGCATTCTATGCCAGTCCAGATGTGGTAAACGAAGGTATTGGATCAGAAACGACAGTCCATTTTTCAATACCGGAAGATGTTGATCCTTCTGTTTATCCTTTCGAATGTCGGATCAAGGCGGAAAAATTATATGCAGTTGAAGAAGGTGTCCGTATTGAAACAACAGGTAATGGTGAATACTATTATGTGTATGTCATAAAGAACTATCAATCGGATTATACGGTGAAGTTTAAAACAAATACAGCTGTATTTACTGAAACTTTGGAACTCTCTGCTGATTTGTTTAATAATAAGACTTGTCAGTTTACAGCGGTCGCACCTCCTGAAACTACATTTGACGGAACGGTACAATATCCTAAGGGAAAAGTTCAAAGTTCTGACTATGCTATTCAATCTATACCGAAGGGTAGTACTCTTTACTGGAAGACAGCAAATGAAGAAGGCTCTGTTTCTGTTGGCAATAATGGTTCATATAAGATAACTATTCCGGCCAAACTCAACGATACCGATATGATAACATTGTCTTATACGACTTCGGCAGATCAGGTTTCTAATGGATATGTCGTGTATGAAGTAAGGGCAAGTTTGATTGATTTGGGAAATAAGACAGTTCAGTTGAAGCCTGTGAGCATTAGAGGTACTATTAGATATAAATATTCGGGTAATAAAGAAGTTCCGGCTGGTGCCGATGTAAAAGTGTATAGACAAGGAACTAATACGGAGTTTGGATCGATAATTGTAGATGAGAATGGATGGTATCAGTTTAATTTACCTGATAATTATAATTGGACTGATTATTTGGAAGTTCGTTATGTAAGATCTTCCGGTAAAGGTCAGGGGACTTACAAATCAGGTAAGAATTTATTACCTGTTATCGGATGGGCTAGTGCTAATAATCAGAATATCACACTTGAAAAGTGATACTTAATACTTTGAAAGTAGTATAAAATGTACTAAAAGCCCCCGTAAGGACTACAATTCCCAGCCCAAGGCGTGAGCCTTGGGTGCAAAACACTTCCCAAAACAAACAAAGCCCTGCAAGAACGACACTTGAAATATTTTGAAAGCAATGTGTCGTTCTTATAGGGCTTTAATCTTTCAGTTCGCTTTGTTCGGAATTAGTGAGGGAACATTTACAGGTTTAATTGCTTACAAGGAAGAAATTTCTTCTTCGGTCAGACCGGTGCTGTTAGCGATGGATTTGAGATCCATGCCCATGCGTTTCAGGTTGGCTGCTACTTGGCGTATGCCTTCTGCAAGGCCTTCTGCTTTGCCTTCCAGTTTGGCAGTGTCGATCGCATCGTTTTGAATTATGATGTCATCTATATCAATGTACAGCAGCACAAATAATCCTCGCACCAATCAAAGCTTCTCTATTTCCTCTATCGACAAGTCGGAACAACGGGCGATCATCTCGGTGGGAAGCCCCTCCTTTTTCATACGAACTGCCATCTGACGCTTTCCTTCTGCTTCTCCTTCTGCTTTTCCTTTGGCTTCTCCTTCTGCAATACCTTTTTCGCGGCTGATACGTTCGGCTGTAGCGATGGTATTAACGTAATCGCGGTAGGCTTTCAGCGATTCCTCGTAGCATTCGCGTTCGTCAGGAGTCATGTTTTCAACATCCGCCACTTCGAGCAGTTTCTTGAAAACAGCTTTCTTTGCTTCAAAAGGCATTCTGTCCAACGTTTCCATATGCTTTAATAAATAAATCCAACACTCAAAATCTGCATGGCAGTCCTCTGCCTCCAAGGTAAAATAAGGCAACGACAGATAAATCTGGCGCAGCTTATTGTTCATTACAACCCCGTTTTCACGATCGGACAACACTACGTCTGTCCTGAATTTAACCAGTTGAGGCAGGCGGAAGTTCAAAAAGTAGATACCATAAACCGGATAGATCTGATAATTCCAGTCGGTTCCCCGCTTACCCTGGTTGCCTATCATACGGCAAAGATAATACAAACCGCGATCAAAAAAGTAATCTTGATACTGGTTTTGCATTTCGATGATGAAGTAACTACCGTCAGTATCCTTGCAAAGGATGTCGAATATCACCACTCTGCCGGCAAATGCTTCCGGCACAATTTCCTTATTCATAAAGGAAATATCAACCACATGGTGCTCTCCGACCAGCAGGTCATTTAAGAACTCGATCAATAAAAACTTGTTTACTTCTTGTCCGAACAGCTTCTTAAAGCCGACATCCGTAAACGGATTTAAAAACTTTCCCATAGTTATATAGGTATTAGTCAGGTTGCCATCCAATACCGGACGGTGCGGTAAAGGTAATGATTTATCGGAAACGCGCAATACTTGAACCATGAATAATAATTTGCAGGTCCAGTTTTTCTTACACTCGAACCTTTTTAACAGCAAAGTCTTGCATAATGGAAAAATCCAACACTCCACCTAACACCTGACATCTTTCCGGTTAATCTATTGATGGATAACCGATTACAAGGTGCCAATTCCTCTTTTTTACCAAACACCACCTAACACCCCGTTTTTCTGTTTCTCCCCACAAACTATCCCCAAACATCCTATCCACTAATCCAAAAGCTACAGTGAACTAAATCAAAGCCTGTATGAAACTATCCATACCTACTTACTACCTATTCATAACATGTAGTAACTACCTATCATCAATAAGTAGTTACTATATATATCTAATTAGTAGTACTATATATCCGTAATTCCCAATATGGTTCGATTTAGTTTATAGTATGCTTTAAATTAGTTCACTGTAGCTTTTGAATTAGTTGGTATAAACTTCTTACAAAAACATTGTGTATCCCGATTATAAAGCCTACCTTGCGCGGCATTAACTTTAAAGATAAACTTGAATGAAAATAACACAACTGCGCGGTGACCTCGCGGCCTTTCGCAATCTTGACCTAAGTATCGTCCTGAATGCGATGAAGACGGAGAACAGCCGGAAGCCGGTGACGACGTTGCGGCAGGATATTCCTTATCTGACACCTCAAACAAAAAGCCTGGCGGCGGAAAAGATACCTGTCGTCCTGTTCGGCGTTACGCTGAAACGGGATGACGAGGGGATCGGCGTTGTTTCGTATACCGGGTTAGTGCTGCTTAGCATCGGCAACCTGATCGACCGGACAGAGGCTGCCGGGATACGGAAACGGGTGGCGGGATTTCCGCAGACACTCGCCTGCTTTATAGGATCGAGCGGGCGGAGCGTCAAGGTGGTGGTTCCTTTTACCTTGCCGGACGGTTCGCTGCCGGAGACGGAGGAGCGGATGCAGCTTTTCCATGCGCATGCTTACCAGCGTGCCAGCCGCTATTTTGAGGCACAACTACAATTGCCTGTGGAATGGGAAGAAGAAGGGTGGCCCGCTCCCGAACAGGGTTGCCGCCTGTCGTATGACCCTGATCTCTATTATAATCCGGACGCTCTGCCCATACGGATCGAACAGCCCTTGCAGATGCCGGCTCCGGTGACGACGCGCGAAGCGCACGATGCCGAGGCAGACCCTTTGCGACGCATGGCGCCCGGGTATGAACGTTATAAGCGTATCTCGCTACTCTATGAGACCTGTCTTGCCGAGACATACCGGCAGGTGGGCCCGGAAGACGGTACGGATGAAGAACGGAAAAAGTTTATGGTGTACCTGGCGCGTAAATGCCGGCAGTCCGCCATACCAGAAGAAGATGCCGTGCGTTTTGCCTTAGTGCATCCTTTCGGGAAGGAGCACGAGATGGAGCTACGAGCTACCTACGGTAATATCTACCGGAAAGAGATGCTTAGCAGCACACAGCCCTGCATGCCCCGGCGGATGTTAGTGGCGATGCAGATGGAAGAGTTTATGACGAGGCGTTACGATTTGCGATTCAACAGAATGAAGGGATGTAAAGAATACCGCGAACGGCATTCGCTGTTTACGGACTATCGCCCGGTGACGGCCGAGACGGTTAAGAGTATCTGTTTCGAGGCGCAGTTGGAGGGTATATCGGCAATCGAATATGACGTGCAGCGGTATGTGGACTCCCGTCGCATCCCGCATTACTGGCCGGTCGAGGAGTTTCTTTACGACCTGCCCCAATGGGACGGCGCGGACCGTATCCGTGCCCTGGCCGA
Organism: Parabacteroides sp. AF17-28; assembly: GCF_003479205.1. Lineage (NCBI taxonomy): Bacteria > Pseudomonadati > Bacteroidota > Bacteroidia > Bacteroidales > Tannerellaceae > Parabacteroides > Parabacteroides sp. AF17-28. The sequence continues at coordinate 60,732 of NZ_QUGV01000024.1, read as the reverse complement.
TTGTGTGCCTTGCGATAACGGGGAGTGGAGGGATTTCTTTTACCTCTGGTTCCTCAGCATGGTGGCACACTGGTTGCAGATGGACAAGGAGCATGCCAACAGCACATCACCCTTGCTGGTCGGTCCGCAGGGTTGCCGCAAGAGCACTTTTTGCCAAAACCTGTTGCCGCCTGCACTTCGTCCGTATTATATAGACGGGATCGACTTGGGGAGCCGGAAAGATGCGGAGTTAGCGCTGAACCGTTTCGCGCTGGTCAACCTGGATGAGTTCGATTCGATACCCGCTTCCCGGCAGCCCTACCTGAAAAACCTGTTGCAGAAGTCGAAGGTGACGCTTCGCAAGCCCTATGGCGAGAGTATGGAAGAGATGCGGCGTTTCGCTTCGTTCATCGCAACCTCCAATACGTTCGGTTTGCTGACCGATATGTCCGGCAGCCGGCGTTTTATCGGAGTGGAGGTGAAAGGTACGATCCGCATCGAGCCTGTCGATTATCCACAACTCTATGCACAGGCCGTAACCGCTTTGAAAGAGGGTGAACGCTATTGGTTTACGACAGAAGAAGAGGCACGCCTGAATAAGAATAACCGGATTTTCGAAAAGCGCCCGTTGCTGGAAGAGATGTTCTTATACTATTACCGTGTCCCGGAAGAATGGGAAACGTGTGAACCTCTGTCTGCTCCCGACATCCTTATGTCGATCAGCAAACAGAGCAAGATGGACCTTACGGAAACCAAGCTGGAGCTATTCGGGAAACTGATGGCAAAATACAATGTGATGAGGAAGATCAGGAAGGACCGGAAATATTATTACCTGATCCCGATAAAAAGGTGACGGACAACACAGAACCGACACCCTACTGACACCTTTTAGTTTTATAGTAATCAATTGATTAAATCAAAAGGTGTCAGGTGTCGGTTGAAAAGAAGAATTATATTTAAAAACAAAATAGTTATGAGTATACCATACAAATTTGTCCCCATTTATGATAACCTGAATAAGGAAGATGAGAAGGTAACGGGTTTTTATCCGAAAGTAGTAAGCCGGGATACGATCCATAAAGAGCGTATGTTTGAAGAGATCTCTCGGGGATCGTCTTCCCTGCGTGCGGAACTGGCGCGTTCGTGGATGCTGATAGAAGACTATATAACCGAGAAGTTACAGGACGGCTACGATGTTTGCCTGGACGATTTATGCACTTTCGGCGTCTCGGCCAACTACCGCCGTGTGGACCGTAAAAACGAAATACGTGCCGAATCGATTTCCGTAAAAGGCATGCACGTACGTGTTTCGGAAGTAATCAACAAGAAACTGAGACAGGCTACATTCGAGCGGGAGCCGGAGGAATCTTTATCCAGACCCGCTTGCCGTCGAAGGTGATGGCCATCTTGAGGATGTCGGTGAAACCATCCTGGCGCAGGACGGCATCATACTGTTTGTCTTCGATTTGCTGCAAGGCTGAACTCAACGCTTTCTCGACTGTCTCTGTCGGGCGCAGACGCTTCAACTCCATAATCACCGCTTGCCCCTTACCGCCTTTCGGACGCAGAAGGATGTCGTAGCGCCCGAAACCGGATTCACGGTTACTGCTAACCTCGTAGTCAGACATGCCTGCCAGCAATCCTAACAGAAATGCCTGGTAGACCTTTTCCGGCTCACGGCCGTTGGTGTCATAATAGGAAAAGGTATGGACGACAAAGTCGTTCAACAACTCTTCAAAATATTCGATATCACCTGCACGTAAGGCTTGCAGCATCAGCTCCAGGCGGTCGTTCTTCACCGGACCGCCGTCTATCCAACTTTGGATGATCGTACGGTAAACGGTTTTCACTTCCCGGTTGGGGATCTGCAACTCGTATTCGATCAAATCGTCATTGTTCAGCACCGGATCACTGGCCTTCAGGTAGCCGCTGAAAAGCATAAACGACCAGATATTAGTAGGTTTAGCCAACAAATCCGGGAACGCTAACTTATCGTTTATCACGCTGCGGATCGGTTCGCCCTGTATCAGCGACTCTACTCCCATACGGATTTGCGACGGACCGTCGGCAAGCAGGTGACGCAGGAGGACATCAGAGCCAGTGTTTACCCAGTAAGGAGCCAGGACGCCGCCTTTATTTATAAAGGAAAGCACAGACCAGGGGTTATAGACCGTTTGATCTCCGAACAGGTAGCCGTTGTACCAGTTCTTCACCTCGTCTTTCTGACCGCCGAACGAATAATCGGTTAGCATTTGGTCCGTTTCTTCCTGCGTAAAACCGAAAGATGTGCACATCGGGAGTTCCAGGATCGTATCTACATCTATATTATTTAATCCGCTAAAGATCGATTCCTTGCTGACCCGCAAGATACCGGTGATGACGCCGCGAAAGATATCCGTATTGTCTTTGAACACCAAACTCATAAAGTTACGCATAAAGCCGATCATGCGGTCATAATATCCTTTGTCGAAAGCAACATGAATTGGCGTGTCATACTCGTCGAGCAGCACGAGGGGCGGCATGTCCCAATGAGTTGCCAGCAATCCGGATAAAAAAAGTAATGAGTTTTGGATCATGACCTCGTCTGCCTGTAGCATGAGTATCTGACTGAACCACTGGCGGTCCAGCTCGGACAGATCGTCGTCCAGCAAATATCGGTGACGATCAAACTCCTGTTGCATCTGTATTTTGATCTGAGACAGAGTCGCTTCAAATGTATCGCCCTTGCAGTCCTTCAGCGTGACCAAGATCACCGGGTATTTCCCTTGATACCGGTCGAAGTCTTTCCATTGTTCGATGCTTTTACCCTCGAACAGCGGACGATAGACGTTGCCTTCCGTCTTCTCGAAGAAATAGCGAAGTGTGGAAAGGTTCAGCGTCTTGCCAAAACGGCGCGGACGCGGAAGAAGCGTAATTTTGCTTCCTTCTTCTATGATCTGGCGGATAAAATCGGTCTTATCCACATAATAATAATCCTCTTCTATCAGCTCTTTATAATCACTGATGCCTATCGGTAACTTTTTCCGGTCCATATGTCACTGTTTTTATCGTGCTTACAAATATAGGAATAACGGACCGATATTCATAATTCTTCCCTGCCTTTGTGAAGTTACCGGCTCCGGAACATATACCCCAGTGACAACGTCACGTTGTTCTGATAAAGGGAAGATTCCCCTTCACGCTCAACAGCGCGGCGGTCCAGCGTGCCGCAAAGGGCACCGACGGAGAAGAAATAACGGCTGTAGTCGACACGTAAGCCAACGTTTACACCTAAATCGAATGTTTTGAGGTCTGTCTCCTTGTCCTGGCCGAAATGGATATCCACATTCTGGTTTTGGGTTTTCATCTTGCCGAACAGGGAGAAATCGAGGGCGGGACCGACATAGACACCCAGTTGAACATCATTTATATTAAAGGTATAGGCCAGATTCACCGGAACCTGTATCGAATAGTAGTTACATTTATTAAGGGAATTCTTCGCCCCTTCCACCTGGAAGTTGGATATAAAAGAACCGCCCTGGTTGGCAAAAGCCACTTCGGGACGCAAAGACAATCCCTTATATAAAGGTATGTCGGCAAGCCCTGCCACGCTAAAACCGAAACGGGCGCCTGCCTTATACGTTCCTTCCACTTTTTGCACCAGAGAAGAGTAAGCGCCACCTACACGTACACCGAAAGCGACCTGACTCACTGCCGGCATAATCATCCATACACTTAAAAAGACAATAAATATAATTTTTCTCATATTGCAAACCTTCTAATTCCTATGAGCAAAGATAGAGTTTTTCAATCGGATTATAACAGGCGATAGAAGAAAATAACAAAATAAGCCGTATCTTTATAGGCCAAATAAACAGGATCAAAGCATGCTACTTCACGAACTCATACAGCAACCCGAAGGTCGTCGCCTTGAATTTAAGGGAGGACTACCTACCAATTCCGATATTGCAAAAACAATTGTAGCCTTTGCGAATGATGCCGGAGGAGAAATTTATCTCGGCGTAGAAGATGCGCCAAGGCAAATAATCGGATTGCCGGAAGATGACTTGCCTCATATTGAAGAACAAATCAGCAACCTGATTTATGACAGGTGCCAGCCTACAATCTTACCGGAAATATCTATTCTGTCTGTTGAAAACAAACACTTAATCAGGATTCAAGTATATAAAGGAAGCATGCCGCCATATTACCTGAAAAATGAGGGGAAATTGAAAGGCACTTATATTCGTGTCGGTTCTAACAATCGCTTAGCAGATGAGAATATTATTACCGAGTTGGAAAGAAAACGCATGAATATATCATTCGACAGTGAAGTTGTTATGGACAAAACTGTCGAGGAACTGAATATTGAAGAGTTCAAGCAACTCTATAAAGAAAAGACAGAAGAAATTTTGGATACCCAAATACTGCACAAACTTGAACTGATCAAAACAGAACAAGGGAAAGTATATCCGACAAATGCATTAGTTCTTTTCGCTAATGATCCATTACGCTATTCGATGTTTCCAAACGCAAAGGTGGAATGTGCCCGCTTCAAAGGGACCGGCACAGAAGAGTTCATCGATCAAAAAAGTATTACAGTTCATATTGGACAACAGGCAGAGGAAGCCTATAATTTCGTACTCCGGCACATTAATAAAGGAGCTGCTGTAGAAGGTATTTATACAGTTTCCCGTTGGGAATATCCGGTAAAGGCGATCAGAGAAATTATCCGTAATGCAGTGGTACACCGCACGTATTCACTGACAGGAAAGGATATAAAAGTAGCAATCTACGATGATATGGTAGAAATCACAAGCCCCGGTCTGCTACCTCCATCCATAGACTATGCAGCGATGGAAGAACGTCAGTCTGATGCCAGAAACAGGGTAATAGCTCCTGTATTCAAACGATTAGGCATTATTGATCAATGGGGTAATGGATTAAAACTGGTTGCAGAAGAGATGAAATCATATCCGGAAATCGAACTAAGATGGAAAGAAGTGGGGTTATCTTTTCAAGTCCAGTTTGTAAAGAAAACATTGTCCCTAAATGCTCATGTCAACGGTGACGTCACCAATAATGTCACCAATGACGTCACCAATGACACTATTCTACTTGACCTGATTCATAAAAATCCGGAAATCACAACAAAAGAGCTTGCTGAAGCTCTAAAATTGAGCGAACGACAGTGTAAACGTATCATAGCCGACTTAAAAAAACAAGGGATATTATCCAGAGAAGGGACAAACAGAACAGGGCATTGGATTATCAATGAAAGATAGAGTTTTTCAATCGGATTATAACAGGCGATAGAAGAAAATAACAAAATAAGCCGTATCTTTATAGGCCAAATAAACAGGATCAAAAATTGATATGGAACCATTTATACACCTCCACGTACATACCCAGTATTCACTTCTGGACGGACAGGCGTCTATTGACGCTTTGATAGACAAGGCGCAAAAAGACGGGATGCGATCGATTGCCGTCACCGATCACGGCGTGATGTTCGGGATAAAAGAGTTTTTCAACAAGGTTTCCAAGAAAAACAGCAAACCTTTAGATGCGATCAAGGGATATGAGAAAGAGCTGAAGGAGCTGAAAGGCAAAACGGAACTTAGCGCAGAAGAGCAAACCCTCCTGGAAGAAATACCGACAAAGATCGAAGAAGAGAGAAAAAAGATATTCAAGCCGATCTTCGGTTGCGAGTGCTATTGCGCCCGGAACGGACGGCATAGCAAACTGGCATCGCAGAACGACCGGAGCGGCTGGCACCTGATTGTCCTGGCAAAGAACCTGAACGGGTACAAGAACCTGATCAAGATGGTCTCCCTCTCCTGGACGGAAGGTTTCTACGGACGGCCGCGTATCGACAAGGAACTGCTGGAAAAATATCACGAAGACCTGATCGTCTGTTCCGCCTGTATCGGTGGGGAAGTGCCGCAGCATATCCTGAACGGCCGGATGGACAAAGCGGAAGAATCGGTCCTCTGGTTCAAGAACCTGTTCGGGGAAGATTATTACCTGGAGATACAACGCCATGAGACACATGACCCGTCAGCAGCCCAGGACACCTACCCCCACCAGGTGACAGTCAACAAGGTTATACTCGAGCTGGCGAAAAAACACAACATAAAGGTAATCGCAACCAACGACGTCCATTTCGTCAATGCAGAAGATGCCGAAGCGCACGACCGGCTGATCTGCCTCAGTACGGGCAAAGACCTGGATGATCCGAACCGCATGCGTTACACCAAGCAGGAATGGATGAAAACGACGGCGGAGATGAATGCGATCTTTTCGGATGTGCCCGAAGCACTGAGCAACACGCTCGAAATAGCCGATAAAGTCGAATTCTATTCCATCGACCACGGTCCTATCATGCCGACCTTCGCCATTCCCGAAGATTTCGGGACGGAGGAAAGCTACCGCGAGAAGTTCAGCGAACAAGACCTGTTCGAGGAATTTACACGCGACGAAAACGGAAATGTGGTGCTGAGCGAAGAGGCGGCGCACGACAAGATAAAGAAGTTAGGCGGTTATGAAAAGCTGTACCGCATCAAGTTAGAAGCCGACTACCTGAAAAAGATCACCTACGACGGGGCTAAACTCTGCTACGGGGACGAGCTGACCGATGAAGTGAAGGAACGCCTGAACTTCGAATTGCATATCATGAAGACGATGGGTTTCCCGGGCTACTTCCTGATCGTGCAGGACTTTATCCGCGCCGCCCGCGAGGAGTTAGGCGTCTCGGTCGGTCCCGGCCGTGGATCGGCTGCCGGTTCGGCTGTGGCTTATTGCTTAGGGATCACGAAAATCGACCCGATTAAATACGATTTGCTGTTCGAACGTTTCCTGAACCCGGACCGTATCTCCCTCCCCGATATCGATACCGACTTCGATGACGACGGACGGGGCGAAGTGCTCCGGTGGGTAACTGATAAATACGGCGCGGAACGCGTGGCGCATATCATCACCTACGGCACGATGGCGACCAAGTCGGCCATCAAGGACGTGGCGCGCGTGCAAAAGCTGCCGCTTTCCGAATCGAACCGTTTGGCAAAGCTTGTCCCGGACAAGATTCCCGATATGAAAAAATTCAAGTTGGGAGACGCCATCAACTATGTACCGGAACTGAAAGAAGCGGCTACAGGGAATGATCCTTTGGCACGCGATACGCTGAAATACGCACAGATGTTAGAGGGCAACGTCCGCAACACCGGCGTACATGCCTGCGGCGTTATCATCGGGCGTTACGACATATCGGACGTCGTACCCGTCAGTACGGCCAAAGACAAGGATACGGGTGAAGAAATGCTGGTGACCCAGTATGAAGGCTCCGTGATCGAAGAGACCGGATTGATCAAGATGGACTTCCTCGGACTGAAAACATTGTCCATCATCAAGGAAGCAATCGAAAACATCCGCCTGACGACAGGGAAGGAACTGGACATCGACCATATCAGTCTGGAAGATCCGGTGACCTATAAGCTGTATTGCGACGGAAAGACCACCGGCACATTCCAGTTTGAATCCGCCGGTATGCAGAAATACCTGAAGGAGCTGCAGCCATCCAAGTTTGAAGACCTGATCGCGATGAACGCCCTCTACCGTCCGGGACCTATGGACTATATCCCCTCTTTCATTGCCCGTAAACAAGGGAAAGAGGAAATCAAGTACGATATTCCGGTCATGGAACGTTACCTGAAAGACACCTATGGCATTACCGTCTACCAGGAACAGGTCATGCTTCTGTCCCGTTTGCTGGCAAACTTCACACGTGGTGAGAGTGACGCCCTCCGTAAGGCAATGGGTAAAAAGCTGATCGAAAAGATGAACCACCTGAAATCCAAATTTATGGCAGGCGGAAAGGCAAATGGTTACGAGGAAAGCACGTTGCAGAAGATCTGGTCCGACTGGGAAAAGTTCGCTTCCTATGCGTTCAATAAGAGCCATGCGACCTGTTATTCGTGGGTGGCCTACCAAACGGCATACCTGAAAGCCAACTATCCGTCCGAATATATGGCGGCCGTCCTGAGCCGAAGTTTGTCCAACATCGTGGATATCACGAAGTTTATGGACGAATGTAAGGCGATGGGTATCCAGGTGCTCGGACCGGATGTGAACGAGTCAATCCTCAAGTTCAGCGTAGACAAGGACAAGAACATCCGTTTCGGGTTAGGAGCCGTGAAAGGTGTCGGCGAAGCAGCTGTCCAGAACATCATCGATGTGCGGAAGAAGGACGGGCCGTTCAAGAACATCTTCGATTTCGTGGAACGCGTCAACCTGACGGCCTGCAACAAAAAGAACATCGAATCGCTGGCATTGGCCGGAGCTTTCGACAATTTCGGCATCCAGCGCGAGCAGTTCTTTGCCGAAACCGGAAAAGGTGAAATATTCCTGGAGACGCTCGTACGCTACGGCAATAAGTACCAGACGGACAAAAGCACAGCCACCAACTCGCTGTTCGGTGGAGACGTACAGGTGGAGATCGCCAAACCGGAAATCCCGAAATGTGAACGCTGGAGCGACCTGGAACGTCTGAACAAGGAAAAAGAGCTGGTCGGCATCTATCTTTCCGCCCACCCGCTGGATGAATTCCGTATTATATTAACATATGTATGCAACACCGGCATGGCGGAAATCAACGACAAGGAGAGCCTGGTCGGGAAAGAGTTGTTGTTCGGTGGCATCGTGACCGATTTCCGGGAAGGCATGACAAAGAAAGGGAATCCGTACGGTATCATCAAGATAGAGGACTTTACGGGCAGTGGCGAGATAGCCCTGTTCGGGAAAGATTTCATCGAATACGGGAAATTCGGGAAACGGGGGATGTACCTGTTGATCAAAGCCCGTGTGGAAGACCGCTACAATTCCGGCCGATTGAGCCTGTCGATCGGTTCCATCCAACTGTTGCAGGAGGAAAAAGACCGGATGATCGAAAAGATCAGTATCACGGTTCCGATCCACGACCTCGACGAGCCGACCATAAACGAGCTTTCGACCTTGATAAAGAACAATCCGGGACAAAGCCTGTTATATTTTAAAGTAGTCGACGGGGAGCACAACATCACGCAGAACTTCTTCTCGCAGAACATACGTCTCAACGTCACGCGCAATCTGGTCGAGTTCCTGCAAACGAATGAAAATATAGACTTTAAAATTAATGGTTAGTATTTGTTGGATGCAGAAAGAATTTGTACTTTTGGCGACTCTAAACAGAAACAAATTAAATACATATAAAAATTATGGCACTACAAGTTACAGATGCAAATTTTGAAGAGTTGGTAAACTCTGGTAAGCCTATGGTCCTTGACTTTTGGGCAGAATGGTGTGGTCCTTGCCGCATGGTCGCTCCGATCATCGACGAGTTGGCAACCGAATATGAAGGCCGTGTGACAATCGGCAAAATGGATGTGGACAACAACAACGATGTGGTTGCACAGTTTGGTATCCGCAACATCCCGACCGTTCTTTTCTTCAAAGACGGACAGGTAGTGGACAAGCAGGTCGGAGCTGCTCCAAAACCTACATTCGTCTCTAAAATCGACGCACTTTTATAATTTCATAGCGCGGAGCATTTCGCGTTTTCCGGGAGGGCCGGGTATTCTTTCGACAGAATATCCGGCTTTCTGCATCATACGGCGTACGGCACCTTTGGCACAGTAGGTGGTCAAAATTCCTCCTTCCGCCATATGTCCATACAATTTGTCGAATATTTCCTGGTTCCACATTTCCGGCTGCTTGTCCGGGGCAAAAGCATCGAAATAGACAAGGCCGATCCCTTCGGGCAGATCGCAAGTATTGCTGTCCCCCTGTATCTTATGTAAAATGAAACGTTCGGTGATGGCAACCTCCCGGTTCCAGGCAGCGGCATGCAAAACACGGAACAGTTCTTTCTTTTCGGGACAGACCACCTCCCCATAGTTCAATGCCTGTACAAGCCCGGGTTCAAGGGGGTATAACTCGATGGAATAATAATTGACGACACGCTCGTTCTTTTCCGCATCCAGCAAGGTAAGGAAAGCATTCAAACCAGTACCGAAACCGATCTCAAAAACGACAAGCTCCTTTCCCGTATGATGGTGCAACCCGGCCTCAATAAACACATGGCGCGATTCCTGCACCGCCCCGTTTACCGAATGATAGTGTTCATCCATTTCCGGAATAAATAATGTATGGCTGCCATCGGCCGTCTGCTGCAATTCCCGCTTCATTTGATTTTCGTCTTATTTCGTCATTATTTTGATCTTGCAAAGATATAAAAATATAGAATTGATTACTTTTGTAACCTATTATTACAAATTCCCGTAAGACTGGCTACAACTTATGAATTTAAGACTCTTTCTTCTCTTACTATTCCTGACCTGTATTCAGATCATACAGGCTCAAAAGAATTATTCCATAAAAGGGATCGTGAAAGAGACGGCAAGTGGCGAGCCAATACCTTATGCTACTGTCGTTATCTGGAATACGACACACGGAACGGCAACAGATTCCACCGGAAATTTTGAAATAACAGGAATTGCCCCGGGCAGTTACCGGCTACAGGCTTCATTTATCGGATATAAGCCAACGGTAACGGCAGAATTCCGCGTGGCCAATAAAGATATCTTCTTCCCGATCGAACTCGAAACGGCCAGTGAGAGCCTGCAGGAAGTAAGCATCGTCGCCTCCCCGTTCCGGAAAACGGCAGAAAGCCCGTTGGGACTGCGCGTTATCGGTTTTAAAGAGATAGAGAAAAGTGCCGGAGGAAACCGGGATATCTCGCGTGTCGTACAATCCTTTCCGGGAGTGGCCTCTACGGCAGCTTTCCGGAACGACCTGATGGTAAGGGGCGGCGGACCGTCGGAAAACCGTTTCTTTCTGGATGGAGTAGAAATCCCCAATATCAATCACTTCTCTACACAGGGGGCATCCGGCGGACCGGTCGGAATCATCAATCCGGACTTCATACGTGAAGTCAATTTCTATTCTGCGGCATTTCCTGCTGCCAGGGGGAATGCGCTCAGTTCCGTGCTCGACTTCAAGCTGCAGGACGGAAACAAAGAAAAATTCTCTTTGCGGGGAGTGGTCGGCGCCTCCGATGTCGGTCTATCGGCAAACGGCCCGATAGGCAACAAGACGACTTACCAGGTTTCCATACGCCGTTCGTACCTGCAATTCCTGTTCGACATGATCGGATTACCCTTTCTTCCGACCTTTACGGATGCCCAGTTCAAAATCAAACATGCTTTTAATAAGAAAAACGAACTGACCTTTATCGGATTGGGAGCCATTGACGACATGAAGCTGAACACCGGGAAGGACGATCTTAGCGAGAAAAACCAATACATACTGGCCTACCTGCCGGTCGTAAAACAAAAGACTTACACATTGGGTGCCGTTTACAAACATTTTTCAGGGCGTAATATACACTCCCTGATCGTAAGCCGTAGCCAGATGAACAATAAAAACATCAAATATCAGGATAATGATGAAAGCACACCTGAAAACTTAATGTTGGATTACCGCTCGGATGAAATAGAGAATAAGTTCCGCAGCGAAAATATCTTCCGTTTGCCCTATATCCAGTTGCAAGCAGGAGGAAACATCGATTATTCGGAATATACAAACACAACTTTTCAGAAACTATATACCACCATCCCCCGGGAACTCCATTATCAGACAGACCTGGGCATCTGGAAATGGGGACTGTATGCTACAGCTATATACGAAAGCAATAACGAACGCTTTACGGCATCTTTGGGGGTACGGGCGGATGCCAACGGATATTCTTCGGAAATGAACAACCTGCTGGACCAGCTCTCCCCGCGCCTCTCGCTCTCTTACCGCCTGTTCGGAGACATTTATCTGAATGCAAACGCAGGAAGATATTACGAATTGCCCCCTTATACGGTCCTTGGATTCAAAGACAACCAGGGTAATTATATAAACAAAGATAACCGGTTGAGCTATATCCGGAGCGATCAGGCCGGGATCGGATTGGAATACCGTCCTTCCTCCTATCTGAAATTTACGGCGGAAGGATTCTACAAGAAATATGATCACTACCCGATGTCACTGACCGACAGCATTCCGCTTGCCTCAAAAGGGACCGATTACGGCGTACTGGGAAATGAAGCCGTCAATTCTACTGCAACCGGAAGAGCTTACGGGATGGAACTGATGGGACGCTGGTATAATTATAAGGGATTGACATTTATTGCCTCCTATACTTATGTCCGAAGCGAATTTAAGGACGGACGGGGTAGTGGCCAATACATTCCATCCGCCTGGGACAACCGCCATCTTTTTACTTTCAGCGGGACCTATGCCTTACCCAGGAATTGGGATATAGGAACGAAACTACGGATAGTGGGAGGCGCGCCCTATACACCTTATGATGTCGAGAAGAGCAGTTTTGTCGATGCCTGGGATGCCAGTGGCAACCTTTATTATGACTACAGCCGGTTCAACAGTGAACGTCTGAAGCCTTTTACCCAACTGGATATCCGGATAGACAAAACATTCTATCTGAAAAAGTTTATGATAGGGGCTTATATCGACTTGCAGAACGTGCTAAATTCAAAATACAAAGAACAGGATGTATATATTAAAACTGGCAAAATATTAAATCCGGATGCCCCTCGGGAACAACAACGTTATGAACTAAAACCGGTTGAACGCCGCACCGGGACGCTCCTGCCCAGTATCGGCCTTATGATAGAACTTTAAAATGTTCTGATTTATGCTTAGTTATATCAAATAATTTTTATTTTTGCATACGAATTCCCAAAAGATTAATTTAGGAGTTTCAGAACAATCTTTATTTCATGAATAAATCATCGGATTACTACATAAAACAAACGTGGCGATTCTTTTTCATGGTCATTAGTTTACTCTTCACATGCCAAGTTCATGCTGATGATAGTAATCCTATTTTAATTATCAGCTCCTACAATCCGGATACCCGCAATACGACACAAAATATTTCCGAGTTCATGGAAGAATACAAACAGCTTGGCGGGACCTCGCCTGTTGTAATCGAAAACATGAACTGCAAGAGCCTCCCCGAAGCTCCCCTCTGGAAAGCAAGGATGGAGAACCTGCTGAAGAAATATCAGGGGGAAAACAAGCCTAAGCTGATCGTAATCCTCGGACAGGAAGGGTGGGCCTCCTATCTTTCGTTAGACGACAGCAGCATACGGAATATCCCGATCTTATGCGGCATGGTCAGCCGGAACGCGGTACTATTGCCTGACAGCAGCATCAACCTGTCCGAATGGGACCCCGAAAGTGTAGATATAGATGAGCTTAAAAGCAAAGAGCAGAACTTGGGCGGATTCGTCTACAATTATGATATTAAAGCAAACGTAGAGCTGGTCCGCAAGTTGTATCCGAGCACGAAACATATCGCCTTGGTTACCGACAACAGTTACGGAGGTATTTCCCTTCAAGCCTTAGTCAAAAAAGAAATCAGCCGGATAGACGGTATAGACTTCATCCCGCTGGACGGACGGAAAAACGACATTTATAATATCATCGAAGAAATCAAACGCCTACCTTCGGAAAGCGCCATTCTTCTGGGTACCTGGCGTGTGGATGTAAATGACGGGTATTATGTCGGAAACGCCACTTATACCATGATGCTCGCCAATCCGAAAGTTCCGGCATTTTCGTTGACATCCATCGGATTAAGCCATTGGGCGATCGGTGGCTATATACCTAAATACCGTTCGATCGGAAAGGACCTGGCCCGTCAGGCCGTACATGTTTTAGCGAATCGATCGGCCAAGTTCAATCCGGAAACGATTCCCAACGTATATACGTTTGATGCTAAAAAATTAAAGGAACGGGGGATCGCGACAAAAAGTCTGCCACCCCATTCCGTATTGATCAATACGGAAGTAGGATTGTTCGTGCAATATAAATTTGAAATCCTGTTAATCATTTCCGTCGTCTTGTTGTTGTTCCTGATCATGGTGCTCTACTACTATTTGCGCACCAGCAAACTGAAAAACAGATTGCTGATCCTGATCGAGAAACAGAAAGAAGATGAAATCGAGCTCCGGAAAGCAAAAGACAAAGCGGAAGAATCCGACCGCCTGAAATCAGCATTCCTCGCCAACATGAGCCACGAAATCCGTACGCCGCTGAATGCCATCGTCGGTTTCTCCAATCTGTTGACAATCGCAGAGAACGAAGAAGAGCGGGACGAATATATCAATATCATCAGCAGTAACAACGAGCTGCTCCTCCAATTGATCAATGACATTCTGGATGTGGCCAAGATTGAGGCCGGGACATTGGAATTTATTGATTCGGAGGTGGATATTAACGCGTTATTATCCGACATCGAACAATCCTCCCGCCTGAAAGCATCCGAGGGTGTGCAGGTTTCCTTTGTCGAGAAAATGCCTCACTGTGTAATCATGACGGACAAGAACCGCTTAGCACAGGTTGTTACAAACTTCATCAACAACGCCATTAAGTTTACCGAAGAGGGCAGTATCCGGTTCGGTTACCGCCGCCAGGACAACAAACTGCGATTCTATGTTACCGATACCGGATGCGGCATCGAGTCTGAAAAAATAGATATGGTTTTCAACCGTTTCGTCAAACTGAACAGTTTTGCACAGGGAACAGGCTTGGGGCTTGCAATCTGCCAGATGATTATAAAGAAATTAGGCGGCGAGATCGGTGTGGAATCCGAATTTGGGAAAGGTTCGACCTTCTGGTTCACGCTGCCCGATTCAATCATTCTCAACGTAAAAAAACAGCCTAAAAAAGAAGTGGAGGAAAAGACAGAGGAACCTGCAAGCGAAACTCCTACAAAAGCGACGTTATTGATTGCCGAAGACAACGAAAGTAACTATATTCTGATTCAGGCAGTCCTGAAAGACTACAATTTACTGCATGCCCATGACGGATGTGAAGCGGTCCGGTTATATCGTGAACACCAGCCGGATATGATCCTGATGGATCTTAAAATGCCGAATATGGACGGGTATGAAGCGACTGCCGAGATAAGAAAAGAAGACCCGCATGTCCCGATCATTGCAGTTACCGCTTTCGCTTTCGCCGAAGACGAACAACGGGTAAAGCAAAGCGGCTTCAACGGATATGCAGCAAAACCGATCAAACCGGCAGAGCTGAAAAACCTCATCAACCAATATCTCTCGTAAAGGCTATCCGTAAACCGTTCCTACAGGACGCGGGTTTGGGGAAATTGCAGGGTAAAAGTCGTCCCTTTCTCCTCTTCCGAAACAACGGTAATACTTCCCCCGTGGCGGTTCATGATCTGGCGGCAAACGCTCAGACCGATGCCCGAACCTCCCTGCTTAGTCGTAAAGAACGGGACAAAGACCTTATCCATCGCTTCCGGCACGATACCGCAGCCATTGTCGGAAACGGTGATAACCGGAACCCCTTCACGCCTGAAAGCATTCACCCGTACTTCCGGAAAGGAACAATCTTTACAGGCCTCGGCTGCATTCTTCAATAAATTAATAAGCACCTGCTCGATCATCGAGCGGTCGGCATAAACCCGCAAATCAGTCGGACGGACAGAAAATGAGAACGAAACATCTCCGGCAGGATACAAACCCCGTAAATCGTCGAACAGGGAGGAAACCGGAAACAATTGCTGTGTAGGGGCCGGAATACGTGTCAGTTTCCGGTAGTTCTCGACGAAATCCAACAAGCCTTTACTCCGGCGGTGTATCGTCTGCATGGCCTGAAGCATGATTCCGTAATCCCGTTCATTCAGTCCGTTGGATGCAGCCCGCTCCGTCACCGTCTCCGACAAAGAGATAATCGGGGCGATCGAGTTCATGATCTCGTGTGTGAGAACCCGGATCAATTTCTGCCAAGCCTCCGTTTCCGCCTCCGACACCACCACATTATATAAACGGGTACGAAAAGCGGACAACGCTTCATTCATGGCACGTGTCAGGCTGGCCTCCGCACCGCCCGCCGACGGGACCGGAAAAGAAAGGTTCATATCTCCATACCGGATATTGGCGATCAGGTGCTCCATCCGCTGCAACATTTTCCGTTGATCCAGATAGAGGGAAAAAGCAATACCCAACAAAATCAGAAAGCACATGACCGCCGTAAAATACAATCCTTTCAATAGCAGGAATGCAATCGAAAGAGACAACAATATCAACAATCCTATTTTCAAGAAAAGAACATATCGTTTCATAGGCCCAGTTTATCCAGTTTCCGGTACAGGGCAAAACGGGTAATCCCCAACAGTTCGGCTGCACGGGTGATATTCCCGTCGGCACGGCGCAGGGCGCGTTCGATCGCTTCTTTCTCAAGCACGCCCAGATTCAGTTCGTCGGACAGTTCCCCTTTTTTATGGACGGGAGCCGGATGAAGCATAAAGTTTTCAGGCTTCAGCATGGAGCCGTCCGACAGGATAACAGCGCGCTCGATGGCATGTTGCAACTCGCGGACATTACCGGGCCAGGCATAACTTTGGAGTTTCGTTTTTGCATCCCGGGTAAGCCCCGTCAGTTTCTTCTTATACTTACGGGCATAGCGGTTCAGAAAATGGTCGGCCAACAACAGGATATCATTGCCCCGTTCCCGAAGCGGCGGGATATGCAGCTCGATCGTATTGATGCGGTATAGCAAATCCTGGCGGAACGTCCCTTCCTGCACCATCTCCCGGATATTCATGTTCGTCGCGGAAATCAAGCGGACATCGATCGGCACGGAACGGGTCGCTCCCAACCGCAGGATCTGCCTTTTCTCGATAGCCGTCAACAGTTTCGCCTGCATCGGCAGACTCAGATTACCGATCTCGTCCAGGAACAAAGTGCCTCCGGAAGCCACTTCCATACGTCCGGGCTTATCGCGCCGGGCATCCGTAAAAGCACCTTTCTCATACCCGAACAGCTCGCTCTCGAACAGCTGTTCCGGGATGCTTCCCAAATCGATGCTGACAAAAACCTGGCTGCTTCGGGGAGAATGATGGTAAAGGGCACGGGCAATCAGATCCTTCCCGGTTCCGTTCTCTCCCAGGATCAGGATATTGGCATCCGTATCTTTCAGCTTGGAAACAGTAGCAAACAGTTCCTGCATGACATCGCTCTCTCCTATAATCTCAAAACCGGTCTCTTCGGAACTTTCCAACACCTCGACGCGCTGTTTCAGCGTGTTGACCTCCGTACGGCTTTCGCGCAGTTTCAATGCAGCCGAAAGAGTTGCCAACAGTTTTTCTTTTTCCCAGGGTTTCGGGATGAAATCCGTAGCACCGGCTTTTATGGCACGTACGGCTTTTTCCGTATCGGCATAAGCCGTAATAAAAAGGACCACCGCATCCGGATCAGCCGCCTTTATCTTTTCCAGCCAGAAAAAGCCTTCCTGCCCACTGATTGCATCCCGCCGAAAATTCATATCCAACAGGATGACATCCGGCTGGAAAGTCGACATAAAATGTTCGATCCGCTCGGGCTGTGTCGTCACCTTCACCTGTTCGACATATGGCTCCAACAACAGATTTAAGGCGAAGAGGACATCTTCGTTATCATCGATGATTAAAATCTTTCCGTTCTTCATATTTTACCAATCACTTCAATATCGACAAAGATAGTGATTATAAGAACGGGATGTATGTGCGCTTATGCACGTTTTTTGTGCACTTATGCACAACGAACAGGCAAACTATTTTCCTCATTCACATAAAAGACAACCACTTACAAGTATGGCACATTATTTGTCTTTCATCAGGCATGAAACAGATTTTATCCATACTTATATGTGTATTGTTCCCGCTGCAACTATGGGGGCAGAAAACACTTACCCTGACACTGGGCGAAGCGATCGAAATGGCGCGCCAACATTCACCGGAGGCTATTGCCGCCCGGCATGCTTTCAGGGCCTCTTACTGGAACTGGCGCTCTTTCCGGGCCAAACAACTGCCAAGCCTGACGCTGACTTCCGATCCGAGCCTGAACCGCTCCATCCAGTCGGTGACGCTTGAAGACGGTAGTGATAAATTCGTACACCGGAACCAGTTGTCGGTCGACGCCGGGCTGGAAATCCAGCAGAATATCGCCCTGACAGGCGGTACGGTGTTACTGAAGACCGGACTCCAACGGTTAGATATGTTCACCGACAACGTCTCATCATATAAAAGTACTCCGGTGGTCATCGGATATGAACAAAACCTGTTTGGTTACAACGACCTCAAATGGGAACGCCGGATCGAGCCGATTAAATTCGAAGAAGCGAAAAAAGCTTACATCGAAACACTCGAACTGGTAGCCGCCTACACAACCAACCGCTTTTTCAACTTAGCAAGCGCACAGACCTCGTTAGAGATCGCGGAATATAATTTTGCATATGCCGACACGCTCTACCGCTACGCGCAAGGACGTTACAACATCGGGACAATTACTGAAAACGAAATGCTCCAACTCGAACTCAACAAGCTGACCGAGCAGACCAACCGCCTGAACGCGCAGATAGACGTGGACGATTACATCCAGTCGCTACGCAGCTACTTAGGTATTTCGGAAAACATCACGCTGGCGGTAATCCCGGACGACAGCATTCCCCGCTTCACGGTCAACGTCGAAGAGGCCATGCAATTAGCTTTCCAGAACAATCCGGATATCAGCGCTTTCGAACGCCGCCGCCTGGAAAGCGAAAGCTCCGTTGCCGAAGCAAAAGCCAACCGGGGATTCAAAGCCGAACTATACGCCCAGTTCGGTTTGACACAGAGCAACGAGAAACTGAAAGAGTCCTACCGCAACCCGATGGACCAACAGTTAGTGACGCTCGGCATCCGTATTCCGATCCTGGACTGGGGCGTAGGAAAAGGACGGGTCAAGGTGGCCAAAAGCAACCGTGACAAAGTCTATACCCAATTAGAACAGGAACGGATGGATTTCGAACTAAATGTCGCCAAGATGGTCAAGCAATTCAACCTGCAAGCCAACAAAGTCATGATTGCAGAGAAAACCGACCAGACGGCACAACGCCGCAACGACGTGGCCCGCCGGCTTTATCTGCTCGGTAAATCAAGCATCCTCGACCTGAATGCCGCCATCTCAGAAAAGGATAACTCACGCCGGGCGTATATCTCGGCCTTGTATAATTACTGGAGTCTTTATTATGGCCTCCGCAGCCTGACGGGCTACGATTTCGAGAAGCAGATTCCGATTGTTGAGGATTATGAACTATTGCTAAAATAAAAACAACATACAATGGATAAACCTATTGCTAAGAAACCCGTTTATTACCGCTACCGCTGGCATATTGCCGGAGGAGTCGCCTTTGTTGCCCTTCTTGTTTATGTAGGGATCGCCGCATCGGGAGGCAGAAAACTCCGTACCGAAGCCGAGAACCTGATTATCGGTGAAGCCACCAGCGACAAATTCCTGGAATATGTGGATGTGGAAGGCGTCGTTCAGCCCATCCTTACCATCCAGATCAATGCCCGCGAGGCTGGCAGCGTAGACCGTATCATTGCCGAAGAAGGAACAATGATGAGCAAGGGAGACACGATACTGACTCTCAGCAATCCCGATCTGATCCGCACCATCGAGGATCAGCAGGATGAATGGGAAAAGCAGTTGATCTCCTACCAGGAGAAAGAGATCGAAATGGAACAGAAGAGCATCGACCTGCAACAAAAGACCTTAGAGACAACCTACGAACTAAACCGCCTCAAGAAAAGCTATGCCCTCGACGAAGAGGAATTCCACATGGGCGTCAAAAGCAAGGCGCAGTTAGAAGTAGCCCGCGACGAGTTCGACTATAAGACCCGCAGTACCGCCCTGCAACTGGAAGGCCTCCGCCACGACAGCGCCGCCACCATCCTACGCCGGGAATTGATGAAGAACGACCTCGAACGGGAACGGAAGAAGTTCGACCGCGCCCGGGAGCGCATGGAAGACCTGATTGTCCGCGCTCCCCTCTCCGGCCAGCTCAGCTTCGTCAAAGTGACGCCCGGCCAGCAGGTGCAAAGCACTGAAGCGATCGCAGAGGTCAAAGTGCTCGACCAGTTCAAGATACACACCTCCCTCAGTGAATATTATATCGACCGAATCACAACCGGGCTTCCCGCCACCATCACCTGGCAGAGCAAGAAGTTCCCGCTGCGGATCACCAAAGTCGTCCCGGAGGTGAAAGACCGTAACTTCGATGTCGACCTGGTCTTTACCGAGACAAGCCCCGAAAATGTCCGCATCGGCAAAAGCTTCCGTGTCCAGATCGAGCTGGGACAACCGGAAGAAGCCCTCGTCATCCCGCGTGGCGATTTCTTCCAGACCACCGGCGGACAATGGATCTACAAGCTGAACGAATCCGGCACAAAAGCCCGCAAGACCCCGATCAGCATCGGCCGACAAAACCCGCAGCAATACGAAATAACCGGCGGTCTGCAACCGGGCGACAAGGTGATTGTCACGGGATATAGTACCTTTGGCGACGCGGAAGAATTGATTTTAAAATAAACGAATCTCTACAAATGAAAATTATACTATTAGCATTACGATCGCTGACACGTTTCAGACTTTACAGTGCCATCAACATTATGGGGTTGGCGCTGAGTCTGGCGTGTGTCATTACTTTATCCCGATATATTTATCAGGAAACGACTGTCGATCATTTCCACAAACATTTGGACCGCCTGTATTTTACGACGCTCCAATATCAGAATTCCCCGATGATACGTTTTTCCGGTAGCTCCAATATGAATAACGAACCCGATTACAAGGAGCCGTTAGAAGATATTGCGATTGAACAAAGCACGACATTCATCCCCATGCAGCAATATGATATCTACTCTGAAAACAGGAAGTTCACAGCAGACCTATTCGCTGTAGACACCAGCTTTCTGCAAATACTGGATTTTCCTGTTCTCGCCGGAAACAGAAAAACGTTGATGCTTAAACCGGAAAGTGCCGTAATCACCCGGGAAATGGCACAAAAACTATTCGGGAATGAGAACCCGATCGGCAAAACGATATCTTTCACATTCGGGAATCCTGTTACAATCGAAGGGATCATCGGGACTCCTGCAGGAAAAAGCACGCTGCATTTCGACATACTCATATCTGAATCTATGCAGAAAAAGTGGTCAAGAATGCCTCAAAGTATCGCTCTGCTTTATCCGGGAAGTGACCTGAAACAGGTAAACAAACGACTGGATTATTATATGTATATGAAAGCTGGAGACCGCTACCAACAGTACCAGTTCTTCCCTATGAAGAAAATATACTTTGACCATACCATACAGGATCTCAATTTATTCAATAAAGGAAATAAGACAAATGTCCAAATATTATCGATCGTCACTCTTTTAATCCTGATTATAGGATTTGTCAACTTTACGAATATTTACACGGTACTCATACAAAAACGGTCACGTGAATTCGGTATGAAAAAGGTATTCGGAGCTAAACGTCTCCACCTGTTCGGACAAATTTACATAGAAAATATATTTATCATAACTTGCGCTCTTTTTGTCGGATGGGTATTTATCGAGTTGACACAAAAATATTTGAGCACTCAATGGGGAATCTCCCAATCAAACGATTGGCGGCTGAATCTTTCATTGATGCTTATTTTAATCGTGCTTCTTCCGATAGTAACTTCTTCTCACCCTTTCTTCAAATATGGGTACAGCACTCCTATCCGATCATTACAATCTGTTAGCAGAAAAGGTAACTCGATCGTTTCAAGAAGCCTTTTCTTGGTTATCCAATACGGCATATCGATCTCACTCATTATCGTATCGTTGTTTTTCATCAAACAATTGCATTTCATGCTGAACTACGACAATGGATACCAAACGAAAGATATCATCAAAACTCAATTCCTCCGTAGTAATTATGCCCTGGATGACACCTACGAACAAGCAACTGCAAAGAATGAGAAACAAAAACAACTCTACCATGTCATCACGACTAAAATGAACGAGTCAACCCTGTTCACAGACTGGGCTTACGGAGAGAGCCCTTACGAATATAGAGAACCAGATATCCAATTCGAATCCCAGGGAAAGAAACTGATGGTTGTCTATAATAACATAGACGAAAAATACATGAAGATATACGATTTTCAAATGGTAGAAGGACGCGGTTGGAACGACTCGACCGACCATTTTGGCACATACGACTTGATCATCAATGAGACAGCTAAAAGGGCATTCGGCATTACCGATATTGCGACAGCTAAATTACAACCTGAACACAGGTTATGGTGGAGCTCCGATATGCCGGATATGGATAAGAATCCCGCTTATAACATTGTCGGTGTAGTTAAAGATTTTCAAATCGGACATCTGTCTCAGGCCACACTTCCGCTCGTTTTCGCTTACGACATAGGATATCCTTATAGCCGTTTGACGGCACATATCGTTCCGGGCAAGCGGCAGGAAGCAATCCTTTTCCTGCAAAAACTGCATGAAGAAACTGTCGGAGGCGAATTTATCTATTCTTTTGCAGAGGATGAGATAAAAGCCATTTATAAAGAAGACAAGAAAGTAACCAGTATCTATACGGCATTTGCATTGATCGCAATCCTGATCTCTTCATTGGGGCTGTTCGGACTATCGCTGTTCGATGTACAGCAACGCTACCGGGAAATAGCCATCCGCAAAGTCAACGGGGCAACAACGGCTATCATCATGCAAATGCTGCTACGAAAATACTATAAGCTGCTTGCTATCGCATTTCTCATAGCAACCCCTGTCTCCTGGCTTGCCATCCACAAATACCTGGAAAACTTTGCACACAAAGCCAGTATATCCTGGTGGTTGTTTGCCGTGGCCATAGTCATCACGGGCAGTATCTCCCTGCTTACATTGATCTGGCAAACCCGGAGAGCCGCACGGATGAATCCGGCGATAGCGATTAAGAACGAATAAATTATTAGACCATGCTATTACAACACTACATTAAAATTGCATTTCGTAATCTGTTAAAATATAAGGTTCAGTCAATCATCAGTATCGTCGGGTTAGCTATCGGGCTGATCTGTTTTACTTATGGCTGGAACTGGTATCGGTATGAGACCTCTTATGACGGATTCTATCCACAGGCTTCCAATATTTACAGAGTGTACGGGATAGATAAACAAACCGGGAAGAAGGTAGAACAGTTGCCACTTATACTGGCACGGAAACTGAAAAAGGATTTTCCGGAAGTGAAAGAGACGACACAGATCTATTCCAAATTCGGCTCGACTTTCCACTACGGAAAGACAAGGCTCGAAGACCCGGACGAAGAGTTTATAGATGAACAGTATTTTCATTTCTTTCCGCGCCCGGTGATTTGCGGCAAGAAAGACGATATCCTGAAAACACTGGATGAAATAGCTGTGACCCGCTCTTTTGCCGTGAAGTATTTCAAAACACCGGAAGAGGCTTTAGGTAAAACACTACGGAACGGATACCGTGAACATATTACGATCGTATCCGTCCTCGAAGATGCCCCTAAAAACTCAATGATGCAAACCGATGTGTACGAGCTCGACAAATTCGACCACGAACGGGAAAACCGTATCACAGAAGAGATGCAATGGAAGCAACAAAGCACAATAATATATCTGATGCTGGAACCCACGACCAACATCCAGGCATTCGAGAAAAAGATCAACGCTTATATAAGCGAACACGATTACAACCGCTCTTTACGGCTGAAGCTGGCACGCCTGACGGAGGTCCGCCATACGTTCGGAAGCGAATTGACTTTCAACCTCTCCTATATCCGGACTTTCACGATTACCGGGCTACTCTTACTGCTCTGCGTATTCTTTAACTTCACAAACCTGCTTCTCAACCGTATCTATTTACGAAACAAAGAAATGAAACTGAGAAACGCAATCGGGGCAGACAAAAAGAATATGATCTTCCAATTGTTATTGGAACTGACACTACTCGTCTGGATCAGTTTTCTGCTTGCCTGCTGCCTGTTGGAAATAACAGCCGGAGGGTTCTCCCGTATCTTCGAGACGACATTGCAGCAAGATGTACTGTTCAGCCATTTATGTATCATCACCGGTATTAGCTGGCTCTTGCTGACGGGAATCTGCCTGCCGCTCTTCCTGCGCTTCGTCCGTACTCCTTCCCTACTGGTTTCAGGGGGTATCGCACCTACCCGGAAAAGTACTTTCCGTAAAACAAGCATGACACTCCAGTTGGGCATCTGTATTTTCTTCCTGATGAGCACGTTTATCATGTCCCGGCAAATCTCCTTTATGAAGCATAAAGACTTGGGGTTCAAAAAGGATGGTTTGATTCAACTTGCAATGACATTCAACGACCGGGAAGGCATAAGTCGGGAGATATCGACGCTCGCCATTTTAAAAGGATTCACGCAGGCCGGGATATTCTCTATCACGCATGAACCGCAGACTCAGAACGAGGTTGAATGGGACGGCAAATCATTGGATTTCGCTCCGAACTTCCAGGTGCTCCAAGTCGGCAGTAACTTCCCCGAAGTATTCGACATACCGATAGTAAAAGGCCGGTTTGTCGATGAAGCTGACATGACGTCGGGAAACAACCCAAGATTCCCCTGCACGAAAGCAGTTATCAATGAAGAAGCCGCCCGTATCATGAATGTGGGCGATCCGATCGGGAAAAAGATCAGCGTATGGGACTACTCCACCTATAGCGACGGGACAAGAGGGCGTGCAGAAATGGAAATCGTCGGTGTTATCAAAGACTTTCAGTCAGCCAGCCTGCGAAACCCGATCCTGCCACAAGTCATCGTGATTGATGGTAGCAAATGGACCAGTTATGCTTATTATGCCCGTACCGAACCCGGAAAAGAAAAAGCGGCGATCAAAGCGATTCGGAATGTCTTTAAGAAACACGCCAAACAAGGCGACCCATCCACTTGCGAAGTGCAGTCCATAAACCAGATACTCGATCAGATCAGCACCTCCGAGAATGCCAGTCTGCAACTGTTCACGCTGTTAGCCGTATTCTGTACACTGATCTCCATTTTCGGGCTTTACTCTATTTCGTCCAGTAATATGGAACAGCGGCGGAAAGAGATTGCAGTCCGGAAAGTAATGGGAGCTTCGGCCCGGACAATTGTCGAGATGTTCTTCCGGGAATATCTGGCCATTGTGCTGATAGCCAATCTGCTCGCCCTGCCGCTCGCCTGGCTGTTCATGCAAAACTGGTTACAGCAGTATGCTTACCGGAGCAGTGTGCAGCCCTGGATGTATATAGCAATCATCCTGTTTACAACTATCATTATTATATGTACGGTATTGTATCAGACAATCCGGGCGGCACGGACCAATCCGGCGGAAAC
Source organism: Parabacteroides sp. AF17-28 (assembly GCF_003479205.1). Classification (NCBI taxonomy): domain Bacteria; kingdom Pseudomonadati; phylum Bacteroidota; class Bacteroidia; order Bacteroidales; family Tannerellaceae; genus Parabacteroides; species Parabacteroides sp. AF17-28. The sequence continues at coordinate 35,497 of NZ_QUGV01000024.1, read as the reverse complement.
GATTAAATCGGAATAAAAGAAACAAACAACATGATACTACATTATATTAAAATTGCATACTGTACCATACTCCGATATAAATTACAAAACGCGATCTCTGTTGCGGGATTGTCCGTCGGACTGCTTTGTTTCAGCCTCTGTTTGTACTGCAGTCGCTTTATGCTGAGTATCGACTCTTGTTTCCGGCATCACAAACGGATTGCCGACATTCAGTTATATCTCGACAACAAACCTTTTTCCGGTACACCAGCCTCTTTTGCCGAAGTTCTGAAATCCATGCAATATCCGGAAATAGAAGATCTTTGCCGCACGGTGTACGCAAGTGAACGCCCGTTCAACGTATGGCTGCAAGAAGAGAAAAGTCTTCCCTATACATTCCAGACAATGGAGGTCGACACATCCTATTACCACATTTTTACGCCTGATATTCTTTTCGGAAGCTGGCAGCAAGCAGCCAATTCCGCCAATTCGGCTGTCATAACGGAAACGACAGCCCGAAAGGTGTTTAAAAACGCATCCGAAGCAATCGGCAAACAGCTGGAACTAAGCAAACGCCTATTCACGTCTCCCGAATCCACTCCTGAAACAGGCGGCATCTATTACACTATACGGGCCGTCATCAAAGACCTGCCCACCAACACCAGTATGCATCTGATGGAAAACATCGACCTGCTGACACTTAACGACAGTGAAGGATTGTTTACTTTTAAGGGGGACGAGAATATGACAGGATGCTGTACGTATGCTCTGTTGCGGCAAGGAAAACGCCCTGCTGAACTGGATCGGCACTTTATCGACAGGAAACAGAGCTATCCCCTTTTTAAATACAATACAAACGTCAAAAGCCTGCAAATCGGACACGACAAAACGATCCGGATGGTAACCAATGGTATCTCCTGGCTTACCGGGACTATCGGTCTGTTAATCCTGCTGACCGGATTACTGAACTTCTTTTATTTCATGATCGGGCAGTTTATGAGCCGTACCCACGAATATAGTATCCGGAAAGTAAACGGCAGTAGCAGTTTCCAATTGTTCGTCCAACTTTTTACCCAATCCTTCCTGTTAATCGCCTTAACAGCGGTCCTGACAGGATGCCTGCTGGAGCAAATCGGTTCCGGATTACAAATCGACCTGTTCAAAATCCATTTGACATTCGATTCGAGCCTGTTATTGTTACAAACCGGAGAATATATCCTTCTGATTCTGTTGGCTTGCATGGCTGTTTGCCTGCTGACAGTTCTGCGCATCCGGCGGATATCAATTCAGAAGGGTATCCGTGGCGGAGAACTGCGGGCAGGAAAACATTATCTGCGAAACACCATGTTAGGTATACAGTTTTTTATCTGCTGGCTATTTGTGTCTTTGACATTTGCCCTCTATCTGCAAACACAAACAACGACAAAAGCCATCTTCAACACGCTCAGTATGCAGGAGAAAGAATCCATCTTCAGCTTCTCCCTCGATTATTCGTTTATGAAAACAGAAGAGAAACTGGACATTGTAAACCGTATCAGGCAGCAAGCCGGCGTAAAAGATGTACTACTGGTCGATGAGCCTTACACCGAAGAACCAAGCCATACAGGTTTTTATAAAGACATAGACAATAAAGATAGCGGCATGGAAGTGCAGTTGCTCCGCATCTCACCCAACTTCTTCACATTCATGCAGATTCCTCTACAGTCCGGACGGACTTTCAGTAATAAGGGAGAGATACTGGTAGACGAGACATTCATGCAGAAACATCCGGACATACAATCCGGCACGTCATTATATAATTATGCGGATGCCTATTCCCTGTGCGGCGTCGCGTCTTCCTTCTTCCCAGATATTTACAACGGGAATATAGGGACTGTTTTCCTGCCCGCCGACTTGGATAAAGAAATCGGGCATTGCTATATCAAGACATATCCCGGACAGGAGAAACAGATCAGGGAACATATCTATACCGTATTGCGAGAGGTGTTGCCATCCAGCGTCCAACCTTATGTCCGGACTTTTAAAGAGGATATAAACGAAAAGCAAGCACTCGAAAGCAAGTTGAAAGGCATCATCCTGTTCTTCACGATCGTCTGCCTCATCATCACCCTGTTAGGCGTATATTCCGCCATCACCCTCGACACCGAGCACCGGCAAAAGGAGGTGGCAGTACGGAAAGTAAACGGAGCCAGCTCGATGGCCATCATCCGCCTGTTCGCCCTCTTCTATATCAAGCTATTGCTGTTCTCTGCACTCCCGGCACTTGCTTTAGTCATCCTGATCCTACATTTCTGGAAACAGATGTACATTGTATTCTTCGAACAAGGATTCTTCTACTGGGGCAGCATCTTCTTCACGATCCTGCTACTGACAACCTGTACCGTCATCTTCCGCATCCGGAAAGCGGCCAACCAGAACCCGGCGGAGGTGATCAAGACAGAATAATTAATAAACAACAAGCATAATGTTATACCACTACATCAAAATAGCGTTCCGCAACCTCCGGAAGTACAGGCTTCAGTCTGTCATCAGCATCCTCGGGCTGGCAATCGGGTTTACCTGCTTTGCCTTGTCTTCGCTTTGGATACGGTATGAACTTACGTACGACACGTTCCGGGAAGGAGTAGACCGGATGTATTATGTCCGGGCAGAATCGGAAACCGACGACCAGGGTGTTTCCAGTGTTACGCCTTATCCGCTTTCCAGCTATTTGAAGGAAACTTTTCCGGAGGTGGAGGAATCATGCAATACCGGTGCATGGAATTCCGAGTTTACTTATAAAGGGAAAAAGCAGGAAGCGTTTGAAATGTCGACAGACTCTACAGTCGAACGTATGTTCGAAATCAAGATTATTTCCGGCAACCGGGATTTCATGATCCCGAAAAGTAATAAGATTGCAATTACAGACAAGCTCGCCCGAAAAGTCTTCGGGAATGCGGACCCGTTGGGAGAGAAACTGAAAATATGGTCCGACGAAGTTGAGATATGCGCCATTGTTGCCGGCCAGAACCGGCACTCCAACTTCCCGTTTGAAATATTAGAACCGCCCGCTATTATAAATGAATGGGGCGTTGCTAACTGCCAAACATATATAAAGGTTCGTCCCGGCACAGATATGAAAGCATTCAGCCAGAAGCTCTACCAGCACGAAATAGAAAAGGGGAAAAATAAACTGACTCATCTTGTCCTGACGCCTGTCACAGCCATGCGTTATGACCGACCGATAGAAGAACCGACCGTTAAGTTCGATCATATCCTCCTTTTCGCCCTTGCCGGCGGACTGGTGATTTTGTGTGCGCTGTTCAACTACCTGACATTGTTTGCCAACCGCATACGGATACGGAGCAAAGAGATCGGCCTCAGGAAAGTGTGCGGATCGTCCAACGGGAACTTATTCGCGCTTTTTGCCTCTGAATACCTGTTGACACTTTTCATTGCACTCCTGACAGGATTAGTCCTGATCGAGCTCATATTACCAACGTTTCAGGAGCTGTCAAATGTAAAGACAGACGCATCCGGCCTCTATCTGGAAACATTCATTTATTTCGGGCTCATCAGCCTATTGGCTTTTCTGTTCTCCCTGTTTCCCATCTACTATTTCCGGAAACGCTCGTTGCAAAAAGCGCTTAGAGGTTCTACAGACGGAAAAGGGAAAAACATCTTCCCGAAAGTCAGCCTGACGCTGCAACTGATCATCAGTATCGGATTCATCTTTTGCTCATCTGTATTTATCAAGCAGATTTATCACCTGCACACAACCGACCTCGGACTGGCGCGGGCAGACCGGGGCTGCGTACGCATATATCCCGTGACGGACGGACTGAAAGAAGAGATCGCCAAGCTCCCCTCCATCGCAGAGGTCTATCCGGACAAACACGATGCGCTATTCCCCTGCCATTCCCGTTTTTACCGCTACTTTACGGAGTGGGAAGGCAAGCCGGCTTCTACGGAAGGCATCACGATCCAGTCGATCCCGTGCAGCAACCGCTATTTCAAGTTTTACGGTCTGCAACTCCTGAAAGGCAAGCTGCCGGAAGGGAACACGAAAGACCACATATTGATCAATGAGGCGGCAGTAAAAGCACTGGGCATCGGCGATCCGATCGGCAAAACGCTCAGTCTCAAAGACTATCCTGGCCATACGGTCGACGGCGTCATCAAAGACTTCTACATCGCTCCGCCGACCATTCCGGTCAAACCGGTCATGCTCGACTTCAGCCCGATGGGGAAAAACCCCGAAGACGACTATTCGACCACCGTCATCTTCCGCCATCAGCCCGGTAGCAGCAAACTATGCAAACAGCAGATCGAGCAATTGGTAAAGAAGATGCAACCCAATGCGATCGACACAAACATATCTTTTATGGAAGAGGAATACGAAAAGTTCTTGAAATCAGAGCAAGCACTACTCAAGATGCTCGACTTCGTAACGCTCGTCTGCATCCTGATCTCACTGTTCGGCGTCTTCTCGCAAGTGACGCTTGATTGCGAACAACGCAGAAAAGAGATTGCCGTCCGCAAGGTAAACGGGGCAACAGCTTCAGACATCATGCGCCTGTTCTTCGCCACGAACCTGCGCCTGTTGTGTATCGCTTCGATCATCGCCTTCCCCGCCGGTTATCTGATCATGAAGTCGTGGATCGAAAACTACGTCTTGCAGACAACGATCAGTTGGTGGCTCTATCCGGCAATATGGCTTGTCCTCGTTCTGCTCCTGACGCTCTGCACCGGCTGGCGCATCCACAGGGCGGCCAACCAGAACCCGGCGGAGGTGATCAAGACGGAATAAAAACATTTTTACATAAGGAAAAAACACGAATCTACCGGCATCCCGGCACTAATCCGCATACACTGTTGTTTATCAGCAAAGTATCGATGCCGACAGATTCGCCAACCCGGCACTGACCCGGCATTAACCCGGCACAACCCGGCATTTCCTGGTTCAAACTACATATCTTCCAGTGTCAAACAGGCGGTTTCTATCTCATATTTGAAAAACAACTTTGTACGGATAGCCTCCACTTTCTGCTCAAACAGCTCCGGTTTGAAGCTCTTACGTTGCCGTTTCACTTCTGCAATAAAAACCTTTTTTTCTTTCGCATAAATAGCGACTATGTCTATTTCATTCGGATTCTTATTCCCTTTTGCGTTCTCCCACCAGGAACCGATATTACGGAATTGCTGACGCTCCTTCAACTGTTCCCTGAAATACTTCTCCAGTACAAAGCCGGAGTAAGTCGGATAATCCTCCTTTATCACATCTGCCAAGCCCTTCAGATAGCCGGATTGGACGAAATCCTGATATTTGACAACATATCTGAACCAGAAACGGAGAAAGTTATCTGCGATCTCATAGCGGACAGTCTGTGTCGCTTCTTTGGAAAGGATCGGCCGCTTCTTGACTATTACTTCATAATCCACCTCGAGGCGTTTCAATAGTCCGCCGATACTGACATCACCAAAAGCCTCTGTGATTTCGGGAATGGTATTTTTACCAGAAGCAATAGACGCCAATATCGAATAATAGTTGCCATATTTCTTGCCAAACTCTTGGATAAGGAGGATATTTCCTTCTTCCAGGAACGTCGAATTTTCCTGGATCATGCAATCGACCATCTCTTCCATCGTGTAGCATTTCCTGTCAACAAGCATTTCTATATATTTGGGAATCCCGCCGGTAAAAGTATACAACGCCAACAGATCGTCATTGGTATAATCCGGATTATAATCCAAAAGAATCTCTTTCAGGACAGAAAGACTAAACGGTTGCAACTTGATCATCTGATCGGTACGACCATACAACGGCTCTTTGGCATCCTGAAAAATACGATGCATCAATGTATAAACCGAACCACTTACAATCAGGTTGACATGCGTCTCCTTACGATATCTATCCCAAAGGTCCTGCATCTCGCTATAGACGGACGGATTGATATAAAAGAACTCCTGGAACTCGTCAATCACCAGGTTAAACGCCATTGTCCGTCCGAAGTTCATCAACATCTCAAAGATATCCGCAAAAGAATTGACGGATTCGGGGACAAAAACACCCAGCGACCGGTTCACAGTCTTAGCGAACTTACTACACAACATCGCCTCATTGCTCCGGCTTACAAACAAGTAAACGGTCGGCGTATCTTCGCACGCTTTCAGGATCAGGCTGGTTTTGCCGATACGCCTGCGGCCCGTCATCACCGTAAACCGCGAATAGTCTGTGAAAGCCAACTGCCGGACTTCCTTTAATGATTTGAGTTCATCTTCCCGATTATAAAACTTCATACGTTTATGCCTCCTGCTCTCTATTAAATTAAATTTAGCCATGAATAGAAGCAACTACTGCTTAAATTCAAACAAAAATAAAAGTAATTCAGCATAATAGCAAATTTAGCCGCCGCTAAATTAACCGCCGCTAAATTTGCGGCCACATTTGCATCACCCGACATCCAACCTGCTATAAACTATCTCATACACAAGGAACAACTACTCCAAAGACAGGCAGAAAGTAATCCGCGGATAGGCAGGGAGTAATAATTGGGTCTACACCGTATCTCAAATAGGATGTACAGGGTATTGCCAATACGGTGTACATGGTATTCATGATACCCTCTACACCCTATCATAACTTCATGCCTATCCGCGAATTACTTCTTGCCTGTCTTTGGATTAGTGCATAAGGAGCTTTGAGATAGTTTGTTCGCATCGTGCGAATAAGAACGCCTTTTGTGCGGAATCACACATGCGAGGCGGAGCGAACAGAAACATAAACTACTATATAACAAGACCATATAAGAATGGCACATCTTTTGTATCTTTATTCCCGGGGGATGTTATATCATCGTCCTCTAAAATTTAAATAATAACCGGCTCGGCTGCCAACAAACAGATGTATCATGTTATCACACTATATCAAAGTTTCCTTCCAGGAACTCCTGAAATACCGGACACAATCCGTTGTCAGCATCATTGGGCTGGCAATCGGATTCACTGCTTTCATATTAGGAGGTTATTGGCTGTGGTGGGAAACACATTTCGATAATTTCCACCCGGAAGCCGACCGGCTCTACTGCCTGACGACGGAAGGACTTGTCAAACGGGCCAATGGAACAAACTCGGATCTGGACCAACTGCACGTCGACGACCGGAAGGAGTTGTTTCAGTTGCTTCCCGAAATCGAAGCATCCTGTTCCTTCAATCATCTCAGCTTCACACTCAAACAAAAGGATGAGACAATCTCTTTGCACGGCATGGAAAGCGACCATTCTTTCTTCGATCTTTTTTGGGCGGACTTCATAGCAGGGACTTACAAAGGTAAAGCACCTGATGGCAGTAACGTCATACTGACGGAACGGACTGCCCACCAGCTATTCGGGACAACAGATTGCGTGGGGAAAGAAGTGGCGCTGGACGAAGACCTCCGTCCCGTTGTCGCAGGCGTCATCCGGAACTATCCGGATAATACCGACCTGCTGTTCGACTTCCTGTTGATCAGATCGCCAAGACCCAATCACGTAAAACGGATGACGACCTACGTACGCCTCCAAAAAAATGCAAGCATCACACAGGTACACACCAAACTGGCGCGTTACAAAAGCCGCGCCGACAAGAAATGGAAAATACATCTGTTGACCGCTCCGGAAGTCCATCTCCGTTGCCATCCCGAACTGACGGATCGCATCCGGAACATTCACATCCTGGCATTGGCTGGCGCAATGGCTTTCCTGAGCGCCCTTATCAACCTGCTGGTCCTCTTCATCGGACAGCAGCAACGGAAACAGCAGAAGAACCACACATACCTTTGTGTCGGAGCCTCAACAAAAAGCATGATGCTAAAGGGATGCACGGAGTTGGTACTGCCGTTGCTGATCGCTTTCCTAATTGCTTTCTGCCTGATCGAGAGTATTTACCCTTACTACGAAAGTTATACGACCTGGAACCGGTACGGCATCTACGAAGATGTCAGCCGCCATCTTTCGCGCGTCTCGCTTTTCGGTAATATGATATCAATAGCAGGCACCAGCATATTGGCATTCCTTCTTGTTTGCTATTATCCGATACGGAGTCTATTGGAACACAAGATACAAAAGCCCGTACTCTTTAAACGGAGCTTGATTGTCGTACAGATATTTATCGGTTCACTCTTTTTCATCACCTCTTTAGGATTATTCCGGCAGTTACATTTCATCCTGTCGAAAGATAAGGGAATCGACTACAGCCAAGTCATCCAGGTAGATTTGGGATTCAGCACTGCCTACCAGACAGACCTGAGCGTCCTAAAGCCGGAAATGGCGAATCATCCGTACGTGAAAGGAGTTACATTTACCTGTGGAAACGCTCCGGTCTTTACGGAGCAGGGAGACTGGTACGGCTCTTTTTATACCCACTTCTGTTTTGACCCGGCCGAACCGGACCCGAACCGCAGTGATCCGGTACTCGTTGCCGACAAAGACTTCTTTTCTTTCTTCGGTTTACAACTGCAATCCGGGAGTTGGCTTACCGATGCAAATGCTTATGGTTTTCTGGTGAATGAAACTTGTTTGCAGACGTTAGGATATGCCGACCTGTTTGAACGTTCGGTCTACAATCCGGAAAACAAGCAGGCAAGTCCGCTCAAAGTCTGCGGCGTCATACACGATTATATGTATGCACCCATGCAGTATCCGGTATTACCTCTGTTCTTCACGACTTTCGACAATCCAATGGTAAAAGGGTTTGAACCGGCTTATCTGTTCTATGTCCGTTATGCGCCGGGACATAAGAAAGAGGTCTTGGAACATCTCCGCGAAGTGACCTCGCACATTCAGAATGACAATATCAACCGCAATAAAATGTTTATGGAACTGTCCGACTTGGTAGATACGTTCAACCGACCGGAGAAAGTGATCTTTACCATTTTCAGCATTCTCTCACTGGTCTGCATCCTGATCTCAACCTTCGGCATTTATTCGTTGGTCAGCCTTTCCACCGAACAGCGGAGGAAAGAGATTGCAATCCGCAAGGTAAACGGGGCAACCTTCTATCACATCCTGCAACTGTTCTTCCGGGAATATTTCCTGCTGGTTACGCTGGGAAATGCTTTTGCCCTCCCGGTCGGTTACCTGTTGGCTAAACGATGGCTGGAAACATATGCCAACCACACGACTCTGCCGGCATGGCTGTTCCTCCTGGTCTTTGTTATCACCAGCGGAATCGTCCTTCTCTCCATCTTCCAACAAGTTAAAAGGGCCGCCGCAACCAATCCGGCAGAAGTAATTAAAACTGAATAAAAACAAATAACATAACATCATGTTAAAGCACTACTTAAAAATAGCCATACGGCAAATACTCAAAAACAAAGTCCAATACTTGCTTTCCATCATTGGAATCGCTATCGGGTTGCTCTGTTTCAGTATGACCTCCTATTACATCAGGAGATACAACAATCAGTTCACAGCCTGGGAAAATAGTGACAGGATAGCCAACATTTATATCAAGTCGACAAAGAACAGTTATGAACAACCTTACATACCGGGCAAGGAGCTACAAGCATTGATCAGTAATCCTGTAACCGGAATAGAAAAGATTGCCTACTCATACGGCTTTACAAAGGCTAATATTACCCTTTGTAAAGCCGGACAAAAAGAGGTTCCGTTCCAGTGTAGTTTTCTGAACATCACTGCAGACTTTCCTGCGATCTTCAGCATGAGAACTCCGGAAGGACAGACACCGATATTAAAACCGGGAGAGGTATGGATAAGCGAATCATCTGCAAAGAAAATGTTCGGCGATGAAACGCCTCTTGGTAAAACACTCTATTTCAGCCAGGCAGACAACGATACATCCGCAATCCGATACTCCACGATCAGCGCAGTCATCCGGGATTTACCGGATGGAGTACAGGAAAAGAAAGACCTCTACTTCCTGGAAACCTCCGCAATAAACCCGGAAAGGAGATATGAGAACCCGGTTGTCTTGCTGGACAAAGACGTTTCAAGTGCAGAGATAAACCAACGGTTGCAAAAACAAATACCGGCTTTCGGAAACGAAAACGACAATTACCTTGCAGTACGAACCTTAAAAGAGGAAATGCACAAACCGGACAATCTCAGCGCAACACTTCTTATTCCGGTGATCGGAGCTTTGATACTGGTTGCAGCCATGATCAATTTCCTCAAGTTCTGTATCCAATCGTTCTATAACCGGACACGTGAACTCAGCCTACGGAAATGCTTGGGGTCCGATTCGACAGGACTGTTCTGTCTGCTTTTTAGTGAAATCGCTATTCTCTTTATTCTATCGGCTTTAGTAAGCCTTGCTTTGATCGAATGGGTCATTCCCGTTTATTATCAATATCTGGCAAGCCAAGAACTGATCGACGAGGATGTATTTATCCACACACCTACCCTGATTTGGCAGGAGATGGAATACTTATGCATTCTACTTATCATCTGCCTGCTGATTGCTACCTGGGCTATTTTCCGTATCAGGCGGCTTTCGCTGACAGAAGGGATAAAAGGGACCAGACAACAGAAGCATGGCGTACGCAACTTTATGCTGGGCGTGCAACTATTCATTTGTTTCCTCTTTGTTGCCGGTGCAATCGGGCTTGGGAGTATCCATAACCTTGTAGACGAGAAAAGAAATAACACGCTGACCGAAGAAGAATGCACCCGTATCTGGAAAATAGAACTTTGGGAACCGCAATTGCAAGGCCATGAAGAAGAAATAGTTTCCCACATCCATGCACTTGCGGGTGTAAAAGATATTTTATCGGAGAATATAGGAGGCTACCCGGATTACATAACGAAAAAGGAAGAGGCCGTACACGGCATACAGCACGTCGTCAGCAGTAATTACCCGGACTTTATGAATCTGAAGATAGAAGGAAGAATGCCACAAGCGCCCAATGAAATAGCCGTTTCACGCTCACTGATCTGGGAACTGGAAAAAGACGGAGAGAATAATCCTTCATCCGTACAACTGGGAGACAAGACTTACCAGATCACAGGCATATACGAACAAATGCCATTCGAACCGCTCTACACTAAAGAACAGATCGTAAAGGCCAACCAATATCACCGCTTCACATTCCTGTCTGTACCTGACAAGCCGAACTACAGCACCGTCTACGTCAAATGTGTACCCGGCCAGGAACAAAACGTCCGGAAAGAGATACTCCGTATTGTTCACAACCGCCTGCCGGAATCCATTCCTTTCGAATTGACGACCAAGCAGGAAGAACGTTTCCGGTATAACGGAGGCTCGGAACTGATGAGCGATATGTTCACTTTGCTCTCTATCATCAGTTTAATCATAACGATCCTGGGCATCTATTCCGCCATTACGCTCGATACGCACAGCCGCCAAAAGGAAGTTGCCATCCGGAAAATCAATGGGGCAGGTCCCCGCGTAATAGCACTCTTATTCGGGAAGTTGTACATCCGCCTGTTGATTATTGCGGCTATTCCTTCTTTAGCGATTGTCTATTTATTCCTACATGCATTAACCGACTCCGAGGCAGTCATTTCTCCGGGATGGCTGAATAATCCTCTTATATGGTTAGAGATTATCTTTCTGACAACAACAATCGTATGCGTAACCGTCGCCTATCGCATCTGGCTGATTTCACGATTGAATCCGGCAGAAACAATCAAAACTGAGTAAAGATTATTGCTAAACAGGAAGTAGAAAAACGTATCATCGGGGATAAACACAAGGATGAGGCCGGCTATACGGATCAGTTTAAACCTGGAAATAATGAATCAATAACGGATAAATGCAAACCTGATGAATTTACAATAACCCCTATTTCAGCCATTTTTCTATTTCATCCGAAATCTTGATCGATTTTGGATTGACTCTTTTCACGGTTTTAACCGGCTCGGCTGACAACAGCTGAAATGAGGTGCCGGGCCCATTCCGAAAAGCGTACAATTTGATTATCGAAAACCGGAAACACTGTCAAAGTGATAAACCTTAACTCCCGGAGAATCGATTATTTGCGAACGAAGGCGGACGGCGCTCCAAATATCCCAAGGAAATTTTGGAGGCTTGTTGCCGTGAGGTGCGCAGAAAACTGCTTTGAAGTAACGCTTCATCGCTTTGAAGGTTGACTTTGTGCTATATGAAGTCCGACTTCAGAGCAACAAAGTTCCAGATCAGGGCAATAAAGTCCCTTTTCATGGCGATAAGGTGCCGGATCAGAGGAAAAAGCCCCTTTTTGACGGCTGAAAAGCGGATTAACATTTGTTTGCTTTCGGTCATCTTTCGAGGCTGTAAAATGCGTTTTATACAATAAGCCCCTCTGCCGTAGGCTCTCTTTTGCCGTTTCGTTTCAACGAACGATTTTAGAGTTTAGAGGCAAAGCCTCTTCCTCTGTGGACTTGAGATATGAGTCCCTTTAATAGGATTACTTGTAGATATTTGAAAGGGGGTTATTGTAAGTTTTCAATTTGCAGAAAGTCTAAATATAAGAAAAAGTGAACCTGTAAATGATAATTTATTGCTTCAGTTCTGGCAAATAATGAGTTTATTTATCCCAAATGATTATCGAGTGAGTTTCTTTCAGGATACATTATCGAGTTGACAAACAAAGAGATGTACCCCTTGCGGTCGAAAATTTCGACCGCAAATATATCCTCCAAAGTACGCGTTAATGCAAAAGCCTTTACCGAAAAAGGCCTCTACATGCTCGCCACCATTCTGAAAAGCCCCAAAGCGGTAGAGGAAACGGACGGCGACTTCACCGAAAGCGAATCGACCGTCGAGCTGAACCTTGCGATCCTGAAGGTAAAAAGAACAGTAAAAAAGAGAACCAAAGACTAATTTAGTCAACACATCCCAAAAACAATTAACATTTTAAATTGATAAGACTAATTACACTAATTATAGAATAAAGTAACACTAACTTAATTTACTTTCGTTGCAAATTTATAGGTTTCATGCGCAAACAGCTACTTATAGTGATGTTGATTTGTCTGAAGGGAGCTGATTATCTCTCGGCACAACAATGGACAAAAAAGGATTCAGTCTGGCTTCAGAACGTTTTATCCGGCAAGGAAAAGCTGGAACTGAATCCTGAGACGATGAAAGCGATCCAATCTGGTTCGTTTATCAACTTGGACGAGCCGGCGTCGAACATGAAGCTGTCTCCCGTAACCCCGTTGCCGATCATCAAAGATTTTTCCGAATATATACAGACAGACTCTACCCGGCGCAAAATAGCATTGAAAGATTTACCGCCTTCCGTCTTTTGGCTATACGGACCGAAACCGGGGCAAATAATACCGGTTTATGAGAATATGCTGAAAGCCTGGAAGAATGATCCTGCGAACCATTCCTACAATACGGGATTCGCGACTTTAGACATAGCGGAACTAACCAGCCGGAAATCATATATACATAGACGTAACGCGAAACGCGACGGGACATGGAAGAACTACAACAACCTGCCAACGCCCGATATCATCAAGAAAAAGAAGAAATTTGCAGAAGACAATCCGCAGATAGCCGGACAAGACACGCTTCTTCTGCACAAAGACTCGTTACAGATGAAAGATACAACACGCGTGATAACTCCGGTTCCGGTCGACTAAGCACCCCGAATAATCACTTTCCACAAAAAAAGTCGTACTCCTTTGCAACAATTCCGTGTTATTTAACGTCTTATAAGTATGTAAGAAACATTAATCGGAGAATCAGTATGACAAAGATACAACTATTAGCCACCTTGTTGGCATTCATCATAATCGCTTTGCTGGGTGCTTGCAGCAGCGAGGACTATTCGGAACCGGATGTGTTCAAGGTTACACCTGACCTCCGTGACCGTATCAACGCCGGAGTAAAGATGGCATCACGCACGGAAAAAAGCCTCTTCAATGAGAAGTTCACCGCCTTCTTCAACAAATGCGATGAAATGGGCACAGAGAACACGCCCTACCAATACATGGAAACGGAAGAGTACGCAGACCTGAAAAACCAGATACTGACATCCTCTCCCGCCACCTGTTATCTATTAATGGACCGCTACCTGAAACGGAAGCCGCATTTCTTCTCTTTTATTCTGAACGACCTGATCGAAACTGCCTATCCCGATACGGCCGACGAGATTGCCAACCGGATGAAGGCCTCGACAACCGTACAGGAGACAATGGAACTCTATCCGCAGGTTTGTCTGGAAATCTGGCTCGACACGATCGAGAACCGCTAACTTATTCCCACGCCGGCGGTTCCTGGTTCAAGAGGTTCTTGACAAAGAAATCGTGCATCTTATGCATCTCGAACGGGCCGCCCAAGCTGTGCGTCTTGCCCGGCAGATAGAGCTGTTCGAAGTTCTTGCCGGCTTTCATCAGGGCGCTGACCACCTGAAGAGTGGAAGCCGGGTCCACGTTGTCGTCCAGCTCGCCATTGATCAGGAGCAGCTTGCCTTTCAACAGGTAAGCATTGTCCACATTCGAAGAGGCACTGTATGAAGCATCGATCGGATAACCCATCCACTGCTCGTTCCACCAAATCTTATCCATCCGGTTATCATGGCAACCGCAAAGGGCAACCGCCACTTTATAGAAGTCGTTATGGAACAGCAAAGCCGCCATCGCATTTTGTCCGCCGGCCGACCAGCCGTAGATGCCGACACGTTCCAAATCCATATACTTATACTTCGCCCCTGCCGCCTTCATCCAGGCAATACGGTCCGGGAAACCTGCATCCTTCAGATTCTTCCAACATACATCGTGGAAAGCCTTCGAACGGTTAGACGTACCCATCCCGTCAATGGAGACAACGATGAAACCGAGTTCCACCAGCTTGGATATCAGATGATGAGCCGGTTTAAAGTCCTTGTCGACATGCGAGTCGTGCGGACCTGCATAAATCATCTCCACAACCGGATACGAACGGGAAGCATCGAAGTTCATCGGGCGATAGATATTTCCCCAAATGTCCGTCTTGCCGTCACGTCCTTTTGCCGAGAATACTTCCGGTATCTGCCAGCCTTTCGCCTGCAAGCCGCTGACATCGCATTTCTGAAGTTCAGCAACCGGAGAGGCATCAGCCGTCCGTTTCAACAGGCTTACCGGAGGCAGGTCGGGACGTGAATAGACATCGGTAAAATAGTTCCGGTCGGCAGAGAATGTCACATGGTGATTCCCGTCTTCAGGCGTCATATCCGTAAAGCCTGTCCCGTCCAGATTGATACGGCAGTAATGCAGGTTGTACGGATCTTCCCCTTTGTTGAAACCGGAGGCGGTGAAGTAGACTACGCGGCCGGCCTCATCCACATGATCGACCTGCCGGACAACCCATTCGCCTTTTGTCACCTGTCGTTTGACCTGTCCGTTCGTGCCGTCGATAAGATAAAGATGACGCCATCCGTCGCGCTCGGATATCCAAAGCAGTTCCTTCCCGTCATTCAGGTCGTAGCGATAGTTATTGTAATAGTAGATAAATGTCTTCGTCTGCTCGTCCACCAAATGGCGGATAGAGCCGTCAGCCGCACTCACTTCGCCGATGACATAGCGTTGATGTCCGCGCTGGTTGAACTCGAACGTAAACGCACGGCTGTCTTCACGCCAGCCGGTCAGGTTCAGATAGAACTGGTTTTCGTAGGGAGCGACATCCAACGCAACCTGTTTGCGCGCTTCCACATCAAAGAGAACAGGCAGGTAAACAGGCAATACATCTCCCGGCTTGGCGTAATCGCGCCATTGCAGGATCGGCTGTTTCTGGCTGGACGGACTGGATTCGATCAGCGGTATGCGGCGTTCCTTCACGTCGCGCACCTTCACCGTTGCTAACTTACGCGAGTCGGGCGACCAGATGATAGCCCCGCCATCATAGCGCAGGTTCGTCGTCCCGTCCATCGTCAAGGCGATCTCCTCCTTCTGTTTCCCTTTATCTTTCTCATCCTGAACGGGCGAGAGATAAAGGTTATTATCCTTCACATAAGCCTCCCACTTCTTATCCGGCGAGACAACAGGCTCCGGTGCCTCATCACGGCGACGCCAACGGTCCGGCTTCCGCTCTTCTTCTTTCAAGAGAGATTCCGCCAGTTGTTTTTGCTTTTTAGAGAAGAATGCCGCCAGTCCTTTCTTATCGGCTGCACGCTGCTTCTTCCCGTTCTCGGCATTGACAAGGTAGAAGAAGTCTCCCTCCTTCTCGTGATTCTTATACCAGAAATAGTGTGAACTGTCTATCCATTCAGGATGAACGGCAGGAGAATAGACAAGTTCGGAGCATTTCAGAATCGTGTCGGCACGCTGGTAATCGGCACGCGTGACCTGCGCAGACGCGTTCCCCGCCCCGAAAGCCATACCCAACAGACACAAAAGATAACATAAAGCCTTAGTTCTCATAACGATCGATTTACAAGTTACACCCCAGTTCATAACGATTAATTATTAATTATTAATTTCCCAACCACCAGTCAATCATCTTACGCGCCAAACTCAGCTTGCGCGGTATCTCCGGCAGATTGTCTTTCGAGAAGAAAGAACCGGAGCTCAGTTCCTCGTCCTGAAGCCGAATCTCCCCACCTGCATAATCGGCAATAAAACCAATCATCAGATTACTCGGATACGGCCAAGGTTGATTGCCGAAATAAGTGATATTCCGGATCGACAGCCCCGTTTCTTCGCGCACTTCGCGCTCCACACATTGTTCCAACGTCTCGCCTGTTTCCAGGAAACCGGCGACAAGCCCGTGAAACGTCCCCCGGAAGTTCCGTGCATGCACCAGCAGAATCTCTTCCCCTTTCCTTATCAAAACAAGGATTGCGGGCGACACCGCCGGAAACATCTCATTCCCGCATGCGGGGCACTTCTTCATGATCGGCCCTTCCTGCACAGTCGGCGTACCGCACACCGGGCAGAAACGGCTATGCTTATCCCAATAGACAATCTCGTAAGCCTTTCCCGCCTGGTCATATAAAGATCGGTCGATATAGTCGTAAGAAGCCCGGAGTCCCATCGGCAGGAAAGCGTCCGTTTCCTCCAACGGCGCATCGGTAAAAGCAACCATCGCCTCTGTCCCGTCCTGCATTTCTATGGGAAGTGAACGATCGACTGCGACAGGCGCTTTATCGGTAAAAGGGATTGTATAGCCTTCGGCTTTCTTTTGCAATAAGAGTTGGTCGTTATAGAAGACATACCAATATCGGGATGCGTTATTTGTCGTTTCCATATATCTATTTCTTTTGATTTCGCAAACATACGGAAAAATTACAACTATCGTTACATTTCCGGTGTAAATAGACCTTTTATCCGAAACATAAGGAAGAACTAAGTCAAACATCCCTGCCCATTAGTCCGTTTCATTGCATTCATTAGTTGTCCGCCGGGCGCCGAACGATCGTTCGCTTGGTGGCGGACGATCGTTCACTGGGCGGCGGACGATCGTTCGGCGGCAAGCGGACGACTAATAGAACGCTTAGAACGGGCTAATGGGCAGGCAAGAAAAGGTTAAGCCATACCGAGATGTAAGCTAAAGTGTGCTTATCCGCACGGCGGCAGTTCGGATACGCACAATACAGGATGTCTCATCAATCGACAACTTTCTATATACAAGACATTTATAGATATGGCACGACTTTTGCCATAGATCTTGTAAACAAATTTAGCACACCATGATTAAAACTGTTGCATTAGAAAAGATCTTCCGCACGGAAGAGGTGGAGACGTTAGCGCTGAACCAGGTTAACATAGAAGTAAAAGAAGGGGAGTTTGTGGCCATAATGGGGCCTTCCGGTTGCGGTAAATCTACGCTGCTGAACATCTTAGGATTGCTGGACAACCCGACGTCCGGGGAATATTTCCTGAACGGGATCGAGGTTTCCCGATACACGGAAGCTCAACGTACAAAGCTGCGTAAAGGAATCATCGGCTTCGTCTTCCAGAGTTTTAACCTGATAGACGAGTTGAATGTTTACGAGAACATCGAGCTGCCTTTGCTCTATATGGGTGTTTCGGCCGGCGAACGGAAGAAGAAAGTACAGGAAGCGATGGAACGGATGGCAATCGCCCACCGCGAAAAACACTTCCCGCAGCAACTTTCCGGCGGTCAGCAACAGCGTGTCGCAATCGCCCGCGCCGTAGTTGCGAATCCGAAGTTGATCCTCGCCGATGAACCGACCGGTAACCTGGACAGTAAAAACGGACAGGAAGTAATGAACCTCCTCAACGAGCTGAATAAGGAAGGAACAACGATCGTCATGGTTACGCACAGCCAGCACGACGCCGGCTTTGCTTCCCGCATCATCAACCTGTTCGACGGACAGGTGGTGACAGAGACGGTTATTTAAGCTTTTAAACTCGTATATTACCGGCATCAATCGTAAATCGAATTACTTATGAAACAGATTCTATCTCTACTTTTATTACTCCTCTGCTGTACAGGATTGCAGGCACAGGAACGCGTAGTTGAACAGCCCGCTTTTGACGCATGGAGCTCGACAACGCTGGAAATAGACAAAATAGCCTTGAGCGACACGGCTACAGTCTTTTATATCGACGCTTACTTCCATCCGAAATACTGGATACGGGTTGCCAAAGAAACCTACCTGCAAGCCGACGGCAAGCAATATCCGATCAGGAACGGTGTCGGCATCGAACTTAGTGCGGAACACTGGATGCCGGAATCGGGGACAAGTTCGTTCCAACTGGTCTTTCCTCCTCTGCCAAAGGGAACGAAGACGGTCGATTTTATTGAAGGCAATGATGAAGGCGCCTTCAAAATCTGGAACATACACCTGGACGGCTCGCCTGCCAGTTCACCTTTAGCGGGGAAAAAGAACCCGAAGGAAACTCCCGTACTGGAAAAGCCGGAGTTCAAAATCGGGACAGCCGTGCTGAACGGGCATATCGCAGGCTATAAACCGGAAATGGAACTGAAAGGACGTGCGTGGGCGTTCAATATGCTGACAGGCGGTACGGACGAATATAACATCGCTGTGCAACCGGACGGTAATTTCAAACTGGAAGTTCCGCTGTACCATCCGACGAACCTGAATATTGTCGGCGACTTTATGAACGGGCAGATATATCTGAAACCGGGAGAGACGACAACGGTTGAAGTCAACTTCCCTGAACTATGCCGGGCGAAGTCGAAGAAACAACAGGACAAACCGTCTTTAGGTGAGAAATATTACTTTACAGGAGCCTTTGCCGCCCTCAACAACGAGGCTTGCAATTCGTCCCTCAGTTTTGTATCGGTCAGTCCCAGAACGCAGGACGAATACATGCAAATGTTTGTCGACATCAGCGCCATGAACGCAGATCAGTTCAAGGCATACTGGATGGACCGCTACCAAAAGGAGAAAGCGACATTGGACAGCCACACGGAATTGAGCGACGCTTACCGCACGCTTCTGCTAAACAGTCTGAATAAAGACTTGGCGGAACAGTTGTTCGGTATCACCAATATGACGGAATATGCTTACCGGACGGTCAACAAGATCCCGCGCGACTCGGTTATGACGGATTATAAGAAAGTGGTGCCAACGATAGAATATTACAACTTCATACCGGAGTTCATATGCAACAATCCGTTCATGTTGTATGACGGCACTTCTATTTATCTGATCTCGTATATCCAATATGCGAACTTCACGGGAGAAGAAAGGACAGTTAAGGGCGAAGTCCCGGACAATACGGCCGACCTGGTCAAAGTCATGGGAACAGACAAAGGAACGCTCTTCGACCTGCTTGCCGCACAACGGCTGGCCAAGCCGATAAAAGAGTTCCAGCCGCTAAGCGACGAAGAGATTGCTGAGGCCGGTAAAATATCTCCGGTCTTCCGGGAAGCTTTCGCACAGATGAATAACAAGGTCAAACAGCTTATCGAGGAGAATAAAAAGAAATCCGGCTACACCGTCAACCGTGTGAATATCGCCGAGATCCCGGCAGAAGAGTTGTTCAATGCCATCACGACACCTTATCGCGGAAAGGTGGTATTCGTTGACTTCTGGGCAACTTGGTGCGGTCCGTGCAAAGCTGCGATGAAACAATCCGAGCCGGTGAAAAAAGACTTCGTTGGCAAAGATGTCGTATTCCTTTACCTGGCCGGCGAGAACTCTCCGAAAGGGACTTGGGAGCAAATGATCCCGGACATCAAGGGCGAACATTACCGAATGACAGATGCCCAATGGACATACATCTGTAACAAATTCGGTGTCCAGGGTGTTCCTTCTTATATGGTCATCGCCAAAGACGGCACACCGAAGCATTTCCAAGTCGGTTTCATGGGAGCCGAGAAGATGAAAGAGATGATCACGGAAGAGCTGGAGAAATAGGATAGTTACTATGTATAAGATGCTGCTTGCTCTATTGTTTTCAGGGATCAGCCTGCTAACGTGAAGAACTGAAGTACGTTTTTTCCTGAAACAATTCAGCATGCAGCGGATTATATTTCTATTCCACCACCCACTTCTCTATATTCCTTGTTTTTGCACTGAAGTTGATGCCTATCTTAAACAGTTTACGTTCGTCAGCCTCAAAAGGAAGGGCATAATGTTTGTCATTGATTTGTTGCAAAGCCTCTTCAGCCGTGCCGTCCAGTTTAAACTCCATAACGTAAATAAACTTGTCTGTCTGCAAGACCAGGTCTATGCGCCCTTCACTGGTGTGGTATTCTACATTCGTGTAGAAGCCGACCAGTTTAAAAACGATAAAAAGCACATTCTCATAATGTAACTCTTGCTCACGGATGAGTTCATAAGTAGTATCTGCAAAGAAACTTTGCAGACGACGAAAGAAAGAGTTGTAATCACCGGCACGCACTTCACGGACAAATTTCTGGATCTCAAACGGAGATTCCACCTTATCCAGGCTTGTATAAAAGGGAACAAGAAACCGAATAAATCCTTCTTCCACTTCCCGATTAGGGAAACCCAAGTGATATACGCCAAACTCTTTATCATAGCCTTTAATCGTAAGATAACCGCTTTGATAAATCACAGGAATAGGATTGGTTGATTCGGAATCGATACTGTTCAGCACTTGGGTATCGGTTTCCTCATGCGCCATCCGTTCCAGACTATAATGGTGCCTTTTCAATAACTTCACCAAATAGGTCGGCGTGCCTGTTTCAAACCAGTAACTGCCGAACTCCTTGCGTTTGAAAGCGCTAAGCAGGCTAAACGGATTATAAATACCGATAGAATTATGAGTGAAGTGATATCCGTCATAACATTCCTTTAATTCAGCACAAAGTTTATCATATGTTATTTCCTGTGCAACAGCAAATTCATGAAGCTCGGATTCCAGGTTTTCATGGATTTCACACTCGCTAATACCGCATATCCCAACATAATCATTCCACATCGAGATATCCTCCAGGTTATTCAGGTCACTGAATACGCTTACCTTTCCAAACTTGGTCACTCCCGTCAACATAGCGAACTGGATACAGCCGTCCATGGTTTTCAAGGCTCCATAAAAGGGTTTCAGTGTGTTGCGGAATGCTTGTTGTAACTCTTCATTGCCAATGGCCTGCAACATCGGTTTGTCATATTCATCCACGAGGATCACGACACGCTGGCCTGTCTGTTTGCAGGCCCGCTCGATGATTCCAGCGAAACGCAACGAGAAAGAGCGTTCGGACGGGTTTGCACCGTAAAGGCTTTCCCAATCGGACAATATCTTTTCCAACATATTATCCAGACTTTCCGGTCGATCATATTTCTCTATATTCAGGTCAATATGCAGGACCGGATGTTTGATCCAATCTTTTTCAAGCTGTTCCATTGCCAATCCTTCAAACAGTTCCTTTTTTCCCTGGAAGTAAGCTTCGAGAGTCGAGATGAGCAAACTTTTGCCGAAACGGCGCGGACGGCTCAGGAAGTAATAACTGCCCGTTTTAGCCAATTGATAGATCAAGGCGGTTTTGTCTACATAGAAATAACCGCCTTTACGAATCTTCTCAAAGTTTTGGATGCCGATTGGATAGATTTTATTGCTCATATCTTTCTGCTTTAGAATAACAATACACAAAGTTACTGATTTCCTCTCTACTTTCGGCATTTTTAAAGAATACTTTTGAAGATGTGCCCGTTTCCTTTCCGGAAAAAAGAGTAATATTGCATACTGAAACAATTCAATAAAGAAATGGGCAATTCTATACATTTAATCAGCCTCTTGTTACTGGCTTCCGGCTTATCGGTACAAGCCCAGGAAAAGAGAGCCATGACATTCGACGAGATGGTCGGATGGGAACGTATATCCGAACAAAGTATCTCCGACAACGGCAAATGGGTTTACTGCAAAATGGAACCCTGGCGGGGAGATGCCACAATCTTGTTATACAACGACAAAGGCAAAGAGAAAGCGGCATTCAAACCTGCGGCAAAAGCAGAGTTCAGCTCTTCATCCGAATACCTGCTGGTAACAAAGACACCTCCGTTGGAAGAAGTGGAAGCTGCGAAACTGAAGAAAACCGACAAAGATAAAATGCCGATGAACAGTCTTGTCATCTCCCGGCTGGCAGGCGGAGAGGAAACGATCGATTCGCTCAAATCATACAAACTGTCGGAGACAGCCGATTGGCTGGCATACCAGCGCGGAAGTAAAAAAGACTCCACGCTTTACATCCGCTCGCTCAGCGGAATGCAAAAAGATTCGTTCCCGGCTGTAAGCGACTTCGGGTTCGCGAAGAAAGGAAATATCTTATACGTCGTATCTGACTCCGTCCTGTACACCTTCATTCCCCAGAAAGGCAATAACCGGATTTCCGGCGGGAAAGGCGTATTCAAGAAAATAGCGTTCAATGAGGATGGCAGCAAGTTGGCTTATCTGTACTGTGCGGACAAAGACTCGGCCGCCACGCGCAGCAGCCTGTATCTGTCTACCGGTAACGCTCCCGGCAAGCAGATTGCAGAAAGGGGAAATGAGGCATTCCCGGCTTCATGGGTAATCAGCGAAAACGGCAGGGTTTATTTCTCTGAAGATGCCAATCGCCTGTTCTTTGGTACGTCACCGGAACCCAGACAAAAAGACACGACTGTTTTAGCAGAGAACCGTCCGGACGTACAAGTCTGGAGCTGGGACGAAAAAGTACAGTACACCCAGCAATCCTTCAACATGGCTTCCGACCTGAAACGTTCCTACACAGCAGTCTACAACCTCGGCAACCAACGTCTTTTCCAGCTTGCAACCGAAGCACTTCCCACCCTGCAGACCGCCGATGAGGGAAATGCGGAACTGGCTCTCCTCTCCACGACAGAGCCGTACGGAACACAAAGTATGTGGACGGCCAAGCAGTTCCACGACATTTATACCGTCAACCTGGAAACGGGAGAACGCCGGCAGATAAAAGAAAAGGCTCCTTCCTACATGCGCTTCTCTCCGAAAGGGAAATACACCTATTGGTACTGTGAACAAGATAGTTCCTGGTACACCCGTTCCATGGCAGACGGAAAAGAATACCGCCTGACCACTCCGCAGACATTCGTTGCCTGGGATGAAGATAACGACGTCCCCGATTATCCTTCTCCTTACGGAATTGCAGGTTGGACAGACGACGACCAGGCGATCCTGATCAAAGACCGCTACAACATCTGGAAGTTCGATCCGGCAGGTTCTTCTTCTCCGGTAAACCTGACTGTCAACGGACGGAAAGAGCAAATCACCTATTCGCTGATCCAGCTGGACAAAGAGAAAAGATCGTATAATCTGAACGAAGCGCAATATCTCACCGGATTCAACGAAAGTACCAAAGGCTTCGGATATTACACCGCCCGGCTGAACAAACCGATAGTTCCTAAAGCATTGCTTGCCGGCAACTTCAAACTGGCTGCTTTGTCGAAAGCTAAAAATGCAGATGCCGTCATCTATACACAAGAGACATACGAACAATATCCGGATATCCGCTTATCCGATCTTAGCTTCAAGAAATCCATTCAGCTGACAGACGGTATCA
Source organism: Parabacteroides sp. AF17-28 (assembly GCF_003479205.1). NCBI lineage: Bacteria > Pseudomonadati > Bacteroidota > Bacteroidia > Bacteroidales > Tannerellaceae > Parabacteroides > Parabacteroides sp. AF17-28. The sequence continues at coordinate 11,635 of NZ_QUGV01000024.1, read as the reverse complement.
GCCAACAGGATTCCATCCTCTGGGGAACAGCCGAGCTGACCTCTTGGATCTCACTCGACGGGCGTCCGTTGGAAGGCGTTATTTATAAACCTGCCGATTTCGACCCGAACAAGAAGTATCCGGTAATCGTGAATTTCTACGAACGCAATGCAAACACCCTGTACAGCTATCATATGCCGAGTCCCGGACGTTCCACGATCGATTATCCGTTCTACCTGAGCCACGGCTTTATCATCTTCAATCCGGATGTACGCTTTACTGACGGCTACCCGGGAGAAAGCTGTTACAACTGTGTAATGCCGGGTATCACAGCCCTGATCGCGAAAGGATATGTAAACGAAAAGGCAATCGGCGCACAAGGACATAGCTGGGGAGGTTATCAGGTCGCTTACCTGGCAACCCGCACCAACCTGTTTGCTGCAATCGAATCGGGCGCCCCGGTTGTCAATATGCTAAGTGCTTACGGCGGCATCCGCTGGGGTTCCGGCCTGAACCGTTCCATGCAATACGAACACGGACAGAGCCGCATCGGCGGCAATATCTGGGAAATGCCGTTGCAATACATTGAGAACTCTCCCCTTTTCAATATGAACAAAGTGACGACTCCGATCCTGATCATGCACAACGATGCCGACGGACATGTGCCCTGGTATCAGGGAATCGAGTTTTTCATCGCCCTCAAACGCCTGCAGAAAACCGCCTGGTTGCTCAACTACACCGGTGAACCTCACTGGCCTTCACGCCTGGCAAACCGTTTGGACTTCCAGAAACGCATGTTCCAGTTCTTCGACCATTACCTGCAAGGCGCCCCAATGCCCAAATGGATGAGCGAAGGCGTTCCGGCGGTAGACAGGGATTTTGAGTTGGGATATTAATCTTTTGCCTATTATCAATGCTTGATTGATAAATATTTATATCTTTGCATATATAGACATGATTAGAAATGAAAGCAACTGGTGACACATTAAGTATGTACATTGATATCCCCGAATCAGAGATATCCATATTCAAATACCTTGCCGAGAAAATGGGGTGGAAAATCCATACTTCCAAAGAAAAAGAAGAATCATTAAACATGGAAGAGGAAACAAAATTGTTTTTTGAAAACTCCAAACGCTCTATGGCAAAACATATGGAAAAATATATTTCAGAATGAAAATACATCAACGGGATATTATTGAGGTTAATTATTTGTTTCCAAACGGAACAACCAAACCTCATATGGCGATTGTCGTATCAAATGATGAACTACAAGAAACAGAAGGTTTTTTCTATCTTGCAATGATTTCATCAAAGAACTATAATCCGCAATATACTTATCCTTTAAAAGACGAGATGCTAAGTAAGCCTCTATCAAAACAAAGTTATGTTATCTGTCAATTAATTGGTGGATATACGGAACGGGATGTTGTTAAGGTTTGTGGCCGTGTAAAAAATAGCTATTTCATTGAAATTATTGATAAGATAAAACAAACGATCTTCTAAAACTCCATTCTGAACATCGTCCGTACATTCGGAATGGACGAGACAGAGAGTTGGCCGCCATGGAGATGCATAATGCGCTGGGAGATAGGCAAACCGATACCGCTCCCTCCGGATTTGGTGGAAAAGAAAGGAGTAAAGATGACAGACAACCGTTCGGCAGGAATGCCCGAACCGTTGTCTGTTATTGTTATAAGAGGATTCCCGGAAGGTCCTGTACAAGCCTCAACCTTCACAATGCCATCAGCCTGCCCTTCTACTGCCTGCAAGGCATTCCGGATTAAATTGATTAAAGCAAGCGTGATCAGATTCGGATCGCCATGTAATTCCAAATCCTTGCCCATGGATTTATTTTCCCTGCCGATGGAATACACAATACGTCCGCTTCCCGGCTCCGCCTGAAGCAACCGTTCCAATTTAGAGAACAGCTCCGGCACGGAAATCATCTTGCATTCCGGTTCCGGCAAGTGCGTCAGGCGATGATAAGAATCAAGAAAAGCCGTCAGGTTCTTCGCCTGGCTGTTGATAACTTCAAGTCCTTCGCGCTGCTGTGCAATATCAGTGTGATCCGCATGTTTCAGCAAATCCGCTGAAAGGGAAGCGATCGGAGTAATGGAGTTACGGATCTCGTGTGTCAACACCCGGAGAATACTCTCATAGTAAAGGCTTTTCTCTTCAATCTCAATATGTTTCTCACCAAGTTGCTGCATAATACAATTCATATCGGCATACAAAGTTCTTAAGAAAGGATCATTGGATTCAGCCGGGAAATGTTGTGTCGAATCTTCATTCCGCATCGCTTCAAAGAAGACGGATAGTTTCCGGTTGAAATGGCTTGTCAACCGGATAACAAACAGAGTTATCAACAGGATAAGCAACAGACATACAAAAGATAAAGTATATGACAGCTGAGTTATTAACAACCAGGAGCCGATCAGGGATAAAAGCACAATCAATACTACACTCCCCACAATCTTTGCATATAACCCGCGACTGTACATGGAACAAAGATAGACTATTTACCGTACATCTGCAAAACAGCAATAACGCATACGAATTGCACGTTTATTTACGAATATGTAGTAATAAACTTGTTTTTAATAAATTAAATTGCTTTATTTGTATCACACAATCTAATCAAAGTAGTTATGAACACAACAACTAAACTTTTAGGCAGCTTGCTCATCACAGCTACAGTTGTTTCCTGCGGAACAGGAAGCCAGAATCATTCTGCAGATGTAAAAGATCCCTTGGCTAATTGCCCGGTGGTCGGGCAGTATGTACAAGTGGGTAATGACAAAGTAATGTCATGCGATCAGAAGTTATTAACCGATACTGTCCGCCTGCCCCTCAGCTTTTTCACGGAAGAAATGGACATTATCAGATTGGACAACCGGGACGAGGCGCTGATCGGAGAAACCGCCATAACCGCTTCGGAAAACTATCTACTGACACATACAGGATATCCTCCTAAACCAATAAAGCTATTTAACAAGAAAGGAAACTATCTGACAGATATCGGTTCAATCGGACAAGGTCCCGGAGAATATCAGAATGTATATGACATTCAGCTGGACGAGGCTAACGACCGGATATATGTAATGCCTTGGCAAAGCGCACAACTTCTGGTGTACGACCTAAAAGGAAATGTCTTAAACCCGATCCCGCTCTGTCTCCGTTGCCCGAAATCAAAATTCCGGGTAGACACGAAAAACGAAACAGTATCAGTCGTGGTGCTTCCGTTCGAAGGATTACCTGCCGTAGCCTGGACACAAGATATGAAAGGTAACCAGCAAAACTACATAGCACCAGGTCACCTGGGAGTGCCGATGGATTTCAGTAACGAAGTATCATCCGGTTTCAATATGCAGGATGTCTTTGACGTGAACATTCTGTCTATCATGCCGACACGAGTCGATTCACTATACCGGTATGATATTAAAAACAATCGGATGCAACCCACATTCACGATGAAGTTTACAGCCGACCCGATCCCCTGGCATGGATATGGCGAATGGGCCGACTACTATACGGGAGACGTATCTGCTCCTCCTGTACAAGTGCCGGGCGGTTGGCAAAATGGGGAAACGATCTTCTATCTCATTGACAAAAAGACTTGCCGAGGCGCATACTTCAGACTTTACAACGACTTCTTCGGCAATGAAAACATAGGATGGCCCAGCATGGCCTTCTCCAACGGCTACTACGTCCGCAACATCGAACCGGGCAACTTGCTGACCGATATAGAAAACGCATTAAAGAACAAAAATCTCTCCGATGCCAAACGCAAGAAGCTGACCGATTTGCAGAGCACGATCGGCGAGAACGACAACAACTATGTCATGATCGCCAAGCTCAAAAAATAGTATAATCTATAAACCAAGCATTATGGACACAACAACGAAACTATTAGGAGGCTTGTTTATTACAACAATGGCTATGTCTTGCGGAACAGGAACCCAAGAACAGTCTGCAAAAGAAGAAGATCCATTGGCAAACTGTCCGGTAGTCGGCCAGTTCGTACAGGTCGGAGATAATCAAGTCTTGTCATGCGAGCAGAAACTATTGGTCGATACAGTAAGTATTCCACTCAGTTACTTCGCTGAAGAACTGGAAATCGTAAAACTGGATGACCGGGACGAAGCTATAGTCGGACAAACCGCAATAACAGTCTCTGATAATTATCTCCTGGCACACAGTGGATATCCACCAACGGCGTTCAAGCTCTTCGACAGGAAAGGGACTTTCCTTACTACCGTAGGGGCAGCCGGTCAAGGTCCGGGTGAATATCAGGCCGTCAGTGACGCCCAGATCGACGAACTGAACCAGCGCATTTACCTAATGCCCTGGCAAAGCGACAAACTGTTGGTTTTCGACATGCAAGGAAAAGCTTTAGAACCGATTCCACTCGGTAGCCGTTGCCCAAAAGCAAGATTCTATGTCGATCCGGTCAAAGAGACCATCACCGTTGCAACGCTTCCCTGGAAAGATACACCGGCAGTCGTATGGATACAAGATATGACAGGTAAACACCTGCAAGAAATAGCGCCGGGACATCTGAAAGCAGAGCACGATACCTTCAATCAGGAACTCATGTACAGTTCTACTCTTCCAGACGCATTCAATTACTGCTTATATCTCATGTTTCCACCACGAGTGGATTCCCTATACCAGTATGATATGGAGAAGAATCAGCTGAACCCGGCCTTCACTTTCAATCATACGACAATCGATCCCGTTCCCTGGCACGGCTACTTTGAATGGCCGAATCATTATACAGGAGAATTCTCTGGACCTCCCGTCGAACGAAAAACAGATATCGCAAAAGTCTATACACCAGGAGAAACTTTCTCTTATATCATTGATAAGAAAAGCGGTAAAGGTGCCTACTTCAAACTGTATAACGATTATTTCGGTAATCTGGACATTAGCCGCCCCGATGGCATTTTCAATAAAGGATATTTCGTCCGCAGCATCGAACCGGGTAACCTACTGACCGATATAGAGAACGCTTTGAAGAGACAGGACCTCTCCGAAGCCATGCGTAAAAAACTCACGGACCTTGAAAGCACGATCGGCGAGAACGACAACAACTATGTCATGATCGCCAAGCTCAAAAAATAGTCTTCCATGAATAAACAACTACTTTTAATCCTGTTGCCGGCGATTCTGCTGGCAACAGGATGTAAACAGCAAAAGGCTTACGATGAAGGGGAAACAGCAACGCAGACTGCACCTCATCAGCCACTCCCGCCGAAATACACGGCGCAATACGACCGGTCTGTTCCGCCTGCACGCATCGACATAGAAAAAGCAATTGCAGATTCCGTTCCTGTCAGCCTGAGTAAAGTAGCTTCTACTATCGAATACTTTATGGTTGGAGACGACAAATATCCGATCACGGATGTAGTGGCGACCAATGACGGCTTCATAGCCTTGAACCAGCCCAAACTATATTTGTACCGCAAAGGAATGAAGCGGAAACGGGTTGGATTGAAGACGACGTTCGGCAATTGGGAACACGGTGCAAAAATATGTATCGATAAAACCACCACCCGGTTGTATGCCCATCTAAAAAGAATTAATGAAGAGACGGGTTACGGTGAACGGTACATCGCGGAATTACCTCCGCTGGACAGTGTACTGGCGCGAGTTTACTACCTTTATCCCGACTCACTTCCTACACGCCATTTCATACCTGTTAATATCCAGAAAGGCATAGACTGTTTTTCTCCGGAAATCTACGTGACACCGATTAATATCGGAATCGAAAAAGGAATCCAGACATTTACAATACAAGGGGACACGCTTTGTACCTTCTACGCCGGAATCGATTCACTTGGTAAAGTTCCTGATTTTGGATTCTTCGGTTCAATGTACCACACTGCCTATTTCTATGAAAACCAAATTACTTTCCGTACATCCTATTGTGATACGATCTATCGGGTAACCGATGAACAGACCTATAAAGCTGAATATTATATCCATATGGGGAAATATCGTGCACCCGCCAGTTATATATTTAACGGGGGTGAAAGGAAAAACAAAGCTTGGCTGACTGATCTAAAAGAAAACAAACAAAGTCTTTTTCTCAAAATCTTTAAAGAAGGGAAAAGTACAAAAAGCGGCTGGCTGGATGCAGACCGCGAGCCGGATATGCCTTCTGTAGAGCGTCAAGTTGTCTATTTAAAATCATCCAAACAAACCTTCGCCCTTCCTGTGAAAGCAGGAGGACTGGCTAACGATCTGGACGGCGGTCTGCCGTTCTGGCCGGATGGACAAACAGATGGCTACCTTTATATGATCCGTCCCGCCAAGGAGCTGAAAGCCAAAATCAAGCTGACAGGCTCGCCCAAACAGAAAGAGCTGAAAGCATTCCTCGACGGTGTGGATGAGAAACAGAACGTAATGATTGTAATCAAATAAAAAGACATAGCAGACAATAATGAAAACACTTCTTCCCTTCCTACTCCTTTTCCTGTTCGCCAACTGCAACAGTAAAAACAATCCGGATTCAGAAAAAGAGGATAACGGACAACCGCTTTGTATCGATCTGGCTGGAAATATAAATAACACGGTTGCTTCCCTGCCTTTGAGCGAAGCGGCGGAAAAGGTGGATATTGTCCGGTTGGAAACTTCTGATAAATCTTTTATCAGGGGAGTTGAAGACATAGAAGTAACCACTCATGATATTTTCGTTTTTGATCGAAACGAAGGTATATTCCGGTTTGACCGACAAGGCAAGTTCCTAAACAAAGTCGGTAAAAAGGGAGAAGGACCGGAAGAGATCCTTTCGATCTGGCAAATGATGATCAATGAAGCCGAGGAGGAAGTATATCTTTATTCCTTAATTGACAAGAATTGCATCAAAGTATATAATTTCGACGGTTCTTTTAAAAGGGTTGCGCTCCGGAACCGAATGGAAAATACATTTTATGGACCAAGCAACCTGATTTTTTCTTTTAAACATTATTTCTTCCTGCAGCAAGAACTTCCTGTCTTATTTATCGAAAATAACCCTGAAATATGGTCATTTGCATTAACAGACAGTTGTTTCAATATTCAAAAGAAATTCTATAATCCAAGTCTGGCAGGGAAAGACGAAGAAATTATTCAAAATTGTGCCCCTAATTACGGTTGGAAAAACTACTGGATGGAAGGTCTGACCGACACAGACACCTATAACCAGCAACTTATCATGAAATACGCCGGAGTAGACACCATATATCAATACAACGAAAACAACCAAGAGTTTGAACCATACTATACTATTCTTTCAGGCGAGCAACCTTCTTTTGAAATGGCACATCAATGGATCAAAGACCCGGCTTTCTTTAAATTTCTATGGGTATATAAACTGTTCGACACCCAAGAGTATTTATATCTCCTCGCAGGAAAGTCCAATGTCGTCCACACCTTCCGGTACGATAAGCAAAGCGGAAAGATTGCAGTCGCTAAAAAAGAAAGTACTATCATAGAAAGACCGTTTCCCGGCTCTCCGAACTTTGTCTTTCGTGAGTTAAGAAAGAAATTCCAATTGCAAAACGACATTTCCGGCGGTGGCGACTTCTCCGTCGACTACAAATCGCAGGGCAAATACTGGATTGACGAATGCACCCCTTCCGACCTGTTGGAACAGATCGACGTAGACGGACTGAAGACCGGGAAAGTGAAAGACGAAGCAGCGCGCGACAAACTCGTCCAAGTGCTAAGTACGATCGCAGAAGATGATAATCCGGTTCTGTTTATTGCCACCCTGAAATAATTCACTATATTAGCTGCAAATACAAATTCATATGAAAAAACAGTTCTTTTCATTAAGCCTACTGTCCGCCCTGCTGGCAGTCACCGGATGCAAGCAGCAGACCGGCGAGGCAAAACCGCATATCCCGACCGCTCCTCAGATGGAAGCCCGCGTAGACCGTTCCGAGCCAGTGAAGATTGTGGATATAGAGCAAGCTTTCCAGAAACCCGAACAGTTGAAATTAAGCCAGATTGCTTCGGAAATCGAATATTACACCGTTGGCGATGCCCGCTATCCCGTCACCCAAGCGATCGAAATACCGGACAGCAACGCGTTTATCACCTTCAACAATCCGCGTATCTACTACCGGAAGCAGGGTATTCCAAGCAAACGATACGGCTTCAAGGCATTAGCCTATAAATGGAACAACGAGATGAACGGGCAGACCCTGTTTTACGACAAGAAAACAACCCGCATGTATGTTGCCCTCAGCGGTAAAACGCAAGAGACACGACTGACAGGAGCCGACAGCACTCCCTGCATCGGCGAACTGCCTCCGCTGGACACCATGCTGACAATCACCAACTACGTGTTCCCTGAAAACCTGTCGGCTGAATATTCGCTGAACTTGACATACGACAAGCTGTTAGGCTTTTCCTCCACCGGCTACACCCTGTGCCGCTACGGAGAGAAGACAGGAGAACCGGATGGCATCACAACATTCAACCTGTTGGGCGATACGCTCTGCAAGTTCCGGCTGAAAGAGGGGGAAATGACCCCGCGCACAGTTACCGATAACATTCCATTCTTCCAAACATTCTTCTGGAATACACAGCAAGACAAGATGACGTTCATGATGCCCTATTGCGACACCGTCTACCAATTGCGTGACCCGCAAACCATCGCACCGCTATACGCCATCCATTACGGAGAGAAAAAACTCGCATTGTCCGACTATAAAGGAGAAATCCCCGAAGGACGGATGTGGCAGAGGACATTCTACGAGAATCCGAAAGGGCTGTTTATAGGCCTTTACCAGAAAGGAAGTCCGATAATTGCCGACTGGATCGGCTGGGAATACACCTACAAACCGACCCTGACCCATCAAGCGGTCTACCTGAAAGACGAAGGACGGACCGTTCTCCTGCCAACAAAAATGGTAAAAGGAGGCAAAGGATTTACCAACGACCTCGACGACAGCGGCCTGGCTTTCTGGCCGGACGGACAAACAGACGACTGCCTTTATATGCTCCGCACAGTAACGGAAATGCGCGAGTTGGTGAAACGCAACGGCTCGCCGAAGCAGAAGAAGCTGCTCGAGCTACTGGACAATCCGAAAGTATTCGAACGGGATTATGTGATGATTGTAGTAAGATAGTGAAAGCCTAACAATCAAGGCGCAAGGATTTGTCAGGATGGAGCCTTACCCGATGGATGCATGATATAGAGAGTATCTTGTATAAGCTGTTTAGGGAATGACAATGGGGCTATGTCAAAAGCCCCATCCTTCTTAAAATCCCATCGCCTTTTTTATTACTGTCATATCTTCTTCCGAGGTCAGCATTTTTAATAATTCAAATGCGACATTTGGCGCTGTCTCCGGGCAATAAGACGTAATAATATTACGATCGACCACTATCGGTTCGTTCACGACATTCACCCCAAATTCTTTCAGCTTTTCTTGAAAAAAGCCGTCTTTCAGGTGGTAAGTAGTTGCTTTCCGCCCCTTAAGAACTCCGCTTTTTGCAACAGGGAATGCTCCGGAACAAACTGTCGCGATAATTTTACCTTTCGCACTAAATTCCCTGATTAATTCCAAGAATCTTTCATCATACGCTTCTTCATAAAAACCGAATTCTCCAAATCCACCGGGTATTGCTAAAGCCTCATATTCATCGACATTTATTTCACTAATGGTTCTATCTACTATGACAGGTACGTTAAAAGTGCTTATGACTTTTTCTGTAAAGCCACACGTGTCTACGAACAAATTATGTCCATAATCAACTCTGGCCCAACCCAAAACATCTATAAAAGGGCAAAACTCCATAGTCTTGAACGCCTTTGCCAGAAATAATAATACTTTTTTCTTCTGCATACTTTTCAAAATTAACAATATAGTAAAATATCTATCAGTTTCACTTTTCTCATAAGTTGCTCATCCCGGGGACAAAGCTACAAGCCATATTTACGCATCTTATTATACAAGGTCTGACGGCTGATATTCAGCTGCTGGGCACAAAGTGTCAAATTACCGTTCTTCTCGTGCAGCACCTCGCTGATAAACAACTTCTCCATCTCTTCCAACGTAACCGGACGGGATGTGGAAGTTGTTTCTTCCATGTAGAAATCATCCGCCTCCAACAAAGACGAGTCAGACAGCAGGACAGCCCGTTCGATCGTTTGCTGCAAAGCCAGAAGATCGCCCTTTTGTATCAAGAGCGACAGTTTCAGCAACCCTTCAGGAGTAATGGCTGGCAACGGTTTTCCATAAGCCAGTGCATACTTCTTCAGCAAAGAACCGACAAGCAACGAAACAACCTCTTTTGCCGAGACGGAATCATCCTTCTGTTCCTTCCGCCGTCTGAAAGCATCCTGCAAGGTCCTGATCAGTTTATCATTATCCCAAGGCTTCACGATAAAATCAGCCGCCCCGCGTTTAAGGGCGGAAACAGCCAACTCGATATCTCCGAAAGCCGTTATCAACACCACCGCCGGCGGATTGGGACGCTCGACAATCCGTTCCAGCCAGAACAATCCCTCAGCCCCATCCTGCCGCCCGGTCCCAAAATTCATATCTAACAAGACCAGATCGACATCGCCTTCGCGCAACAAGGCAGGCAGAAGCGCCGGTTGCGACACTCCCACTACCGTCTTAAACTCGCGTGCCAGAATCATTTTCAATGTTTTCAGTACCGCTTCGTTATCATCTATCAGGATTATTTTTCCTTCCGGCATACTTATCCTCTCTTTTTTATAGCAACAAAAATAAAACATTATAAGACATCTTTCTTGAGATGCAGGCTTTTTAAATTAATTATTTCTTTCCAACAATAGCTTCAAAGCCTTACCCTTTGCAACACAAATATTGTTATACCAGGTTTATAAGGAGTGAATGGATGCCATATCCTTTGTCGAAGTAGTGCCGATACATTGGAAGAGGCCATACATATCTAAGAAAAAGAACCTGTAAATGATGATTTATCGGTGCGTCGCTATGTTTATATTACCGGACGCAGATTTCGCAGACGACGCAGAGGAACGCAGATCATTTATTGTTTCAAATATGCCAAATTTTGAACATCCTACAAATAAAGAAAAATACAATAACCCCCTTTTCGGCCGTTTTTCTATTTCGTCCGAAATCTTGATCGATTTTGGATTGACTCTTTTCACGGTTTTAGTCTGATCGGATGACAATAGAAAAAATGAGATGCGCAGTCCGTCTCGGAAAGCGTACAATTTGATTACC
>NZ_QUGV01000024.1:0-427 GCF_003479205.1 Parabacteroides sp. AF17-28 | reverse complement strand
CGCAGTCCGTCTCGGAAAGCGTACAATTTGATTACCAAAAAGCGGAAACGCCGACAATGTGATAAACCTTAACTCCCGGAGAATCGAATATTTGAAAATAAAACGGACGGCGTCCTAAATATCCCAAGGAAATTCAGGTGCTTTTTTGCCCTGAAAACGGTCCTCTTTCCAATTACGACCGTTCAAATCGCCATTACGACCGTCCTAATCTCCGCGAGGTGCCGAGTGCACTACACATTAGCACGGTCGTAATGGCAAAGAGGACGGTCGTAATTGTTGAAAACGCTCAAGAAAGGCGAAAAAGTCCCTTTTTGAGGTCAAAAAAACGGATTAACATTTGTTTTGTTTCGGATGTCTCCTGAGCTCGAAAAAAACGTTTTATACAATAAGCCCCCCTGCCGCAGGCTCTCTTTTGCCGTTGATTTCA
>NZ_QUGV01000023.1:0-85074 GCF_003479205.1 Parabacteroides sp. AF17-28 | reverse complement strand
TTTTTGCTATTTAGAGACATTAGCTTGACGGCTATGGCGCTTGACGCGGGATCTCATTAGAACCGGCCGTATCAAAGAAGAATTGACACGGCCGGTTCTTTTGCAGCCCCGCATCAAGTGCGGGGACAAGGGAACATCTTCCTTAAATGATTTCTCTTAACTTGCCAGGTGATTGTCTGCAATCCCGTATTGCAACGATGTAGATAGTTGTCTCTTCTATGAAATATACAAGCTTAAAGTGTTTACCGCAGACTAACGAGCGGTAGCGTTCGGGCAGGTCTTCCAATATAGGCTCGATTTGACCGAGGTGAGGGGACTTCGCCAGGCGGTCCGCGTCCTTTAATATGGCATCTGTAAACTTTTTAGCGGCATGTCTGCCCATAGTGTTAAGGTACCAGTTCTTTTGTTGCTCGAAAGCGGTCTTTGCCTTTTCGAGCCAGATAACGGTGTAGGTCATTGTTCTGCTATTTTGCGCATCTCTTCTTGTGTATAGGTCTTGCCTCCGTTGCGGAACTCTTGGGTCGAGCGGATAACGGTTTCCCTGAATGCTTCATCGGTCATGACTAAAGGGCCTGGACGGTCTTCTGTTTTTGCCGTAGCCGACTTGCGTATACGGTGAACGTATTTCTTAACCTTCTCGATCGTCTCGGCATCCTCTATGGAAAGAATGGATTCGATAAGGCTTTGTTTGCTGGTTTGTAACTCTAATGCTGTCATATTACTTCCGATTAATGGATGATGATTGCAAAGATAGTGATTTAAGCGGATATCTCGGATTATTGCTATATCTTTGTGTGCAGTACGTATTTACTAACTAAAGAAGAAAGGAGTTCCGTATGACAACAAAGCCTTATAAATATGATGAAGACGACACTCGCGAACCGCAGCGCGTCTCTGAACCGGCGGTTTCTTATGCCGCATCCCGGAGTGTTGCGAGCTTGAAGCTTGAAGCGATCGACGAGCTTATGAATATCTTTGATACAGACCGGCTGTCGCGGGCTGTGGATTTCCTGCGCACGTTGGGACGGGAGGAGGAAGACTTGATGCCCGGTGGGATTCCGGCTTTGCAGTTTACGAAAGAAGAGCTGAATGCCCACATTGACAAATCACTCCAAGATATAGCAGAAGGCCGTGTCTACACTTCGGCTGAAGTGCATCGACAAATGGAAGAAAAATTCCCTTTCTTATGCAAGTAATATGGGCAGAGGATGCTCGTGATGAGCTTGGCTCTGTTTTAGAATATGGAGCTTGTGCTTTTGGTAAACGTGCGGCTGAACGTTTCTATGAAAAGCTATTGGGGAATGAACTAAGGTTGGCAAATAATCCCTATATGGGAGAACTTGAACCTCTTTTGGCCGGACGTCCGCAAAATTTCAGAAGCCTGGTTGTGCACCGTCATTATAAACTGGTCTATTATGTCGAAGCAGAGATAATCCATATTGTCGCCCTTTTCGATACTCGCAGGGACCCGGCGTCTTTGGGGGATCATATAAAGTAAAAGAACAGGCCGTGTCAAAAGAGTATTGATACGGCCTGTTCTTTTGCGATCCCGCGTCGAGCGCGGGAACGGGGGTGTTATCTCCTCTTACAACTTATGTATCACCTTCATCAACTGGTCGCCCAGGCCGATGGTGTAGCCTTGGGAGACGAAGACGACACGGTTGAAGGTGTCGGCGATGATGAAGATCGGGAGGGTGTTGGCGTTCGGCAGCTTCATGGCGGCGGCGATCTCCTTCTGGATTGTTTTGTCGGTGTCGATGCCGTATGTGATGGTGCCGGGCAGGTCGCCGAACTCTTTCGGGTCGAAGTTCTGGAAGCCTTTCTCGTCAGGGAAGAGTAAGACCATGCCGCGTCCCCATTCCTCGAGGTCCTTCTTGACGGCGGCGATGTCGCGCATGGCGTGGTTGGTCGGTTCCTGGCGGGAGCCGAGGATGGCGACGATGTAGTAGCCGCGGCCGGTGGTGGCCAATAGGCTCGTCTCTTCGCCCGTGTCGGCGCGCTTGAAGGTGTTTTCGGAGTTGAAGTTATCGATCACCTGGATGTCGTCTTCGCTTTCCCGCATCTCTAATTTGATGTTGCTTGTCTGGCCCGGTTCTACGTTGAAGAAAGTCATTTCTGCCAGCACGCTACCGTTTGCCATACGCGTACCGGTTACGAGCATATAGTTACCTTCGTCTAATGAGAGCGGCTTCTTCAGCAAGGCGCTCCAGGTGTCGCCACCGCCCATGTCTACGTCGCCCGACTCGAAGTTCAGGGTTTGCAGCTTGCCGGTCGGCAATACTTTCGCGATGGTGAAGTGGCTGTAATATTTCGGGTCCTGCAAGGCCTTGATCGGCTGGTAGGAGGCGATTACCCTGCCCTGCTTGGCTGTCGTCTGTTCGGCTGCTTCAAAGTCCACATCCACCCAGTTCACGCCTTTGGCATACTGCACTTTTCCCGCTACCGGCTCAATGCGTGCCGGGATACCCAAGCTGCGGCAGACGGCGACGAAGAAGATATTGCGGGAGCCTTTGTCGGCCACACGCGATTTCCATACGCCCATCGGCATGATAGGGATGCGTTGCGGGTTCAGGCTGTCGTTGATCGTGATATTCTGCTTCACCCAGTCGACCAATACCTGCGGGTCGGCCTTTGCCTTTCGCACCTGCTCGGGTTCGATGTTGGAGGCGAAGAACCGCTTGTACGGAGTCAGGAACTCGTTTGCCACACGCGGGTTGAGGATATACTCGGTGAAGAGGGAACTTTGCACGGACGGCGTGTTGTTCAGGTGGTCGGCCAGGACGGATGCCGGCGTGTCGCGCAGGTCCTTGGAAGAGATTGCCTTCAACAGGTCCATTGCCATAGGACGCTTGTCCGCCGGGGCTTCGCGCAGGAACTTCTCGATTTCGCGCCAGTTGCCGCGGCTACCGATCAGGAAATCTGCCGTCTTCAGCGGGTCGATACCTAACTCTTTGGCGAGGGCTTTCGCCTTCTCTTCGGTGTAGAAGGTCGCTACATATTTATTGCGGATTACATCCTCTTCGTGCAGGCGTTTGGCGTTGGCCTCTTTCTGCTCGTCGGTGACTTCCGCTGCGATGGAGCCGTCTACCGGAGGAATGATGTCGAGGGTGACCGTTTCGATGTCGCCCGGCTTCTTGTCGAGCGTGATCGTCACGTTGTCATTTTTTCCGAATGATACTTTGCTGTAGCCGAACTTGCCGTCTTTGGTCGCCCATACCAGCATATCGCCTTTACCGGCGGAGAGGAAGGTCTTGCCTTGTGCGTCGGCCTTCTTGTTGGCTACGGAGTAGAACTCGGCATAGTTGTATATCTTGAATTCGACGTCGGCTCCGGCAGCAGGTTTGCCGTCCGCGTCGACAACCGTGATGGTCGCTTTGGCGGTCGGGGCGTAGTTGTCGATCACGTTGATTTCAGTGTAGCCGTCGGTCACGTCCATGACCTCTTCCGGGCCATTATATTTGCCGAATACCTTCGTGTGCATCAGCATACCCCGGTAGGCCGGTCCGTTGAACCAGCCTAAGTTGAGCACCGGTTCCGGTTCGCAAGCCCCCATGAAGTACCATTTGCCGTTCACCCAGGCTTCCACCCAGGCATGGTTGTCGTCGGTATGCGCCCAACGCGGCGTATAGACTTGGCGTGCCGGGATACCGACGGAGCGAAGGGCGGCCACCGTGAAGGTCGACTCTTCGCCGCAACGTCCGTAGGCCGTCTTGACGGAGGCTAACGGCGAGCTTGTGCGGGCGTCGGAAGGCGTATAGATCACTTTCTCGTGACACCAGTGGTTCACCTCGAGTACGGCGTCATAGAGCGACAGGCCTTTCACCCGGTCTTTCAGCTCTTCGTAGAAGACCATGCGGCTCTCGTCGAGGTTCTCGTTGTTGACACGTACGGGAAGCACGAAATGGCGGAATATATCTTCCGGGATACTGTCGCCCCACGGCATTTCCACCCGCGCCCGGAAGGAGCTGCGGATATTGTCGAGATAGAGTTGTCCGTTGTAATCCGTAATATCCCCGATCGGCATATAGGCATAAAGGAAGGTCAGCGCCTCCTTCTCGTCGGGTGTCATCGATTGGTTGAAGACGGAAAACAGGTCCCCGCTGGGCAGGGCAGCCTTCTTGGCCTGGAAGTCCTGTTCTACTTCGGCGCGAAACGTATCGTCCGAAATGAAATGTCGTTGTCTGTTGCATGAAGTTCCCACGAGGAGAACGAACAATAGCAGGAATAGATTTGTTTTAATCATAGCGTTAATTTTATCAGCACAAATATACGGAATATATTTATTAGTCAGCCGGTAAGACTGGCTTTTAAGTGTTAACCTGTTGTGCATATCGTTATTTTTTCTTTACTTTGAAGTGATAAATTACAAGAGTAAACCGTTATAAGCCTATGTTCCACGAATTCGAATTGTTTCACAGTGCGGAAGGAATCTTGCTGATTGCTTCTGTC
The DNA here is from genome assembly GCF_003479205.1 of Parabacteroides sp. AF17-28. Lineage (NCBI taxonomy): Bacteria > Pseudomonadati > Bacteroidota > Bacteroidia > Bacteroidales > Tannerellaceae > Parabacteroides > Parabacteroides sp. AF17-28. Next base: position 80,625 of record NZ_QUGV01000023.1, on the reverse strand, counting down.
ATTCTTTTCTTCAGTATTTTTGCCGGTAAGGCCGGTTTCCGTTTCGGGCTTCCCGCTTTGTTGTTGTTTTTAGGTGTCGGCATGCTGTTCGGCAGCGACGGGTTAGGGATACAATTCAGTAATCCGAATATCGCCCAGTTCATCGGTATGCTGGCGTTGAGTATCATCCTGTTTTCGGGTGGTATGGACACGAAGGTGTCCGAAGTGAAACCGATTGCGACGCAGGGTATCATCCTGGCGACGGTGGGGGTGTTGGCTACGACGTTTATTACGGGCGGCTTTATCTACTATATTTCCATCCTTGCGACCGGATATGAGGCGCTGCCGTTTGCAGAGTCTTTGCTGTTGGCGGCGGTCATGTCGTCAACCGATTCGGCTTCCGTCTTCTCGATCCTGCGTAGCAAAGGCGTCTACCTGAAAGAACGGTTGCGGCCGACGCTCGAGTTGGAGAGCGGTAGTAACGACCCGATGGCCTATATGCTGACGCTTCTTCTGATCGCTTATATCCAGGTGGGAGGCATGAACTTACAAGACGCCGTGTTGCAACTGATTATCCAGCTTTCCGTCGGGGCTGTCGCCGGTTTCCTGTTAGGGAAGTTAGCTGTGTATATTATCAATCATATCGATATCGACAATGAGTCGTTGTATCCGATCCTGTTGTTGACAACGGCGTTTTTCACCTTCTCGGTGACGACCCTGTGCAAGGGCAACGGCTACCTGGCCGTTTATATTGCCGGACTGGTGGTCGGGAATGCTAAGATTGTGCATAAGAAGAGTATGAGGACGTTTTTCGATGGCTTCACCTGGCTGTGGCAGATAGTGATGTTCCTTACGCTGGGCTTGCTGGTTAATCCGCACGAGTTGCTTCCGGTAGCGCCGATCGGGTTGACGGTGGGTTTCTTTATGATTGTGGTGGCCCGTCCGCTGAGTGTTTTCCTTTGCCTGCTGCCGTTCAAGAATTTTTCGGTGAAAGGCAAGCTGTATATCTCGTGGGTGGGGCTTCGCGGAGCCGTGCCGATCATCTTTGCTACTTATCCGATGATTGCTGGGATCGAGCATGCCGGCACGATCTTCAATGTGGTTTTCTTTATCACGATCCTTTCCCTCCTGATACAGGGCACAACCGTCACACAGGCGGCCAAATGGCTTGGGCTGGTGGACGAGCCGGAGCGGAAAAACGAATTTGGGATCGAACTGCCGGAAGAGATCAAGAGTGCCATGAGCGAAATAGATATTACCCCGGCCGTCCTTGCACACGGCAACAGGCTGATGGAGCTTACCTTGCCCGACCATACGCTGGCCGTTATGGTGAAACGCGACGGCCTCTATTTCATCCCGAAAGGCAACACGGAACTGAAAGAGAACGACAAACTCCTGATGATATCCGACAACGACGAGGCGTTGCTCCAGGCATACGAGTCGTTGGGTGTGACGGATTACACGTTGAAGAAGAACTGATTCCCCCTCTTCTATTGTATGTCACATCCGTATTCTTTTCATGTTACAACTGTCTTCCTTTTGTGTTACGGTTGTCATTCTTTTGTTTTACAGCTGTGACATGAATAACGGGTGTTTATAAAAACACAAGGCATTCCGCATAAACCGTTCTGTTTGCCGGGTTGTTCACTCCTGTACGGCACAAACGGTATTTGTGGAACGCCTTGGTCGATTTATTTCAACTCGAACTTAATCCGGTCGCGTATATCAGTGGAGGAGGCTCCTATCAGCGCTTCGAACTCTCCCGGTTCGGCTACCCATTCGTGCTTGCTGTCGTCAAAGAAGCTCAAAGCATCGGTGTTGACAGTAATGGAGACCTGTTTCGCTTCGCCGCGTTGCAGGCGTACTTTGCTGAAACCCTTCAACTCTTTTACCGGACGGGGCAAGGATGATTTCTTATCGCTGATGTAGAGTTGCACGATTTCCGCACCTTCCCGTTTCCCTGTATTCCGGACGCTGACGGTGAAGGTGACCGGTTCGCCGGCTTTGATCACTTTCTTGTCTGCCGTCACTTTTCCATATTCGAATGTCGTATAGCTCAATCCGTGTCCGAAGGGGAAGAGGGGACGGATCTTTTCCTTGTCCGTCCAGCGGTAACCGACAAAGAGTCCTTCGTTATATTCCACGTCGACGATATGGCTGCCGTCTTCACGAGGCTTGCCCGGATAGGTGTTTAATTTATGAGCAGGTACTTCCTCTAATGCGTTGGGGAAGGTGAAAGGCAATTTACCGGAAGGATTGACATCACCCAGCAGGATAGAGGCGAGAGCATTTCCGGCTTCGCTTCCGAGATACCAGGCTTGTACGACTGCCGGCACTTCCTTGAGCCAGGGCATGGCAACGGCGTTACCGGAGATGTTTACGACAATGAGTTTCTTATTGGCTGCGGCGAGGGCACGGATTACCCGATCCTGGTCGTAAGGCAGGGCGAGGCCGGCTCGGTCGGAATCTTCGCAGTCCTGTCCCGTGCTTTTGTTTAGTCCGCCGATAAAGATGACATAGTCGGCTGTGCGGGCTATTTCGACAGCTTCGTCGATCAGGGCTTCGGGCGACCGGTCGTCCCGAAGATTCTGGCCGGTGATTACTCCGTTGTATTCGCCGGTCGGATCCCCTACATAGCCGCGGGCGTAAAGTACTTCCGTACGGCCGTTGATACGTTTCTTGAGTCCGTCGAGGGGCGAGAGTTCATATTTGGCTTTGAGCGATGAACTACCGCCTCCGACGGTCATCATCTTGATGGCATTTTCACCTACGACCAGGATACGTTTGGCTTGATCGGTGTCGATAGGCAATACGTTGTCGCGGTTCTGCAAGAGGACGATCCCCGCTTCGCCGATCCGGCGGGCCGCATCGAAGTGTTCGTCCGAGCAAAGGGCGCCGTAGGGACGTTGGGGGTTCATGTTGGTGCGGAAAGCCAGACGGAGAATGCGACGGACTTTGTTGTCCAGCTCTTCGGTTCCAACTTTCCCTTCGCGGATAAGTTGCAGATAGGGCAATGCAAGGTAATAGTTGTCATAGGCATTGCTGGAACCGTTCGAAAGTCCGTTTGTCCAACTGCCGAATTCCATGTCCAGTCCGTTCCGGATGGCTTCCCCGGTATCATGCGTGCCGCCCCAGTCTGAGACAACCACGCCGTCGAATTTCCATTCCCCTTTCAGGATGTTGTTTAGCAAGAACTGATTATGGCAGTTGTGCTCGTTCTTATACAGGTTGTACGCCCCCATGATGGCCCATGCTTTGCCTTCGGTGACGGCAGCTTTGAACGCAGGCAGGTAGATTTCATATAAAGTCCGGTCATCGACGATAACGTTTGTAGTATGACGGTTCACTTCGTGGTTGTTCAGTGCATAGTGCTTGACACAGGCAGCAACGCCGTTCGCCTGTACGCCCTGGATGTAAGGGACGACCATCCGGCCGGCCAGATAGGGGTCTTCACCCATGTATTCGAAGTTACGGCCGTTCAACGGAGTCCGATAGATGTTGACACCCGGTCCGAGCAGCATATTTTTATTGCGGTAACGGGCCTCTTCACCGATACTTTTCCCGTAAAGGCGGGCAATTTCCGTATCCCAGGAGGCTGCCAGGCAGGTGAGGGCCGGGAAGGCCACACACGAGTCGTTGGTCCATCCTGCCTGATCCCATTCGTCCCAAAGCACTTCCGGACGAATACCGTGCGGGCCGTCGGTGGTCCAGCATTCGGGGATTCCCAGACGGGGAACGCCGGTCGAACTGAATTTGGACTGGGCGTGCGTCAGCGCAACCTTTTCTTCGAGTGTCAGCCGCGAAAGAGCGTCTTCCACCCGTTCTTCCACCGGTTTACTGTTGTCCAGATAAACCGGGACTTCCTGCTGTTGTGCGTTAGCCAGAGCCGGCAGGAATAAGAACGCACAAGCTATACTTTTGATGATATCCATATTGTTATCGTACTTTTAGATTGAGTGATTGAATATATTCTTTTTGGATGATGCACTGCTCGATCCGGCTGTTCCGGATAAACTCAAGCAAGGTCGCTTTGGCCTTTTCCTGTTCTGGCCGTGCATCCCGGATTTCTTTGTAAGTGCTTCGGGGAGCTTCGGAGAAAGCGACTATACTTTCCCAGTCCTCCGGTGCCTTGATGCCGGCAAATGCGGAATTGTCTATTTTCTTGTAAGGCCAGAAGGTCCATCCGATATTGTTCTCTTCCATGACATGGCAGAAAGCGTTCATCCAGGCTTCCCGGTTGTGGCCTATTTCGCCCATATACATCGGCAGGTTCACCCGGTCGCGGAAGTCGATGATTTCCTGGATGGCGGCTTGAGTCGCTTCTCCCCCGTAGCGGTGGCAGGTGTACATGATCTTGTCGTCGTAAGTCGAATCGGTGAAGGGACGGAAATTGCCGTTCCACTGGGCGCCTCCCAACAGGATGATGTGGTTGCGGTCTACCTCACGGATGGCTGCGACCGCCCGTTTGTGGAGTGGTTCCAGCGTGGCATTCAGCTCTTCCATGTTTTCAAAATAAGGGGCGATCGGTTCGTTGATCAGTTCGTATCCTAAGATTACCGGTTCATTCTTATAGTAATCGGCTATCTTGCGCCAAATGTCGCAAAACAGTTGTTGACTTGGTTCGCTGTCGAACAGCCAGGGGTAACCGTAGCTGTCGTCGATGTTATCGCCGGTCTGTCCGCCCGGTGCATCGTGCATATCCAGTATCAGGTAAAGATGGTTGTCCCGGCACCAGCCGACGACACTGTCTATGCGGGCAAAGCCGTCTTGCGCTGCGGTCAGTCCCATATAGTCTTCATCCGTGAACAGTTTATAGTGGAACGGCAGGCGTATGGTGTTTGCGCCTGTGGAAGCAATGAACTCGATGTCTTCCCGGGTGATGTAGTTGTCCTTGAACTGTTTCCAGAATTCGGCGACAAAGTCCGGTCCGACCATTTCGCAAAGCATCTGGTTGATCCGGCCCGGAGAATTGGTCTTGTTGAATCCGAACATATATCCTTCCGGATTCAGCCAGTTGCCTAAGTTCGTCCCTTTTATCAGGAACTTGCTTCCATTCGGAAGGATGAGATTCTGTCCGTCTATGCGGATGAAGGATTCGGGCGCAGGCGTAATTGTCGGCTCTTGCTGTGTTTGCTGTTGGCACGCAACTAAACATCCTATGATCAGTAATGCGTAAATTATAATATTTCTCATGTTCATCTCTGATTACTTAATTAATAACTTCGAAATCGGCAGAAAGCCCTTCCTGGCTGTTCGTGCCTAACCAAATGGTGAAATCGCCCGGTTCGACGACTTTTTGCATATCGATATTCCAGAATGCCAGTTCGCTGACAGGAAGAGAGAACGTGACAGTCTGTTTTTCCCCGGGTTGCAGGTCGACGCGCTTGAACCCTTTCAGCTCTTTAACCGGACGGGTGACGGAACCGACTTTATCCTGTATGTAAAGCTGTACGACTTCTGTTCCGGCATATTTCCCGGTGTTTGTAATGTCGACGCTGGCAATCAGTGTATCGGTTGTCTTCAGTTTATCTGCGGAGATGTTTATCCGGTCGTATTGGAAAGTCGTATAACTCAGTCCGTATCCGAACGGGAATAAAGGGCCGAAGCCGGCATCCATATAGAAAGAGGTGCAGCCTAACGATGTTTGTCCGGCCTCCAAAGGTATTTCATCTATAAGGATTTCCTGCTCGCTCGGAGCGCGTCCTGTGTGATGATGCGCGTAATATATAGGTGACTGTCCTGTCATTTTAGGGAAGGTAACCGGAGTTTTTCCGCTTGGGACAGCTGTTCCGAACAGCAGGTCGACCAAGGCCGGACCACCCATTGTGCCGGGGTGGAACGAGTAGAGGACGGCTGCTGATTCTTCCACCTGCTTTCCAATTGTCAGTGGCCGACCGGCCATGACGATTGTCACGACGGGTTTGCCGGTTTGTGACAGGACGGAGATTAGGTCAGCCTGTGCTCCCTGCAAATTCAAATCGGCTAAAGAATGCGCTTCTCCTGAAAGGATGGCTTCTTCGCCAACGAAGGCCAATACGATATCGGCGTTCCGGGCGGCGGCAACTGCTTTCGTGATGCCTTCGCGCTGTTTGTCGCGGCTGTAGGCGAGTCCCGGTTCGTAGACAATCCGTATTTTGTCGCCATACATTTCCTGCAATGCTTTCAACGGTGTCTGGGTATGTTCCTTTTCCCCGTCGAAAACCCATGTTCCCAGCTGGTCATGCGGGGCATCCGCCAGCGGGCCTGTTACGACGATCGTGCGGATCTTATCTGTCAGAGGCAAAGTCTGTTTGTCGTTTTTCAACAGGATAGCCGATTGGATGGCGGCTTCCTTGGCCTTAGCCAAATGGTCTTCTGCATATTTTACCGATTGGTCGGCGTCCACATATGGGTTCTCAAATAACCCTAACCTGAATTTCAACCGCAGGATGTTGCGGACAGCATCGTCTATTGTGGCTTCCGAAACCTTCTTCTCTTTCACCAATGCCTCCATGTTATGAATGAAGACGCTGCTTACCATATCCATATCTACGCCGGCATTGATCGCTTTTTCAGCTGCTTCTTTCTCATCTTTGCAGAAGCCGTGTGCGATCATTTCTGCTGCTGAGGCCCAGTCTGTCACCACCATGCCGTCGTAGTTCCATTCTTTCCGGAGTACATCTTTTAAAATGAATTTGTTTGCCGTGGAAGGGACTCCGTCGTTATCGTTGAACGAGGTCATAAACGTCGCGCATCCTGCCTTGGCAACCGCCTCGAAAGGAGGAAAATAGACGTTGCGCAACACGCGTTCCGGGATGAATGTCGAGTTATAGTCTTTTCCACTTTCTACAGCTCCATAGCCGACAAAATGCTTGGCACAGGCAGCCATGGATGTGGGGTCATTCAAGGAATCGCCCTGGAACCCCATTACCATTGCAGTTCCCATCACGGCAGACAGGTAGGGATCTTCCCCGCAACTTTCCGCCATACGTCCCCAGCGTGCATCCCTCGATACGTCGATCATTGGGGCAAATGTCCAACGGATTCCGTCGGCCGATGCTTCGATAGCCGCTACCCTGGCTCCGTCTTTTGCTATTTGAGGATTGAAAGTGGCCGCTTGTCCCAAAGGAATCGGGAAGATTGTTTTATAGCCATGGATGACATCCCGCGACATCAAAAGTGGTATTCCTAAGCGGGACTCTTTTACGGCTATTTCCTGTGCCTTATTCACCAATCCAGGATCGGTCAGGTTCAGCAACGAACCTACTTTTCCTTCCTTGATCAGCCCTGCCATTTCTTCGATGCCACCAAAAGGACTTAACTGGTTCATCTGGCCGATCTTTTCCTGCAAGGTCATTTGCTTTAGCAAAGCGTCTACCCGGCTTTCAACATCTCCTTCTTTAGCCTCTTGAGGTTCTGCGCACGATAAAAGAGGCAAAAGCAACAAGCAGGCAGATAATCGTTTTATATTCATGGATTATTTTTTTTGATATACACGTACGTAATCTATTTCAAAGACAGTGGGAAGCGCTGTTTCGTCTATACCCTTCGCACCTCCCCAGTCGCCACCCCAGGCCAGATTCAGTTTCAGGTAGAAAGGCGTGTTGAAAGGCCAGGTGTCTTTGTTGCCGGTTTTGTCGTTTTCAAAAGTAAAGTAACATTCTCCGTCGACATAGCCTTTGATGATGTCTTCCGTCCATTCGACAGCATAGACATGGAAATCCGACTGGGCTGCAGGTACAAGTATGTTCTTGCCTTTTTGCGTATTTTTCCGGTGGTTGTAGGCTTCGCAGTGGATGGTGGAATGTACGACGTTGGGGTCGTATCCTACTTCCTCCATGATGTCTATTTCACCGTCACCGGGCCACGTCTTGCCGTTCTTTGGCATCATCCAGAAAGCGGGCCAGGTGCCTTTCCCTGCCGGAAGCTTCATACGGGCTTCGAAATAGCCGTATGTCCAGCTTTCGTACGTATTCATACGGATGGAATAAACGTCATCACCTGCTTTTTTGAGGATTATCTTTAGCGTGCCGTCGCTTACCACCGCGCAGGTATCAGTACCCCGGAAACCTTCCACATAGGTTTGCAGTTCGTGGTTGCCCCAACCGTGACCGCCGCTTTCATACCACCATTTCGCAGGATCCGGCAATGAAGAAGCGTCGTTGAACTCGTCTTGCCAAATTAAGGTGTAGCCCTGCGGAACTTTCTCTGTTTCTTCCGGTGCGGCAAATAGTCCGCAAGTGCAGAAGATGCATAAAAATGAAATCCAAACTTTATTCATGGTATCATATAATAAAAGGGGATATCCTAAGAATTTATTCTGTGGATATCCCCATGTTGTTTAATCAATTAATATGGATTCTGTACGGTTGCTCCATGCGAAGATTCTATTTCAATCTGGGGAATCGGCAGGTATTTCTTGTTTTCCGTCCATTGCGGGCGCTGTGGAATAGCCTTGCCTCTTTCCGTCCATTTCAGTGTTCCGCCAATCGCGAGATTTATCGGCTTGCCGTTTTCATCCGTTTTGACTTCACCTTTCTTCTTTTCATCCGTGATGGTCCCGTCAGTATAAACATAACGGTGCTCGTCTTTTGTCTCATAGATGGCGCCGCCACCCGGTGTTAAGACTGTCGATGCCTTGCCGAAACGGATCAAGTCGAAGTATCGCTTACCTTCACCGAGCAATTCTACACGGCGTTCCTGCATGATAGCTTCTTCGGAAATAGCCTTGGAACCTAAACCTGCACGGTCGCGTACCTGATCGAAATAGCTTTGCGCTTCTCCCGAATTTGTACGCCATGCCAGTTCTGCCGCATTCAACAGTGTTTCTGCATAACGGTACAGGTGGAAATTGTTTTCCCAGTTCAAGTCTGCATCGCCTGCCTGGTCGGCTTTACCACCCGGACGGCCTAAATATTTGCGCAGGAAATAACCGGTATTCTGGTAACGGCCCGTATAGTTCACTGCAATTCCTTTGTTCATCATTTCTTCCTGGTAAGTGTCAATATTCAATACTGCAACATCACGGCGGATATCTCCCGGCTCGAAAGCATCATAGGCATCCTTCGTGATGACACAGAAGCCCCAGCCGCCTTCAAACTCAGTGTACGGGCCATGTCCCGTATCCAAACCGCCGACATAATTCAATCCATCCACACCGATCATGGCAGGAATGACAGTACCGCCGCAAGCACCGGCATTGCCCCAGCCGCGTTTACCGCCGGCAGAGATGTAGTTGATATCAAGGATGATTTCATCGGACCATTCCGTTGCATAGGCGAACAGGTCATCGTAGTCCGTAACCAGTTTATACTGGCCGGAAGCAATGATATCTTTCATATAGCCCAATGCCTTTGAATAACGGCTTTCATCTTTCTGATACATAACATAATCGGCATAAATCATGGCAGCGGCAGCCTGAGTCATCCGGCCTGCCCACGCGAGATCGCGTTTCATCGGGAGGATATTGGATGCCAATACGTCTTCCAGGTCGGTTACCATATTATTATATACCTCATCGGCTTTCAACTGTTCTGCGATATACGGGAATGTCAGGTTCTCTGTATAGAAAGGAACATTTCCCCACGTTTTCCACAATACCAGATAGTACCAATCGCGCAATACCCGTCCTTCCGCATTGTAAGCTTTTTTGTCTGCTTCGGAAATATTCGCGGCTTCCGCATTATCCATTAAACGGATGGAGCGGTTTATGCCGGAGTAGGCTACGGTCCATGCTCCCTTTATATCATTGGTAGGGCTACAGCCATACCAGGAGATTTCATGAAGATAACCTTGGTCGGAAGTGTCGCCTCCACCCGGATAAATATCATCGCTTCCTGCGTCCCAGGCCAGATTCAAAGGAAACCAACCATTGTAGTAGTCGAACCACTGCATCGGATCATAAGCGGCCGCCATTGCTTCGACCATTTTTGCATCATCGGTATAATAGCCAGTGATGGGTACGCTGCTTGCCGGTTCTTCGGTTAAGAAACTGTCTCCACACGAAACAAGTCCCGTTGCAAGTATTGTGGTAGCAACAAAAGTATATAATTTATTCTTTTTCATATCGATTCTATTTTTTAAATTATTAGAAATTAAGATTCAAGCCAACTGTAAATGTACGGGCTTGCGGATAGTAGCCGCGGTCGATACCGTTTGATTTGTCTCCGGCAGCGTCTTTGGCGTTTATTTCCGGATCCAAGCCCTTATAGGAGGTCAATGTCAACAGGTTCTCGGCAGCGACATACAAACGAAGTCTGTCGACAAAGAATTTGCGTGTCAGGTTCTTCGGCAGCGTGTAGCCGATCTGCATATTCTTGATACGGGCGAAACTGCCGTTGTGCACATATAAATCAGATACTTTTTTCCAGTTGCCGTTCATATCATCACCTGGATAACAGAAGCGAGGCATCATATTGGAAGTACCTTCTCCGTGCCAACGATCCATAAATTCCTGAGGTACATTTACGGCAGATACATCCAAGCGACGGGTTACGTCCATAATATCCTGTCCCAATGAGCCGGAAAATAACATTGAAAAGTCAATATCCTTATAAGCAGCAGTCAGATTCAAACCGAAGGTCCAATCCGGAGTACCTTTACCGATCATGGTTTTATCTTCATCGTCGATCGTACCATTTCCGTCCAAGTCTACGAATTTTACATCACCAGGGACGGCAAGCGGCTGCAATTTTTCTCCCTTGCTGTTCGTGTAAGCATCGATTTCTGCCTGGTTCTGGAAAATGCCGGCTGTCTTATAACCGTAGAAGTAAGGATAAGGCATACCGTTTTCAGCACGGCCGACATTCCCCAGGATGTGTACCTGGTCCATCATTTCGAAACCGTCAGCCGTTCCTAAGTCTACCAGTTTGTTCTTCAGATAAGATACATTGGCGCTGACTCCGAAGCGGAAGTCCTTGTGGCTGTATTTGTAACCGACTTCAAACTCTACACCTTCGTTTTTCATTGAACCGACATTACCCCAAGGCTTCGATTCACCCAGATAGTTAGGGATTGCCATTTCTTTCAGCATGCCGTTGGTCTTCTTTTGGTAGTAGTCGACCGTAAAGGTCAGCGCATTACCGAGGAAGCCGAAATCGATACCGGCATCATATTGTTCCGATTCTTCCCACATCAGATCCGCATTGGGGGTGCCTGAAGGCTTGGAACCCATTATGATCTGTTCACCTCTGCCGTAAGCACCGAAAGGATAGTTGTTGTTCATCGACACGTTGGCTGTGTAGCGGAAGTTACCGATGGCCTCATTACCATTCTTACCCCAGGAGAGACGTACCTTCGTATTCGTCAGCCAATCAGGACGCTTTTCCATAAACGGCTCGTTTGTTAAATTCCATCCTAAAGAAACAGAAGGGAAAGTACCCCACTTGTTGTTTTCACCGAAGCGTGATGAACCATCCCGGCGTACAGTCAGCTGCAACATATAACGTTCTGCGAAGTTGTAGCTTAAACGTCCGAAATAGGAAGCCAAAGAGTGCGGGTCGGTCAATCCGCCTTCCGTATTCCGGTTCCCGTTATTCGGCAGGGAGGTCGTAAAGTCGATATTGGCCTTGTCGTCCATGTAGGCAATCAAATCTTTTGCCATCCCGTACAGCTGGCGGCCTGCGTTGCGTTCGGCCGATTGTCCCAATACCACATTAAAAGTATGCTGGCTGATTGTTTTGTCGTAAGTCAACACATTTTCAATCTGCCAGGTATAACCGCGATTCATCTCGGATGTAACGCTGGAACGTCCGTCGGCAATGGATTGATTACAGTTCCTGCCTAAATAATAAGGATGATTCCAACTGTCGGCTCCCCAAAATGCGAGGTCCGAACCCCAAGAGAATTTATACTTCAGATTATCCCAGATGCCCAGTTCGGCGGTCAGGTTGGCGATGATCTTATCCGAATTGTTTTTTGTTCCGGGTTGTGCGGACATACGGCCCAGCGGGTTTGTGATTTCGTTGAAGTTTTCCGGAATCTGCAATACCTGTCCGGTGAGTTGGTCACGTACGGGATCGCCGTACTTGCTACGGATATCTGCCGTATAGCCGTTTACATGGTCTTCATCCTGTGCGTAGACTTCCATTGTCGGATCCATGAAAAGAGCGTCTCCCAACGGAGAACCTGTCAGGTTACCGGCGCTGACCCCGATGCTGTTTATGCGGGAATAAGACATATTGACTCCGATGGTCATTTTGTTCAACCAGTTACGGTTTTTCGTCTCGTCGAACAGGTTATAAAGGGTATTGCTGCGGAATGAAAGACGTTCGTAGTTGGAGCGGTCGTAGTTTCCACCGATAATACCTTCCTGGTTATAATAGCCGGCTGAAAAATAGTAGCTTACTTTTTCGTTTGCACCGCTGACGCTTAACTGATGGTTCTGCACGGGAGCTCCGTCGTTAAACAATACATCCTGCCAGTTTGTGCCTACGCCCAGATTTGTGTCTGCAAAGCGGTCGGTACCGTTGGAATACTGCTGTGCTTCGTTCATCAGCGTCGCATATTCGGAGGCATTCAGCATACTGCGTTTTTTCCAGGCGGACTGCCAGCCATACGAGAAATCGTAAGAAACTCTCACTTTACCGATCGCACCTTGCTTGGTTGTAACCAAAACTACGCCGTTGGCGGCACGGGAACCATACACGGCAGCTGAAGCGGCATCTTTCAATACTTCTATAGAAGCTATGTCGGCAGGGTTAATGTTATCGATGCCGCCACTGATCGGCATGCCGTCTACGATATAAAGAGGATCGGCCGTGTTGATGGTTCCTGTTCCGCGAACACGGATGACTGAACCTGTACCCGGCTGGCCGTTCTGTGTGGTTACCTGTACACCGGCAGCCAGACCTTTCAATGCGTTATCCACGCGGACGGGAGCCGTCTGAGCCAGTTCTTCAGAACCAACTTTGGCTATGGAAGCCGTTACCACGCTCTTTTTCTGGACACCGTAACCGATAACGACAACTTCTTCAAGAGCTTGTGTATCTTCTTTTAAGGTGACAGACAGCGGTTTCATGTCTTTCACAATGAATGATTGCGGCAGGTAACCGATATAGGAAATATCGATTGTTGCGCCGGTTTCCACATCGGGAATACTGAACATGCCGTCCAGGTCTGTGATTACGCCAATGGTTGTCCCTTTAATAACTACATTGGCACCGATGATCGGTTCCCCTTGCACGTCTTTTACCTGGCCACTGACCGTTACTTTCTGCGCATATATGAATGCGGGGAATAACAAGAGGAACAATAGAGGCACTATTCCTCTATGAAATCCTTTACTTAAAAAAATGTTTTTCATGCTGAATACATTTTAAAGTTAACGAACTAAATTAATATTGTTTTGTGTTGGCAAAAGTAAAATGACTCTTGCCGGCTTCAATATGTCGGTAAGTAAAAAAAGTAAGTTGGAGTGTGTGGTATATTGTTGATAATTAATTATATGTGGTTTTTGTGCAGATGAAAAAAGTAAGTATTCGACAGGCTAAAAGGAATGTTTGATGATGCTCAATTCTTTATTTTTCCTAATGCTTTTACGGTTTCTGCAAATTGTTCTTTAGGAATAATCGATTTACTGCGTGTTTTTAACCGGCTGTTGTACACTGTTTGCGGAGAACAGTGGAGAAACTCGGCAATCTTCACGCTGTCGCTGATTCCAAGACGGACCAAGGCATAAATCCGCAGTTCGGTGTTCAGCAATTCCCCTTCTTTCAAAACGATTTGTTTGTCCGGTTGCAGCAATGAGTTGAAATCGGATACAAAGTCGGGATAAATATGAAGGAAGATAGCGTCGAAATTGCGATAAAACTCTTTCAGTTCATTGGAGATGAAAGAAGGTACGTCCGTCATCTTCTTCACTTCGTCTACCATTCCGGTTTTAACTTTCCGGTTTATGTTCTTTCTATATTCATCCAGTTTGCTGATATAGTTGGAACAGATATTAAATATATAACCGATATATTCTTCTTTGACATAGTTCGATTCCGTCAGCTCGGTATTGGTTTCTTGAAGCTGGCTGTTTAACAGCTGGAGCTGCCGGTTCGCATCGGCCAATTGCTTTTGGGCTTCTTCCAGTTCTATCACATGCTTGTTTAGAACTTGATTCATTTCGTTCAGATTTCTCCTTGATTCTTTGACTTTTCTGATCTGAATGCGGATGAACAGGATGGCGGCCAATAAGATTAGGGAAAGCAGACTTACCAAAAACAGATATTGGTGCAGTTTGGCCTCTTGTATCTTGTTGCGTTGTTCATATGTTTTATGGATCGTATCCAGTACGGAAGAAAGGCTGATCATGCGTATCCTGTTTTTGTACAGTTGTACGCATCCTAAGCAATAGTTAAGGTAAGAATAGGCGCGGTCTATGTCTCCTTTTTCATATAGAATCTTGCCCAATTCCTCTAATGAAGCGATGTCATGATTGGCCGACCGGATATCAGCGACTGCTGATAAAATGAGGTAACGAAGATACTCTTCTTCGTTACCGTTCTCCCGGTATAACAGAGACAGGATATAAGCGTTCATTGCATCCCTTCTTGTGTCGAACGGAGACGTGGCCAGTGTCTGTCTTAAAAGTTCGATCACTTTACCGGCCTCGGGTGTCCCGTAATATTGCCATCCTTTGTACCATAAGTAGAGCGGGTGATTATCGGTCGTATGGATGAAGACAGAGTCGCGGTACGATCTCTCTTTGGCGTAATACGATTCGCTTTGTTGTGAGTTATCTCCTGAATATTGTCCATAGTGGGAATAAAGATACATCATTTGTCCGTAATAATCGGTTCTCAAAAGGGGCGGTAGTTCATCCGCTTTTATCTCCTGCAGGACGTCCAGCGCTTCTTTCAGGAAACCGGTGGCCGTATAGATAAATGCCTGTTCTATTTTCCATTGCGCAGCCCATTTCGGGTTGTTTAAATGAGAGGCTATTTCTAAGTTTTTATAAATGTAGGCCAAGGCGGAATCGCTGTCATAAACCATGTATTCGTCATAAAAAAGTTTGTTGAGCCAGAATTCTTCTTCTTCGGTTATCGCCTTCCTCTTCATCTTTCTCAACTCTTCTATCTTATTGGCTTTCATAGCGACGAACTTATCTTTTTGAGCCAGAAGGGAATCCAGCTGGTTCAACATTGTCTCGATGTTGGCAGATACCGGTTGTGCGATGCCACTCCTTGAGATGGTAATAAGACAAATTATTGTTATTGACAAGATTGCTTTGAAATGCATAATATTAATTCTAAGGTCTTCGATACAAAGATAAAGATTAATCCTGGAAGAGCAAATCGATCAAGTACAAATAGTTCATATCAAGGTAATAAATAAGGTTTGTTGTACAAAAGTAAGCATTACCTTTCCTTGCGATCTTTTTTCCGTACAAGTCAATGATAAAAAGTTTTGAACCTCCTGTTCTCTGGTCCTGCACTTGTCAAGTGCAAATATAATACTAAAATGCACTTGTCAAGTGCATTTTTTTGTTATCTTTGTCACAAAGCATAATTATATGGACAATCTAATCAGAATTTACAAGAAATTACTCCGCGAAACGGATACAAGTTTTTACCGCTATCTTTATCATGAGATAGACTGGAATAACCGTATTGTCGGTATCAGAGGACCGCGAGGTGTCGGTAAAACGACTTTGATGCTGCAGTATATTAAAAAAGAGTTGGAGGCAGACGATGTGCTTTATGTGAATGCTGATGATATTTATTTCAGTGAACACAAACTGTTGGATCTTGCTGAAAAATTGGTGCAGAGGGGAATGCATTACTTGTTCATTGACGAGATACATAAATATAAAGATTGGTCAAAAGAACTGAAGCTCATATATGATTATTATAGCGAATTGAAGGTAGTCTTTTCCGGTTCTTCTGTATTGGATTTGAACAAGGGAGCTTCCGACTTGAGCCGGAGAGCTGTTGTCTATCACTTGTATGGACTTTCTTTCCGTGAATACCTTGCACTTTTTCAGCATATTCCGGTTCCGGCTTTTTCATTGGATGAAATAGTCAACAGGTTGCCGGAGGAAACAAACTTGAAAACACCGCTACTCTACTTCGAAGACTATCTGAAACGCGGCTATTATCCTTTTGCAAAAGAAAACAGTTTTGAAGAAAAGCTGCGGCAGATTATCAACTTGACGCTGGAAAACGATATCCCGATATTTGCAGATATGCCGGCTTCTATGGGGCGTAAGTTTAAAAAACTGCTCGCTATAATAGCTAAAAGCGTTCCTTTCAAGCCTAATATGAGTAAATTGGCCGAAATGATTGGAGCCGGTCGTAATCAAATGTCCGACTATTTCCTCTATATCGAAGATGCCGGTATGATAGCCCAATTGCGGGATGATACAGGAGGAGTCAGAGGTCTCGGCAAAATAGAAAAGGTATATCTTGACAACACGAATTTGATTTATGCTCTTGCAGAGAATGAGGTGAATGTTGGAAATCTGCGTGAGACATTTTTTTTGAATCAGGTTAGAGTGAAGAATCCTGTCATATCGTCTTCTATTTCTGATTTCCAGATCGGTCGGAGGACATTCGAGGTCGGAGGAAAATCCAAAGGTAAGAAACAGATTGAAAATGCAGAGGAAGGATATGTCGTAAAAGACCAAATAGAATTTTCGGCCGGTAACATTCTTCCGCTTTGGTGGTTCGGTTTGAATTATTGACTACAATATATTTGTCTCGATCGAATCCCGCAACACTAATAATCCTTCCGGTCCCATGTTGAACAGCAAGTCTACGATGCTCATGTTCGGCAAGAAGCCGTGTTTGTCCCGGAATACCTGATAGTAAGGTTGCGGGCGGAACTCGGGGTCTTCTCCTTCGTGTTTGGGGCGGATTGTTTCGCGGAAGTCGTGCTCGACGTCCGGCAGGTATTCTTCCGTGCAGATGATGTTCGGCTGTATGTCTAACAGGCGGCAAATCAATCCGCGCAGTTCTTCGTTGTAATCGAACAGGAAATCATATTTCTTTTGGTAAAAAGGGGCGAAGTCTTCTTCGTAATATTCGAAGAAGGGGCTCATGTTGTAGGCCGATACCAGCGCGTTCCAGTGCAGGTGGCGCCAGTTGCCGTGATCCGAGATGCGGATATCTTTGGTCGGGCATTTCAGGCTGTCCGGCTTTACGATGGGGACGGACAGGGCGAGAGGCCCGTTGGCGGCGGCGATGGTACAGCGGTTACGATAGGTCTGCTTCAGGTAGTTTTCAGCAGTCTCCAAACGTATTTCTGGGTATTGGAGCAGCTTGCAATATTGCTGGACAGGGCCCAGATAGGTCGTTGAAATATAGGCGGATTGCATCAATGTACGGGTTTAAAGATTCGTTGTTTATCGGCACTGAACCAGCAGAACCAGGCGTTTCCGATGATATGGTCGCGGGGGATAAAGCCCAGGTGCCGGGAGTCTACCGATTCGTTCACGTTGTCGGAAAGCATCCAGTAATAATCCTGGTCGAAGAAGAAGAACGTCGTCTCCCGTCCATCCAGATAGAGCTTACCGTCGCGAAAGACAGCTTTGTCGCCGGCCTGTGCCCGGATCGCTTCCTTGCAGGCGGTGAGGGCTGCCTCGTCCAGGCGGTAGGCCCGGTCTTTTCGCGGGAGAACCAGTTTATAGGGCGCTACTTGGTTCCGGATGAAATGGATATTCATCTCTTCCGTCAGCTCTTCACGCAGCTGGTATTCTTCGAAGGAGGTGAGCGAAAGAGAATAGCCGAACGTCTCGCTTTTCCAGTCTCTTACGGGAATATTCAGCTTTTGCAATGCTTTCAGGAAATCGGCCGCACTCTTTTGGGTAATGAAATAGGTGCTGAGGGAACGGGGCGAGTGAGGAAGCCGTTTTCCGTTCACCTCGTAGCCGTCGCTGCTGATAAGGATCGTGTCGCCCGGCATGCCGATACAACGGCTCAGGAAGAGGGGACTGCTTACAGTGTCTTTCAACAGCGGGCTGGTAAACAGGACAACTCTGTTCCGCCCGGGATTTCCTTCGAGCGGCAACTTGTTTACCAGGATGTAATCGCCCTGGTGTAAAGCCTCCTCCATCGCATTTGTCGATATCCGGTAAGACTCGACGCAGAAGTGGCGGACGGACATGACAATTCCTACAATGACGAGGATCATTGCCAACCATTTGATTGCGGATATCAGGAATTGTTTCATATTTTTAGTCAGGATGTACCCAGCGGAACATACGGTTCCAGCGGATGCCACCGTCGAACAGACTGCGGTCTTTATCCAAAGACAGCCAGATCATAATCGGTTTTCCAACGATATGGTCTTCCGGAACAAAGCCCCACGAGCGGCTGTCGGCGCTGTTGTGGCGGTTGTCGCCCATCATCCAGTAATAGTCGTATTTGAATGTATAGGATGTCTCCGGCTTGCCGTTGATATAGACTTTTCCGTCTTTTACTTCGAGGTTGTTATGCTCGTAGTTGACAATACAACGTTTATAGAGAGCCAGATTTCGCTCTGTCAGCGGGATTGTTGCGCCCTTCTTCGGTATCCATATCGGTCCGTAGTTGTCGCGGCTCCAGCCGGTTTCGTAGCCTACCGGATAATAGGTATCGCCACCGAATGTGTCCGGTTCTACAAATACGCTTTTGACAATCGGAAGTTTTTTCGCAGTCTCCAACGCTTTTTTGGTCAACGGGATGTGATAAACCGGATTGTATTGTCCGTTCTCATTCGGCTTGATCCCCAAGAATGCCATCAGGGACGTATTATTGTTGCCGTCGATCATCGCGCGGTCGGCCTTGCTGATGTCCAACAAGCGGAATTGTTCTTCGCTCAACATCGAACCGTTTGTCTCCAAGAGATATTTGAGCTGCATCTTTTCCGGGTTCTTGGCGGCAACGCCGTCGATGTAAACCTGGTTGTTGCGGACTTCGAGCGTGTCGCCCGGCATACCGATACAGCGCTTAACATAGTTCTCGCGCTTGTCGACAGGGCGATAGATGACATCGCCGAATGTGGCTTTGTCCAGCAGGATCGCTTCCCGCCCGTAATCTTTCACTAATGAATAATAGTCCGGGTTCTGTACCTTCATGGCAATCGTATCGCCTGCCGGGAAGTTGAACACGACGATATCGTTCCGTTTCACATGTCCGAAACCTTTCACCCGTTTGTAGTCCCATTCCGGCCAGTCCAAGTAAGACTTGCAGTTGAAGAACGGCAGAGTGTTCTGTACCAGTGGGAAAGCGATCGGCGTGTTCGGCACGCGCGGTCCGTAGCTCAACTTGCTGACAAACAGGTAATCGCCTACCAGGAGTGACTTCTCCAGTGACGAACTGGGGATCTGGTAGTTCTGGAAGATGAAAATATTGATAAAGTAGACAGCAATCAGTGCAAACAGGATGTCGTCCACCCATTCCAGTACGTTGCGCACTTGTGGGTTCTTAGTCCGTTTCCAGGCTCCCCAGGGAATATATTGGGTAAGGAAGATATCGACCAGCACGATCAGGCCGAGCAGCAACCACGCATTTTGCATCCAGAGCGTAAAAAGCAGATAGAGGATGGCTGCTATGCTGAATTTAATCCATTGTTTTTTTGAAAACTTCTTCATGTGTCCTTTTTGTTAATTAGAATTTAAGCATATCATCCATACCGAGGAACCCTTTCTTGCCGGCGGTAAATTCGGCGGCAACAACGGCTCCCAAGGCAAAACCGGCACGGCTCTTGGCATCATGCTTGATGCTGATCGTGTCGACATCCGATTCGTATGTGATTTCGTGAATGCCCGGCACTTCTCCTTCGCGGATGGCATGGATGGGGATGTCGGTTGCCTTTTCGGCTGTTTCCAGCGTCCAGCGTTCTTTCCGGTCGACGTTTTCAAGGATTCCTTCGGCCAGTGTGATAGCTGTTCCGCTCGGTGCATCCAGTTTGTGGATATGATGTGTTTCCATCATCTTGACGTCGTAGGCTGGGAAATTGTTCATGATCTTTGCCAGGTATTTGTTGAGGGCGAAGAAGATGTTGACGCCGATGCTGAAGTTGGAGGCATAGAAGAAGGTTTTTCCCTCTTTCTCGCACATTTCCTTGATTTCTCCGACCCGGTCGAGCCAGCCTGTCGTGCCCGATACGACCGGGACACCGGCAGCAAAACACTGCATATAGTTGTTGAATGCCGTAGCCGGGGTGGTGAATTCGATGGCGACGTCGGCGCTCTTGAAATTGTCGGAGTGTATCTCTTCCGGGTTGTTTATATCTACGATAGACACGATCTGGTGTCCTCTGCCAAGTGCAATCTGTTCGATGGTCTTTCCCATCTTTCCGTAACCGATAAGTGCAATCTTCATCTCTATATATTTAACTTTCAAATTTTAACTTTCAACTTTCCATTGATAACGTGCTGCAAATATAAAGAATAATGCTTAGATTTGGGACATAAATCTTAACTCTGAAAAAAGATGGAACGTTTATTACATTATGTTTGGAAATACAAACTTTACGCAGCCGCTTCTTTGGCTACTACAGACGGACGCCCTGTCCAGGTGATTGACCCCGGAATGCAGAATACGGATGCGGGACCGGACTTCTTCAATGCAAAAATAAAAATCGACGGAACGTTATGGGCCGGAAGTGTGGAAATACATGATAAAGCTTCCGACTGGCTACTGCATCATCATGATACGGACAAGGCTTACGACAGCGTGGTCCTGCACGTCACCGGTGTGGATGACTTCCTGCCTGTCCGGACGAATGGCGAACCGATTCCGCAGTTGGTCTTGGCTGTCCCCGACACTGTCGCCCGGAGCATAGACTGGCTGCTCTACCGCGAGGCTTCCCTTCCGTGCCTCGATTATATCCGGCAGATCGAGCCATTGCACATAGACTGCTGGCTGGAAGCATTGCTGAGCGAGCGGCTGGAACGGAAGACACATGACATCTTTACCCTTCTGGATGCCTATAACAACGATTGGAATGAAGTTTTTTATATTACTTTAACCCGTAATTTCGGTTTTGGCGTGAATAACGATGCGTTCGAAAGATTAGCAAAGAGCCTTCCGCTCCGTTGCATACGGAAACAGAGGAGCAGCTCTTCGCAGGTGGAGGCGATGCTTTTCGGCCAGGCGGGTATGTTAGCAGAAGAGAATGAAGATCATTATTACCGGTTGTTGCAACGCGAATACGAGTTCCTGCGCCATAAGTTCGGCCTTTCGCCAATGGATGATTTTGTGTTTAAGAGCCTGCGTACCCGGCCCGTGAACTTTCCCTATCTCAAAGTGGCCCAGTTAGCGACTCTCTGGGTACAGCACGACACCCTTTTTTCCGCAATCCTGGAAGCAGGCAGTACCGGGGATATTAAGAAGTATTTCCGTGTTTCCCCTTCGGACTATTGGGAAACGCACTACCATTTCCGCTATGCCTCTCCCCGGAAAGAGAAACCGATGGGTGAGAATGCCTTGAACATCCTGCTGATCAATACGGTTGTCCCGATGCTTTTCGCTTATGGGCTCCGCAACAAACAGCCTGAATATTGCGAACGGGCCACCCGTCTTCTGGAAAGCATTCCGCCGGAAAAGAACAGCATTGTTTCCACCTTCTGCCATGCCGGCATCACTGTCCGTCATGCGGGCGACAGCCAGGCGCTGATTCAGTTGAAGCGCGAATATTGTGAGAAGAAGAAATGCCTGTATTGCCGGATCGGGTTCAGGATGTTGAAACAACAAGCCCCCACCTTTGTCGGGTGAGGGCTGTCGGCTTATACCGTTGGTTATACTAATCCGTGATCAGTTTGTTTACCGCCCGTTCGATTGTCGGTATCGGCCAGATGTAACCGTTAGTGGTCGGGGTTACGGTGAAGGCTTTGGGAGTACCTTGTCCTTTGACGAAATTCTCGGCCCGCCGATGGATGTCGAGTGCGCGGATGGCTTCGCCGATAAGCTCGGCCCGCCGTTCGTTGTAGATTGCCTCTTTCAGGCGTTCGTCACTGAGGGAAGCGATATCCAGAGGGTCGGAAGCGGCGGGAACGGAGCGATGGCGTACCTGGGCAAGTGCGCTTTTGGCTTTCTCCTCATTGCCTGTCATCGCGTAGCATTCCGCCAGGTTGAGCAGCGTCTCCGCATAGCGGAAGATAGGCACCCAGTCCAGATAGCTCGCCCCGTCGGTGAACTTCTTTAGTATCGGTTGCGAGTTGGCCGTGCCTGTCAACTTAGAGATACGGGCATCGCTTTCCAATCCGTAACCCGCTTTGCCCTGTATGCCGCTTTTGACATCGAGTACCAAGGACGAACCACTGTAGTGGAAATAAGGGACGGCAGCCTGCATACCGGCTTGGTTGGTGCTGGCCATAGGGAAGGTGAAGATCGTCTCTTCACAATAGTAAGGGGCCGAGAAAACGGTTGCGATGTCCGGGCTCAAAGCATATCCGCTGATGGCTTCTCCGGCCGCGATCGCTTTGTCCCAGTCTTCCATAGCCATGTAGCAGCGCATCCGGAGCATACAGGCTGCCGCTTGCGAGGCGCGGGTAACAGTAGCGTAGGTATTTCCCGTTGCCGGCAGGGCGGAAATATCGCTTAGGTCGCGGAGTACCTGTTCGAATATCTCTTTGACGGACGACTGCGGGCAATCATTGCCCGACAGGTCGTTTTCCGCTTTCAGACGGAGTGGGACCGATTTGGCATTGTTGTCCAGTTTATAAGGTTTCGCATATAGCATATTCAGGTAGTAATAGCAGAAAGCCCGTACGAATTTGGCTTCCTGCACATACTGGTCGTACTTGTTTCCGGCCGTTTCTTTGGCATTTTCGAGGCTGCTAAGGAAGGTGTTCGCGCTGTTGATGGCCTGGTAGGCGGCGTTCCAGGTGTCTACGTTGTCCTGTGTAGACATGCCGACGTTCATCTCGTAGGAGGCCAGCGCCTCGTATCCGTTGCCGGAGACGTTCACCATGTCGTCGCCGATATTCTCGATGCAGACGTATGTCTTGGCTCCCATGAACGGGTTTTTAATCTTGCCGTACAAGCCGAGTACGGCTCCGTCCAAACGTTCGGGGGAGGAGAAGACGTCTTGTTCCGTAATGTTCAGTGGAGGTTCTTTTTCCAGAAAGTCACTGCATCCGGTTGTGGCCACCAGCAGGCCGAGCGATAGGGTATATATCAATGTTGTTTTCATATTTCCTGTGTTTTATCGTTAAACATATTAGGGATTGTCAGAAAGTGACGTTCATTCCGAATGTATAGACCTTGGCCTGGGGCAGGGTGTTCTTGTCCGTACCGCCGCGCAGGTTGGCATTCGTGTTGTTGGTCAGGGCTTCCGGGTCCAGGCCGCTGTAGCCGGTGATGACGAACAGGTTCTGCGCCTGTGCGTAGACGCGGAGCGAGCTTATGCCTAACTTCTTCGGCCATTTCTTCGTGCTGAACGTATAGCCCAGCGAGATGTTCTTCAGACGCAGGTAGTCGCCTTTCTCCACCCAGTCGGAGATGGGCTTGGCGGAACCGTTGGAATAGTTGTCGCCATAGATAGGATAGGCATATTTGGCATCCTTGCGTTCCGGTGTCCAGTAGTTCTCCAGTACGTCGGTGGTGTTGTTCCAATAACGCATGTCGCTGTTGGTGGCCGTTGTCCCGTTGTAGATGTAGTTACCGCCGGAATACTGGAAGAGGATGGAGAGGTCGAAGTCCTTGTAGCGGAAGTTGTTGGTCCACCCGCCGTAGAAGGTAGGTAGCGTATTGCCGCAGATGACCGGCTCGATGTCGCTCTCGGCATACGGCTGTCCGTCCTCGGTGAAGAAGCGTCCGTCTTTTTCGTACATGAGCAGTACCTTCGTCCCGTCTTTTCCGTAGAAGATACGGCGTCCCGTTTCGCGGTCGATACCGCCGGTCGGATAGACGTAGAGTTGGCCGATGGATTTGCCCGGCACGGTGATGTTGGTCGTTTCGGTGGAACTTCCGGATACCAGCTGGTCGATGCCGTCTGCAAGCTTCGTCACTTTATTGTTCGTCGTGGTGATGTTGAAGCTGCTGTTCCAAGTGAAATCATTAGTCTTGATGATGTCCGCCCCGATGTTCAGCTCGATACCTGTGTTGTTCATCTTGCCGGCATTGGTGGTGATGTAGTTGTTGGGGATACCTTTCGAGGGAGATACCGGGACATTCAGGATCAGGTCGGACGAGACGGTTTTGTAGTAATCGAAGTCCACCGTGATATTGTTCAGCAGCTGGGCGGAGAAACCGACGTCGTATTTCGTGCTCGACTCCCATTTCAGGTTCTTCGAGTCGGCGATCTGTCCTAACAGGTAGCTCCCGTTGTCACCGTAGTAACCGTTCGAATAGTAGGATTTGGAGGCATAGTCGGCCACGTTGGTGTTACCGACGATACCCCAGCTGCCCTTGATCTTCAGGTCGGTTATCACTTTGGATAGCGGTTCGAAGAATTTTTCGGACGAGATACGCCAGGCTGCCGAAGCTCCACCGAAGTTACCCCAGCGGTGATCTTTGCTCAGGGCTGAATAACCGTCTCGGCGGAAGTTGACGGAAAGCATGTAGCGGGCCTGGTAGTCGTAGTTGACACGTCCGAGATAGGAGAGCAGGCTGCTTTCGGAAATGGCGTTCCCGTCTGCCGAGATGGTAGCGAAGGGACCCTGGAAGACTTCGTATTTATCGTCTAAAAGGATGTCGCGCGCGGCTCCCCAGCGATCCAGCTTCTTTTCGAATGATTCGATACCGGCCAGGATGTCGAAGTGGTGTTCGCCCAGGCTGAAAGTGTAGGTCGCGGTGTTGGTCCAGGTTGCCTGTGTGCTCTTGGCTGCATAGTTGGCTGCATGGCCGTTCTCGGTGTCGCCGAACATCATGGCTGTATTGAAGATCTTATCTTCCACGCGCGAGTGGTCGATGCCGTATTGTGTACGGAGTGTCAATCCCTCGACCGGACTTATGTCGGCGAATACGCTGGTCAGGATACGGGTGATCTCGGACTGTACGCCGCTGCCGTAGGTCAGCAGGGCGGCGGGGTTGGTGTAGCCGTTCTTGACCGTGTTCGGGCTCATGCCTAAGTAACCGCCTTCACCTAAATAAGGTGTCCCGTCTTCGTTATAGATAGGGACGTTGGGCGGGTTGATGATCGCCATACGGGTGAAGCCTTCGGTGGCAAACGTACCGCCTTTGCGCGAACGGTCGGTATATTTGGTTTGGGAGGTGGAGGCATTGACGTTGGCTCCCACTTTCAGCCATTCGGTTGCCTGGCTGGATACGCTGGCATTGGTTCCGAGGCGGTTGTACTTGTCGCCTTTCACCATTCCTTTCTGGTCGGTATAGTTGCCGGAGAGGTAGAACTGCGTCTTCTCGGAACCACCCTGTACGGAGACGGTGTGGTTGTGCTGCAGACCGGTCTGGAAGGCGGCCGATTTCCAGTCGCTGTCCACATAGCTGCCGTCGGAGAGCTGCCACATGTTGAAGGCTTTGTTGCCGTAGGGCGACGTGTAACCTTCGGTCAGCGACATCTCGTCCGTCCCGTAGCGGTTACGGACGGCCTGGTTCTTGAAGTCCACGTATTCCTGTGCATTCATCACGTCGAAGAATTTGGAACGGGTCGTGACGCCGAACCAGCCGTCGTACGATACTTTGGTCTTCTCGCTGGATCCTTTCTTGGTGGTGATCAGGATGACTCCGTTGGCGGCACGCGAACCGTACATAGCGGCTGCGGCAGCGTCTTTCAGTACTTCCATAGACAGGATGTCGGAGGGGTTGATGTCTGCCAACGCGTTCACGTTACCCCCGTAAGAGAGGTTGCCGGTCTGGATCGGCATCCCGTCTACGATATACAAGGGTTGCGTGCCCGACGTGATGGAGCCGACACCCCGGATACGGACGATCGGCGCCTGTCCGACTTCGCCCGAAGGGTTGATGATGCTGATACCGGTGGCACGTCCCTGCAGGGCCTGGTCTACGCTGGCCGCGGGGATGTCTTTGATCGCATCGGCCCGTACCGTAGAGATGGAGGCGGTGACGGTCCTGCGTGATTGCGTGCCGTAGCCTACCACTACCACTTCATCCATTGCGACGGTGTTGCTTTCCATATCCACGTCGATTACTGTCTTGCCTCCGACCGGTACGACTTTTGTCTCCATACCGATGAAGCGAAATTCGAGGACACCGTCAGCCGGGCTCTCCAACGAGTATTTTCCTTCGAAGTCTGTTACGCATCCTATCGACGTCCCCTGTATGATAACAGTGGCGCCGGGGATAGGGCCCATACCGGGTTCGTTTACTGTACCGGTCACTGTGATTTTCTTCTGTGCAAACGCGACGGCGGTTGCCATCAGGAAGAAAACGAGAATTGAGAATATGCTTCTTTTTGTAGCCATGTCGTTCTGTTCTTTTTAGATTAAACATGAAAAGTGTGTAGGTATTAATCTAAAAAAGGCATAGGCTCGCTTCTGAAGCGATATATGTACTTAGCGGGCGGTCGCCTCGATCTCTGGTGCGTCGCCCATCTCTATCATTGTTTCCGAAAGCAGTTTGACGGCATCTTTTACGATGTCGAAATGAATGAGTTCTATCACGTCGCCGGGGTGGTGATAGGGGGTCCGTTCCGTAGCCCCGAAAGAGAACAGGCTGATGGTGGGTACTCCTTTTACAAAGAAGTTGGCATCGTCGGTTCGCGGACGGGTGATGATTTCGTCGCGTCCGGGGACTGCCTTGAACGGACGTCTCACGTAGGTGTCGTTAGCCTTTTCGAGATAGTTGAACAAAGTGCTGTGTTTCGGTGCGATCCTGGCTCCCAGTCCGTAACCCGTACCTAAGCAGTCGATGTTGATGAGCGCCTTGATGTTCTCGTTCGGCACGACCGGGTGCGAGGCGAGGTATTCGCTGCCGATCAGTCCGGTTTCTTCACCGCCGAAGAGCACAAACATAAGGGTGCGTTTGGGCTTGTAGCCGGATTGGGCCAGTGCCTTGGCGGCTCCCATTACGATCACCGTACCGGATGCATTGTCGAGCGCACCCGGCATCAGGACGGGCATCATACCGATGTGGTCGATGTGTCCGCCGGCTACGATCACCTGCGGGGCGAGCGTGGGATCGCTGCCTCTCAGTATGCCGATTACGTTACAGCCTTTTCCGTCGGGGTGGTATTCCGTGACAGCCTTGATATCGGCTTTCTTATTGATCGGGAACGAATTCGGCTTGAGTGTTTTGTCGATATTCGCTTTTACTGTCAGGTGATCTTTCCCCGTACCGGCAAAGATGTCGGCGGCAACACTGTCGCTGATGCAAGCATAGATAAAGTCTTTGTTCCATCCGGGATTGGGGTTACCGGTCACGGTTACATACAACATGCCTGCGGCGCCGTGTTCGACGGCGTTCGTCATTTTCCGGTTATGATATTGGTAGGGAGTCCAGCTTTTCTGCAATTTCGGGTCTTTTCCCTGATAAGGGACGTCGCGTTCGCAGACTACGATCTTGCCTTTTACGTCAATGCCTTTATAATCGTCGTAATTCAATTCGGGAGCGGTGATTCCATAACCGATATAAACGAGGTCGAGCTTTTTCAGCTCACCGGAGTCGGATGTACCTCCAACCATGTAGTGGTCGGGGTAAGGATAGTCTTTGGCTATCCAGTCTTTGTTTACCGGTATATACAGGTTGAAATATCCCCCTTCTTTTACTTCTGTATAGGGATGGGGAAAGTTCTGGAAATAGGTTCCGTTGTCTCCTCCCGGTTCCAATCCCCATTCTTTGAACAGATTTGCAGTGTAGTTTACTGCCCGAAAGAAACCGGGATCACCGGTCAGCCTTCCCCGGCATTCGGGAGAGACTAAGTAGGACATCCAGTCGCGGAGGTCTGTTTCTGTGGTAGTATACAGAGCCTTTATTTCAGGATTGATTGTTTCCGCATTCTGAGCCTTTACAGGCATATTCAGAAGAAGTAGAGCTGTAATAGAAAGTATAACTTTATTCATAACTGAAACGTTTTTGATAACTATAAATCTAATTGCCTAATAAAATGCAACCTAAAACCTTCTCAATACCTACACGATGCAAATATATGAATAGGTATTTATATAGAGTAAGGAAAGATGAGTTTGTGTGGTGTAAAATGAATAGTTGTTACTATTTGTTTTAGATTTTATTTAATTCGTATTAAAATGTAATAAAATATGGGCTGATTCGTGTCTGATTGTAAGATGTTTTCGGCTAAACAAGCAAAGACTTTTGATGTAAATATTATCGTATTTGCATCAAAAGTCTTTGTTATGCGAGATATGTTCTTTCTTTTTGCTTGGTAAAATAAGTGTTTTGCTTCCTATTTGCAATGAAAGAACAGTTGCTATTTTTAGAAACGTTTTTTCTTGCGGGCATCGCGTGCTGCCGGTGTCCGTTTCCAGGGGCGATCTCCGTCGCGTTCGTCCTTGCGGAAGGTGCGGTCTGAGCGTTCGTAGCGGCGTCCGCCTTCTTTGCCTCCGTCACGTCTGCCTTTGTAACCGCCTTCGCTACGGCCATAGCTGCGTTTACCGCCACGACCTTCGCCTTCTCCCTTTTTGCCCTGTGCGGGTTCGACGGAGATACGGCGTCCGTCGATTTCGAATCCGTTCATGCTGTCCATGACGCGCTGTGCTTCGTGTTCGTCCACTTCGAAGAACGAGAAGTTTTCGCGCAGGTCGATCTTGCCGATGCGCACTTTTCCGGTGACGCATTTGTTGACCAGTTCGATCAGCTGGTTCGGATAGAGGCCGTCTGCCTTACCGAAGTTGAGGAAGAAGCGCGAATAGCCTTCTTCGGCGGCAAAGGAACGGCGTTCGCCACGTTCGCCTCTGTCGCTGCGGGCGGCGCGTTCGTCTACCTGCTGGATTTCGTCGGCATCCTTGTAATAGTCGATCATGCGGTTGAACTCGAGAGAGACGACACGCTTGATGATGTCTTCCTTGTCCAGCCATTCCAGCTTACGGAAGATCTGGGGCATCAGGGATGCGATTTCTTCTTCGTTCACCTTCACCTTTTCGATCTGGTCTACGAGGTTGAACAGCTGCTTTTCGCAGATCGCGTGCCCGGTAGGCATTTCGCCTTTTTCAAATTTCTTGTTGATGATACGTTCTATCTCGCGGATCTTGCCTTTCTCTTTGACGTGGCAGATGGAGATGGAGATACCTGTCTTTCCGGCACGACCGGTACGACCGCGGCGGTGCGTATAGGATTCCACTTCATCGGGCAGACCGTAGTTGATGACGTGTGTCAAGTCGTCTACGTCCAGGCCGCGGGCTGCTACGTCGGTGGCGACCAGCAACTGGATATTCTTGACGCGGAACTTCTGCATCACATAGTCGCGCTGCGCCTGGCTTAATTCGCCATGCAGCGAGTCGGCGTTGTAGCCGTCCTGTATCAGTTTGTCGGCAATCTCCTGCGTTTCCTTGCGGGTGCGGCAGAAGACGATACCGTAGATGTTCGGGTAAAAGTCGGCGATACGTTTCAAGGCGAGATACTTATCGCGTGCCTGTACCATATAATAGATATCGCGGATATTCTTGTTCCCTTCGTTCTTGTTCCCGATCACGATTTCCTTCGGGTTCTTCATGTATTTCTTCGTGATGTTGGCGATCTCCTTCGGCATGGTGGCTGAGAAGAGCAACATATTACGGTTTTCCGGAACCTCGGCGAGGATCGCGTTGATGCTGTCGGTAAAGCCCATGTTGAGCATCTCGTCGGCTTCGTCCATGATGACGTTCTTCACCAGGCGAAGGTCGACCGTCTTGCGGTTCATCAGGTCCAGGAGGCGTCCCGGAGTGGCGACTACTACGTGCACGCCGCGTTTCAACGTCTTGATCTGGCTCTCGATACTCGAACCGCCATAGACGGGAAGGACTTTCAGGTTGTCGATATACTTGGAATAGTCGTTCAAGTCGTCGGCAATCTGCAGACAGAGTTCACGGGTGGGACAAAGTACAAGTGCTTGGGGCTGATATGTCGCTACATCGATTTTTTGCAGGATAGGAAGGCCGAATGCGGCTGTTTTACCTGTACCTGTCTGCGCTAATGCAATTACGTCGTTGTCGTCTCCCAGTAAGAATGGAATCACTTCCTCCTGTACCGGCATGGGCGATTCATAGCCCATTTCTTGAATTGCCTTCAGTATTGGTGCGGCAACTCCTAATTCTTCAAATGTTTTCAAAATGTGATATATGTATATATAATAAATTCAGAGTGGGCACAAAGGTACGCAAATAATTCGGATACTTTTCAGTATAGGATAATATCTTTTAGTGTATTACGCTCTTTTTCCGAAAGATGCAGCCCTTGCGACAGATATTTATCGGTCGAGCCATACTCTTTTTTAATCTTATTGAAAGCCAGGTCGAGCCATGTCTCGTTTGCGTTGAGCAGGACTGTAATCGTTTCCTGGGCATCCGTATTGAGATCGCGTGCCATGCAGGCAAGCTGTCCGATGTTTATATTGCTGTTGGAAACCATATAATCCTTCATAATCGTTTCTTCCGGCACGTCGAGGGCGGACAGGAGCATAGCGGTCAGGAAACCGACACGGTCTTTCCCCAATGAACAGTTTACCAGGATCGGATAGTTGTCCTTATCGAGAAAAACTTTCAGGGCTTTGCCGAACTGTTCGCTGTCTTCCGTCACGTAGCGCAGGTAAGTGTCCTGCATGAAGACAAGTCCGTCTCCCTTGCGCATCCGTCCTTCTTCCAGGCGGTGGCGGACAAGCTCTTTGTCCCTTACGGGAATAGGAATGGAGATGATGTTTGCTCCGGCATATTTCTCGGGGGCGAGAGCTATCTCGTCTTCTCCCCGGAGGTCGATGACAGTCCTGATCCCCAGGTTTTGCAGCCGGGTCGTGTCGTTGCGGCTCAGCGATTTGAGCTCGCCGGAACGGAATACCTTGCCCCACTGTGTCTTCCGTTTGCCGTGTTCATCGAAGTAGCCGCCGATATCGCGCAGGTTCTGCACGCTGTCCATCTGGACGGAACGGGCGCCGACGGTCCGGTAATATTTGTCGTTGAACGACAGGAGGAAGTATTTGCGGGTGATGTTGTCGTTGGTGATATATGTCAGCCTTCCGTCGTTGATGTTGGCATAGCCGCACGGATTGGACATATCGAAAGAGTCGGGAGTGTCGGAAACATACAGTTTCATCGCCCCGTCGGTGTGAGGATCGGTTTCCCATTTAATAATGTAGTTACCGATGTCGTCACGCAGACAGAGCGCGTGTATCTCAGGTGCCCTGCCGGAGCTGCATCCTGCCAATAAGGTCACACTGGTAAACAGGAAAAGAAATCGTTCTAATATCATATTACTACTACTCATACCTTACAAAGATAATGAAAAACAAGTTTCTTTCTACCCCGGGTTAATGATATTTAAGACTGCCGGAGGTAGGAGGTAGCAAATTCTTTAGAAATGTAATTGTCATAACTTTGGCAGACTTCCGTCGCCAGGTCTATCCCGCATCGGATGATATTGGCCCACGTCTCTTTCGGGAGGTTGGCGAGGTCGCGGTAGCGGACATTATATTTTAACAGACCATAGATGATGCCGGCATTGAAGTTGTCTCCGGCTCCAATCGTGCTGACAGGGCGGATGGAGGGCGAATCGTAGTGTTGGCGGCAGCCACCGCAGTAGAGGTTGACGCCGTCGGCCCCGTGCGTAGTGATGAAGCGGTCGCAGTAGAAGCGGATATGGTTGGTGTAGACCTTTTCTGTGTCTGCCTGCCCGAAGATGTTGAGAAAGTCCTCGTCGGACCCGCGCACGATATCGGCATACTCGAAGTTCTCGAGCAGCGTCGGTCTGAGGCGTATCGCTTCGTCGGCATGCGCTTTGCGGAAATTCGGATCGTAGTAGAGGATCGCTTTGCGCTCGCGTGCATAGTCGAGAAATTCCACCATCCGTTTGCGCAGGACGGGGTTCAGCGAATAGTAGGAGCCGTAGACGAAGATGTCGTCTTCGTTAATCTCCGGCAGAGGCACGTCGAGGCGTTGCTTCGGGTAGTCTTTGTAGAAAGTGTAGCTGGCATTGTTGTCGTCATCCAGGAAAGCGAGCGAGACAGGGCTTTTCCCGTCGGGGAAACGGTCTACGAACTCGGTGGAGAGGTTGTTCTCCACCATGAAATCGCGGATAAAGTCGCCGACGCGGTCGTTTCCCAATTCGCTGATGAAGGAGACGGGAACTTCGAGGCGTCCTAAAGATATCAGGCCGTTGAAAGTCGAGCCGCCGGGCACAGCCGCATGGGGCCGGTTGTTCTTGAAGATGATATCCAGGATGGTTTCTCCGATGCCGATTACCTTTCTCATGTTGTTATTTGTTTACGGTTTTGCACTGTTCGCGGCTTTTGGAACCTAAGTAGCCTCCGTGATGCCGTTTGGCATAGTCGGCGTAGCTGAAGTTAATCCGTTTCATGGTTCCCACTACCAGCAGGTCGCCGATCACGGTCATGACGGTTGTCGAGGTGGTGGGAGTCAGTCCCAGCGGACAAACTTCTTTCGGGGCGCCGGTCGGCAAACAGATGGTCGCTTCGGCTGCTAACGGGCTGTCGGGGTTGCCGGTGATAACGATGAACTGCATTTCGGGGGCAAGACCGCGTGTCAGTTCCACCAGCTCGAGCAGCTCGCGCGTCTTACCGGAGTTGGAGATAAGCAACATGACATCGTTCTTACGGACGATGCCGAGGTCGCCATGCTGCGCTTCGCTGGGATGCAGGAAGTAGGCGGGCGTACCGGTTGAACAAAAAGTGGTGGCGATATTCATGGCGATTTGCCCTGCTTTACCCATTCCACTGGTGATCAGGTTGCCACCGAGTTCGTGCACGTGTTTCACGATGAGCGTCACAGCCTCTTCATAGCCGTCTGTTATCGGAATGTTGCGTACTGCTTCAGCTTCTTGCTGCAGGATGGACGAGATTGCTTCGTTTATCATAGCTTTTAAAATCGTTACTATTATATATGTAATATGAAAGTACAAAAGTATCTATTTTAATCATATGTACACAGTCCCCCTCTTATTTTTTATACTAAGTTTCAACCGCTCGAAAGTTTGAAACTAAAGTTTCAGAAGTTTCGTGCTATTGAAACTTTAGTTTCATGCCTGTGGAACTTTAGTTTCATCGGCTGAAATTTTAGTTTCCTCGGCTGAAACTTTAGTTTCGACCGTTGAGACTTTTGTTTCAGCCGTTGAGGCTAAAATTTTTAAAAAAAGTGGTTTTTCTTGTGAGTACTTTTCTTTTCCCGTTCGTTGTATAAATGTAAGAACCAAGTTAACCATGTGTCGACTTTGTATCTGCGTCTAATAAATAAGTGAAAATGGAAAACGAACATTCAGAATTAATCATCGGATATCTGCAAGGACGGCTGCACGGTCGGGACTTAGACAATTTCTATGTCTGGGTGAACGAAAGTGCAGACAACAAAAAGCTGTTTTTCGAAACGAAAGCGCTTTATGAAGCCTGTACGCCATCCCGTGAAAAATCTGAAATACAAGATAGCTGGCTTCGACTTCTTGAAAAGAGAACGTCACGCCAGCATAAAAAACAATCCTTCTGGCTGCGCATAAGTACTTATGCGGCTGTTGCAATGATTGCAACAGCGATTACTTCGTCTTTATTTTTGTGGTCTTCTTCGCAGGAGAAGACTATGGCGACCCGATATATAGGCGGTGACGGTTTGAATGCGGATGTCGTGGAATTACCGGACGGGTCGCGTGTTTCTTTGGGGTCGCATACCACTTTTTCTTATGATGCTCAGTACGGGAAGTCCCGTCGTGTTGTCTATCTGGAGGGCGAAGCCTATTTTGAAGTCGCTAAACAGAAGGATAAACCGTTTGTCGTCAGGACAAAAGAACAAGATATTGAAGCGCTCGGAACGAAATTTAATGTGACAGCTTATCCTGCTGATTCGCTTTTGACAACGACACTGCTTGAAGGTTCCGTGCGATTGACAACTTCGGCCCTTGCCCAGCAGGCGGTATTGAAACCGAACGAACAATTTATTTATAATCGGAAAACACAAGCCTTCTCCCTACAACCTGTCGATGCCAGCCAGTATGTTTCGTGGACAACAGGGTATTATTATTTTCCGGAACAGAGCTTGCAAGCAATCCTTTACAGGCTAAGCCATGTTTATGGCGTCCAGTTCACGGTCAAGTCTGAAGAACTGAACCATCGTACGTTTACAGGTACTTTCTATCGTGGACAGAGCATCAAGGATATAATGGAAATCATCCACCTGTCCATCCCGATCCGCTATAAGATAGACGATCATCATGTCACAATATCTGAAATCTAAATAAAAACAATTGCTAATCTTAGAAAAAATGAACACCAGTTAGTCTTAAACAAAAAAGAAGAGAAAATCTTGCCGGATCTTCTCTTCTAAAAGTGTGAATCAATTAAACTCCCATTGCCGTGGGAATATGTTTAATCTTAACAAACATTCAAAAATATGAATAATCAACGTATAGTTGTTTCTCTTAATCTGAAAAGAACTATAAAAATCATGAAATTAACCGTGTTAATGCTGGCACTTTGTCTGTCGAGCGTGGTTGCTTCCACCTATGCACAAACTGCCACCCTAAATGTTTCAGCTAAGAATGAGACATTGGAAAAAGTGTTGAAACAGATTGAAAAGCAGTCCGAGTTCCTGTTTTTCTATAATCTGGAAGAGATCAATAAGAATGAAAAGATTTCTATTAATGAAAAGAACGCTAACATTCAGACTGTATTGGATGCTATTGCCGCCAAAACGGGTTTGAAATACACAATTAAGGACCGTCACATTGTCCTGACTTCCGAAACGGCTCCGGCTTCTGCCGCTTCTGCACAGCAGGATCGCAAAGTGACCGGTACTGTAAGCGATGCGTTCGGTCCTGTTGCCGGTGCAAACGTTGTCCAGAAAGGTACGACTAACGGTACGACTACCGATATAGACGGTAACTTCTCCATTGAAGTTTCAGCCAACGCTACTTTGCAGATTTCTTTTATCGGATATATTCCGCAGGAAGTAGCTGTAAAGAATCAAAGCGTGATCAACGTTCTGTTGAAGGAAGATACGCAGGCATTGGAAGAGGTTGTTGTTGTCGGTTATGGTACGATGAAGAAGAAAGACTTGACCGGTGCTGTTGCTTCCGTTAAGATGGATGATACGCCAGTTGGTACTGTTTCTACTGTCAGCCATGCATTGGCTGGTAAGGCAGCCGGCTTGCAGGTAAGCACGATCAGTGCACAGCCGGGCGGTCAGTCTACTTTCCGTGTTCGTGGTGCTGCTTCTTCTGATAAGGCAGGTAACGATCCGTTGATCATTATCGACGGTTTCCCGGTAAGCGCACCGGATGGTTTGAGTAGCGGTAACCAGTATAAAGATGGAAACAAAGATAACATCCTGGGTTCTATCAACCCGAACGATATCGAATCAATCGAAGTCTTGAAGGATGCAAGTTCTACGGCTATCTACGGTGCGCGTGCCGGTAATGGTGTGATCATTGTAACGACAAAGCGCGGTAAGAGCGGTGCTGCCAAAGTACAGTACTCAGGTTCTGTTTCCGTACAGGACATCGCTAAGTCTTATGAAATGCTGGATGCTTCCGAATTTATGAAGGCTACCAATGACTATAACCGTGAATTGTGGTTGCGTACGAATAAGGTGGGCATTTATGGTGGAAAGTCTGAATCGGAGATTGGAACTTCTTTTGTTCCGACTTATACAGACGCGCAGATTGCTAATCCGGCAAACAATACAAACTGGTTTGATGAAATTTCCCGTTTAGGTTTCCAGACTTCTCACAACTTGTCTGTTACCGGTGGTAACGACAATACGAAATATTTGGTTTCCGGCAATTATTTCAAACAAGACGGTGTAATCAAAAATAATGCGATGGAACGCTATTCTGCTCGTGTTAATTTGGACCAGAAATTGAGTAAATATGTGAAGATGGGTGTAAACTTGAATGTTTCACGTAATGAGTATGATAACATTCCTTTAGGAGACGGACAGAATGAAAACTCGGGTATCCTGGTTTCTGCTGCCCAGTTCAATCCGGCTCTGCCAATCCGTGATGAGAATGGTGATTTTTCCATGAACTCGGATGCCTCTTTCCTTCCGAACCCAGTATCTCTGCTGGATATTACAGACAAGACAACGAAAGAACGTCTGTTAGGAAACGTCTTCTTTGAAGTTCGTCCGATCCAGGATTTGCTGCTGAAAGCAAATTTCGGTATCGACCGTAACTATCAGAAACGTAAACAGTATATGCCGACTACCACTTTATATGGAGCTCGTGAAAATGGTTCTGCTTATGTGGCTCAGGCTGATAACTCCGACTACTTGATGGAATTGACGGCAAGCTATACAAAGCAGATCGGCGATCATAACTTTGGCGTATTGGCAGGCCATTCCTATCAATTGTTTACATATGAAATGCTGTCAGGTAAAAGTAATGACTTTATTACAGATGGTTTCTTATATAACAACTTAGGAGCAGGTAATGCAAAACGTCCGACTGTCGGTTCAAGCGCAACGAAATCTCGTATGGCTTCTTTCTTCGGTCGTGTGAATTATTCATTTAAGGATCGTTATCTGTTAACAGCCACTATCCGTACGGACGGTTCTTCAAACTTTGCAGAGGGAAACCGTTGGGGTGTTTTCCCGTCAGTTGCCGCCGGCTGGAGATTCCTGGAAGAAGATTTTATGGCTCCGTTGAAAAGTGTTTTGTCTAACGGTAAGTTGCGTTTGAGCTATGGTGAAACCGGTAACTCTAATGTGGGTGATGTTGCATATAGTTATTACAAATTGGGAGAACGCAACAATATCTTCGGTGGCTCCATGATTAATGGTGTTTATCTGGATCAGCTGGGTAACAATGCTTTGACTTGGGAAACATCACGTGAATGGAATGTCGGTTTAGATTTGGGCTTCCTGGACGGACGCATCAATGTAACAGCTGAGTATTATCATAAAAATATTTCTGACTTGCTGAATGAGCGTAAACTTCTTTCTTATAATGAAGTAAACAAGATTATTGCTAACGTAGGTAAGACACAGAGCCAGGGTTTTGAGTTGACAATCAACACGACTAACATTCGCAACAAAGATTTTGAATGGACTTCTGACTTGACATTCTCTTTGTATCGTGATAAGTGGAAAGAACGTGATCCGAACTGGAAGCCGAGTGCTTATGATGAATATAATGGCTGGATGCGTTATTATTCCGGTTATTTGTCTGATGGTCTGGTTCAGCCGGGTGAAACAATCGATCATATGCCAGGTGCACTGCCTGGACAGGTAAAGATCAAAGATATCGATGGGTATGTATATGAAGCTGATGGTTCTATCAAGGTTGACAAACATGGTATTCCGATGAAGACCGGCAAACCTGACGGCAAACTGGACGATGCGGATAAAGTAATTTATGGCTCTGCAGACCCGGGTTATCTGTTCGGTTTTAACAATACTTTCCGTTATAAACACTTTGATTTTAATATCTATTTCTACGGACAGTTTGATAAATTATCTGCCGGTAGCTACAAAAAAACTTGGGTTAGCAATAACGTAAATGACTTGCGCCGTGGTTATAACCAGCCGACTTCTGTCAGTGATGTTTGGTCATCGGTAAATACAAGCGGAACGCTGCCCGGTTATTTCCAGACAGAGAGCGCTTATGGAACAGGTGACTATTATTACGAAAAGACTTGGTTCATCCGTTGCCGTAATATTACGTTAGGATATAACATTCCGATAAAGACCAGCAAACATATTTTGTCAAACGTACGTGTGTACTTCGATGTAAACAACCCGTTTATTATCACTCCGTATACAGGTCTTGACCCTGAAACAGATATCTCAAGTGCCAACAGCACTCCGTCACAGTTGCAGTGGGCTTATCCGAATGTTCGTACATATAGTTTCGGTTTGGATATCACATTCTAATAGTATAAACAGATAAAAATATAAAGATAAAGTCATGAAAAAATTATTATATACAGTAATGTGC
This sequence comes from Parabacteroides sp. AF17-28, assembly GCF_003479205.1. Classification (NCBI taxonomy): domain Bacteria; kingdom Pseudomonadati; phylum Bacteroidota; class Bacteroidia; order Bacteroidales; family Tannerellaceae; genus Parabacteroides; species Parabacteroides sp. AF17-28. Next base: position 42,754 of record NZ_QUGV01000023.1, on the reverse strand, counting down.
TGTTGCGCATTAGCCTCATGTACTAATTTGGATTCGGAGAGATACGATGCTATCAATCCGGACTTTTTCCCAACAAATGAGAAAGATGCGGAAGCACTTGTTGTTGGAGGCGTCTATGCTCCTTTCCGTAGTGCGGAATATAGCGGTGTGTTCAGTACGGCTCACAGTTTCCAGGTTATTGGAGATATGTCAACCGATATTGCTGTCTGCTGTTGGGTAAATGATAGCTGGATTCCGCTGACAACTCACAATTGGACTCCCAACCATTCTTATACGACTATCAACTATACGGATTATGCGAAATATTTGGGAACAATGACGCTGACATTGGATCGTATTTCGAATGTGGAAATGGACGATGCAAAAAAGGCCTTGTTAGTTGCTGAAACTCATATGGGACGTGGTTGGTTAGCTTTCATGTTGTATGATTTCTATGGTCCGATTCCAATTCCTACATTGGAAGATTTACAGAACCCATTGGATGAGATCATAGAACCGAGAGCAACTCAGGAAGAAATGACAAACTTCATCGAAACAGAATTGACAGAATCATTGAAAGGCCTGCCGACTCGTACAACAGAGTTCGGGCGTTTCGATAAAGGTTTGGCATATACGGTCTTGATGAAGTATTATATGCATGAGAAGAACTGGGCGAAAGCTGAAGAGTGTGGCCGTGAGCTGATGAAGGCTGAATATGGTTACGGTTTGATGGATAATTATGCTGATATCTTTACGCTTGAAAATGAAGGAAACAAAGAAATAATCTTTGCTTGCACGGAAGCGAGAGGTACAAATCTGCAGTTGTGGCATGACCATGCTCTGCCTGGTAACTATCCGACTCAGAATACCTCTATTCAGAAATGGGATGGTTATAAGGTGCCTTGGCCTTTCTATCATACATTTGAAAAAGGTGATGATCGTCTGACTGTATTGGTTGGCGAATATGTAGGAACTGACGGTGTTCTTTTTAATGAAGAATCAGATATTGCTAAACATGGTACTCTTTATTCTGGTGCAGTTCCAGTAAAGTATGGCGAAGATCCCGAATCTACAGGTGACGGCAGTCAGATCGACTTAGTTGTCTATCGTTATGCAGACGTTTTGACTTTGCTTTCCGAAGCCATTGTTCGTAAAGGGAATGCTGTCACTTCCGAAGCGTTGGATCTGTTGAATCAGGTTCGTGTTCGTGCTAAACTGAATCCGTATGCAATGGGCGATGTGAAAGGCGTAGATGATTTCCTGCAGAAGGTGTTGGATGAAAGAGGACATGAACTTTGGTTTGAAGGTGTTCGCCGTTCCGACCTGATCCGTCACGGACAGTTTATCCAGAACGCAAGAGATCGCGGCTGCACGACAACGAAAGACGAGTTCGTTCTCTTCCCGTTGCCTCAGGCCGTTATCAACGAAGGTAAAGGAAAGATCATTCAGAATCCGGGTTATTAATCCGATTCTCTTTGGTGTCTATATTTAATTTTAGGGAAAGGGCCGCTTCATTTGCGGCCTTTTTTCTCTCTGCTAACAAGTAAATATCATGAGTAACAAATATCTATTCAGAACATTTCTGGCCTGCTTTTTCTTGCAGGGCTGCTTATTACACATACAGGCACAGGATTATCCGGCCAACCCGTTGGAAAAAGAGGGATACCGGCTGATCTTCCATGATGAATTCGACGGTAAGGAGATCGACCGGACAAAATGGATTCCCGAATATTTGCCTTCTTGGCCGAAAGACCGGTCTGTGTGTACTCCGACATACGAAATGAAGGATGGCATAATCCGGTTGACAATCGATAAGAACTCAAAAAATGAGTTTGATAAAGGTATGTATATCTCCGGTTTTATGAGTGCCAGCCGTACCGGTATGCACCACTATGATCCGAAGCGGAAAGCACTTCATCAAATTAAAACAGAAGCTACGCAAATCAATCAGTATGGATATTATGAGATGCGAGCCAAGATGCAGGCGGGAGGCGGTGTCCATTGCGCTTGGTGGTTGATCGGATTCGAAGATGATCCGAACCAGAGTTGCGAAATCGATATCTTCGAGATATTAGGAACTGATGTGGATCGTATCTGGTCAACGGTGCATAGTTGGAAAGATTCGACGATAAAGTATCATACGGAACATCCCTGGTTTGCTAATAAGAAACTGGCGGAAGAATTTCATATCTATGGCTTTGACTGGACACCTGAAGGTGTAACCGTCTATGTGGACGGCATTCAGGTGATGACGCATAAAGCGGCGATAACCTATCCACTGATCCAGATTATCTCTTTCTATGATAACCGGAAAGCAAAGAACGGTTGGACCGGAACTTATGATCCATCTGTTCCGTATCCGAAAAGTTTCGACATCGATTATATCCGTATGTACAAGAAGATCCCTGAAGGTTACCGGGCTGTACCGGAAAATGAGTTGCAAATCACATCCATTGAGCCGGCACGCTTGCAGGTGTCCGAAGGAAAAGCTACCTTGCGCGACATTGACGGACATGTGACACGTGAATTGTTGTACACGCCTTCTTTTGTGAATGTTCATTATAACGACGGTACGGTTACACAGCAGTTTGTCGAATGGGAACCGTTGAGCGATACAGCCTTTCGCCGGGTGCAGGAAGCTGGAACAGTCATCGTAAATGGCAAGATTACCGGCCTGCCGGATGTTTTGCTGAAAGGACGGGAGGCTACATTAATAATAACAACGACTAAAAACGATTGATATGAAAAACATAACAACCCTGATGCTGGCAGCTATATGGACGCTTGGGAGCTTTGCCTCTTGCGGTTCCGATGTCCGGCATCGTACTTTCCGGGGCATTTATGCAGATGATCCGGCGGGTATGGAAGGGCTATATAATCCCGAAAGAGGGTTCCGGCTCGAAGTGGCATTGGATGTGACGGAAAAGAACTATGTCTGGGCTCCGGAAAAATATCCGGATATCACCTCTTATCTGGAAGAACAGTCTGATATTTATGCATCCGACAGCGTCTCTTTGGTGCAAACCTATTTCTATCTGACAGGTGCTGTCGGGAAAGATTTGACAGAGGCGGATTTCCGGACGATGGACGTTTTCTTTGATAAATTACGTGAACTTGGAAAAAAAGCAGTACTCCGTTTTGCCTACGAAACCCAATTTATGGGAAGGGCGGCAACAGGGCCGACGTTGGAAGATATCGTCCGTCATACCGAGCAGCTCCAACCTTTCCTCGAAAAGAACAAAGATGTGATCCAGGTCGTACAAGCCGGCATGATCGGTGCTTGGGGAGAATGGCACAGTTCTTTTCATGGCCTGGAGAAATCGGACGATACGAAACGGACCATATTGCAGCATATTTGCCGGATGACACCCGAAGGACGTGCCGTGCAGATTCGTGTGCCTGAATATAAAAACCTGCTGGACCCGGCTTTGGCTGATTATAAGCGTGTTTCTTTCCACGACGATTTTATTGTGATCAAGAAGCACCAGTGGGATGGCGGAATGTCCGAGGGAACACCGGCTTACGAGCAGATTGTACGGCAGTCTCCTTTTCTGCCGGTCGACGGGGAACTGCCCTGGGGAACCTGGAGCATGAACGAGGGCCCCGATAATCCCGAAGCCGGATGGGTGATCGACGGATTACAGACAGCGCGCCGCCTGTTCCTGCAACATTTCACTTCGCTTAGCGCGATCCATAATTATAAAGAGAAGGACACGAAGGATAAATATTCTATGATGTACTGGAAGGAGACTCCGGTTTCCAGGACATTCCTGGAAGAAAACAAGATGCCGGTATCGGATGGATATTTCACAAAGAAAGATGGTTCCGCTGTAGAACGGAATGTGTTCGATTATATTCGTGACCATCTTGGGTATCGTATCGAATTGCAGGAAATGACAGCACCTGCCGCTTTGGCTTCCGGCCAGGCGAATCCGGTAGAGATCTCACTGGTTAACCGGGGATTCTCGACTTTGTTTAACGAGCATCCGGTCTATTTGGTTCTGGTCGATATGTCCGGCAAGGTCTGCCATACGGCCTTGACAGATGCGAATGTGAACGATTGGCAGCCGTATGAACCGGATAATAGCGCATGCACTCCGTTGATACATACGATTTCGACCGATCTGCAAATCCCGGCCGGCCTGGAAAAAGGGACGTATCGCCTCGGCCTCTGGATTCCGGACGGTTCCGGCCGTTTGCTGTATGATAACCGTTTTGCGATCCGTTGTGCGAATGGCGATACGCAATGGTGGGTATCGCCTGACGGAAAATATGGCGTCAACATATTGTTGGATAATATCTCGATCCAATAAATAGTATTTCCTGAAAATCGGCGGATAACTTTAATAACATCAGACTAAGACATGGATTACCAACAAATTCTTGAGAATATCTATCTGAAGATACAGCCTTATGCACAGGTTGGCAAGCAGGCAGATTACATCCCGGCATTGGCAAACGTCGATCCGGATCAATTCGGTATGTGTATTAACACAGTACAGGGAGAGGTCTTTATGCAAGGAAATGCGACGACCCGCTTCTCTATCCAGAGTATATCGAAAGTGTTTTTATTGGCCATGTGCCTTAGTTTCGAAGGGGAAGAACTGTGGCGGAGGGTAGGAAAAGAACCTTCCGGCACAGCCTTCAATTCGTTAGTCCAATTGGAAGTGGAGAAGGGGATTCCCCGTAACCCGTTTATTAATGCCGGCGCTATCGTATTGGCCGATGTCTTACTGAAGCATTTGAAGCATCCGAAAGAAGATTTCCTTCGTTTTGTCCGGAACCTGTGTGGGAATGACTCTATTTCCTACAATGAGGAAGTGGCCCGGTCTGAACGGGAGAAAAGTTATTTGAATGCAGCGATTGCCAATCTGCTGAAATACCATCACAATATAGAGGGGGAGATAGAAGAAGTACTTCATTTCTATTTTTTGCAGTGCTCCATAGAGATGAGTTGTCATGATTTGTCCAATGCGTTTTTAGCTTTCGCACATTATTCTCCTTTCGAGTATGGGGAAATAAAGCTGACTTCTTCACAAGTCAAACGTATGAATGCCATTATGCAAACATGCGGCTTTTATGACGAAGCGGGTGAGTTTTCCTATCTGGTCGGATTGCCGGGTAAGAGCGGTGTGGGCGGAGGCATTGCCGCTATTTATCCGCAGCGTTATTCGGTTGCAGTATGGAGTCCCCGGTTGAATCAGAAAGGGAACTCGGTGATGGGAATCAAGGCGCTGGAATTGTTGACTACGGAGACGGAGGATTCGATTTTCTGATAAACAAAAGTGGAATAATGGCTTAGTAGTAATAATAATTGATTGTCTAAACATATTCGAATGAGAATTATTCATATCCTCGGCATGTTGCTGATTGCGCTTGCCGTGAAAGCCGCTTCTCCTATCGAAGGGCTGTTGGAACGCATTGATAAAGGTGCGTCGCGTAAATTTGTGATTGAACAGGTGAAATCGCCTGTTGATTTTTTTGAACTTGACCAGAAAGGCGACAAGGTGGTGATCCGAGGGAATAACTATGTGAGTATCGCTTCCGGGTTGAACTGGTATCTGAAATATTATGCCGGAGTCCATCTTTCCTGGAACGGTATGCAGGCAAAACTGCCTGAAGTACTGCCTGCTGTGAAACAGAAGGAACGTCGTGAAACGGATATGAAGTACCGGTATGATTTTAACTATTGTACCTTTTCCTATACGATGGCGTTCTGGGATTGGGAACGGTGGGAGAAAGAGATCGACTGGATGGCCTTGCACGGTATCAACCTGCCGTTGGCAATGGTCGGGACAGACGGTGTCTGGCAGAATGTGCTGAGCAAACTGGGCTATACGAAAGAGGAGATCAACGAGTTCGTGGCCGGTCCGGGTTTTCAGGCCTGGTGGTTGATGAACAACCTCGAAGGTTGGGGCGGACCGAATCCCGACAGCTGGTATAAGCAGCAGATAGCCCTTCAGAAACGTATCATCGGACGGATGCGCGAATATGGCATCGAGCCTGTCTTGCCGGGCTATTCCGGCATGGTTCCCCACAATGCAAAGGAAAAATTAGGGCTGAATGTCTCGGACCCGGGATTGTGGAACGGATATCGCCGTCCCGCATTCCTGCAACCGACAGATCCGCGTTTCCAGGAGATCGCTTCCTTATATTATAAGGAGATGAACAAACTGTACGGCAAAGCGAACTATTATAGCATGGACCCGTTCCATGAAGGCGGAAGTGTAGCCGGTGTGGATCTGGACGCCGCCGGAAAAGCGATTATGCAGGCGATGAAGAAGAATAATCCGAAAGCTGTCTGGGTGGCCCAGGCATGGCAGGCGAACCCTCGCCCGAAAATGATCGGGAATCTGGAAGCCGGCGATCTGATCGCGTTGGATTTGTTTGCCGAAAGCCGTCCCCAGTGGGGCGATCCCGAATCGACCTGGTACCGGAAAGACGGTTTCGGGCAGCACGATTGGATTTACTGTATGTTGCTGAACTACGGCGGAAACGTCGGATTGCACGGGAAGATGAAACATGTGATCGACGAGTTCTACAAAGCAAAGGAAAGTCCGTTCGGCAAGACTTTGAAAGGTGTCGGCATGACGATGGAAGGAAGCGAGAACAACCCGGTGATGTTCGAACTGCTGACCGAGCTGCCCTGGCGGCCGCAGCATTTCGACAAGGACCAGTGGTTGAAGGAGTACACGGCAGCCCGTTATGGGAAAAGTAATCCGACCGTGCAGGAGGCCTGGATCTTGTTGAGCAATTCCATTTATAACTGTCCGGATGCAAATACGCAGCAGGGAACGCATGAATCCGTATTTTGTGCCCGTCCAACCGAACACCCGTATGAGGTTTCAAGCTGGTCGGAAATGAAGGATTATTATGATCCGAGCGATGTGATCCGCGCTGCTGCCCTGATGGTGTCTGTTGCCGATCAGTTCAAAGGAAATAATAATTTCGAATATGATCTGGTCGATATTGTCCGCCAGGCGATTGCCGAGCGGGGACGCCTGACGGAAAAGGTGGCGGAAGCGGCCTATGCCGCCGGCGACAAAGTGCTGTATAAAGAAGCTGCCGACCGCTTCCTGCGGCTGATCCTTCTACAGGATGAACTGTTGGGAACACGTTCCGAGTTTAAGGTTGGAACTTGGATCGGCCGTGCCCGCAGTCTTGGAAATACTGCCGGAGAAAAGGACCTGTATGAATGGAATGCCCGTGTACAGATAACTACCTGGGGGAATCGCAATGCAGCCGACGACGGAGGCCTGCGCGACTATGCCCACCGGGAATGGAACGGTATCTTGAAAGACTTTTATTATATGCGCTGGAAAACCTGGTTCGACTATCAAATGCAGCGGTTGGAAGGCAAGAATCCTGCCGAAATCGATTTTTATGCAATCGAAGAACCCTGGACAAAAGCGACAAATGCCTATCCGAGCGAACCGGAAGGCGATTGTATTCCGACGGTAAAACGTATATTTGCAGAAATATTTGACTAATCATTATATCATGAATCAAAAAACAATTTATCTTCTTTTACTGGCTCTTTTGGCATTGCCCTGCTTTGCCGGAAGCAAGTATGAATCGAAAATATCTTCTCTTGCCGGAGAAAAGTGGTGGGGCGGCATGGTCGCCTTAGGCTCGAAGATGCCTTTTGAAGGTGACTTGCGCCTGTTCGACCTCTCTGCCGAGAACCTGAATAACCAGAATGTGCCGCTGCTGCTTTCTTCCGAAGGACGGTATATCTGGAGCGACAAGCCTTTTTCTTTTAAGGTGGAGAATGGGGAACTGCGCCTCTATTCCGATTATGAGAAAATGGAGCCGGTCCTGGCGGGGCGGACATTACGGGATGCTTATATGGCGGCCTCTACTAAATATTTCCCGCCTTCGGGACAGCTGCCGGACCCGCTGTTCTTCTCCATGCCGCAGTATAATACCTGGATTGAGCTGATGTACAACCAGAATCAGGAGGATATCCTGAAATATGCGGATAACGTGTTGGAGAACAAATTCCCGGTAGGCGTCTTTATGGTGGATGATAACTGGCAGAAATACTACGGTAATTTCGACTTCAAGCCCGAACGGTTTCCCGATCCGAAAGGGATGATCGACCGTTTGCACCGTCAGGGTTTCAAGATCATGTTCTGGATTTGCCCGTTTGTCAGCCCGGACAGTCCCGAGTTTCGCGAACTTCAGCAGAAAGGGTATCTGATCAAGAAGAAAGGGACGAATGCCGCAGCGATCATTCCCTGGTGGAACGGATACAGTGCTTGCTATGACCTGAGCAATCCGGCTGCGGCCGAACATTTGAAACAACAGTTGCGCGGTATGCAGGAAAAATACGGTGTGGACGGTTTCAAGTTCGACGCCGGTGACATCGGGCACTATAATGATCCGGAGCTGGAGTTTTACGATAAGTCGGCCACTTCGGTAGATATGTGCCAATATTGGGCGAAGATCGGTTTGGACTTCCCGTTCAATGAATATCGTGCAGGATGGAAGATGGGCGGTGAGGCATTGGTGCAACGCTTAGGTGATAAAGACTATTCCTGGAAGGCTGTCGGCCTCCTTGTGCCGGATATGATTGCCGCCGGATTGCTGGGTTATGCGTATGCTTGCCCGGATATGATCGGCGGAGGACAGTTCGGCTCTTTCTTAGGTGTGGACCAGACGAAGCTCGATCAGGAACTGATCGTCCGTTCCTGCCAGGTGCACGCGTTGATGCCGATGATGCAATTCTCGGTAGCCCCCTGGCGCATCCTCGACGAGAAACATTTGGCTATCTGTCGCGACTATGCGCATCTGCACGAAAAGATGGGGACCTATATCCTCGAACTGGCCCATCATGCCGCCAAGACCGGCGAGCCGATCATCCGCCATATGGAATATGTATTCCCGCATCAGGGTTTCATCGATTGCAAGGACCAGTTTATGTTGGGCGACAAATATCTGGTTGCTCCCGTCCTGACGAAAGAACATACCCGCACAGTCAGGTTGCCAAAAGGCGTATGGCTGGACGATACAGGCAAAAAGTTCAAGGGACCGAAAACAATCGAAGTAACGGCATCGCTGGAACGTTTACCCTGGTTTGAGAAAATAAAGTAGGGAGGGGAGCCTTCTTACTGCAAAATGAAAAATTTGCGACCGGAAGGGTTCCGTCTAAGGACAAAATGAAAAATTTGTACTTAGACGGAGCCCTTCTTGCTGTAAAATGAAAAAATTACAGATAGATGGAACCCTTCTGATCCTGAAAAAATCTTTTTGTAATCAGATGGAACCCTTCTTGTGCAGAATGTCACCGTTTGTAATCAGATGGAAGCCATCTTAGATAAAAAATAACAAAATGTTACATTCGGGGCTGCGGCTTTGATTGGAGCGGTGCAATTGATGATGGATTTTTGGGCAATATGTTTAATTACAAAAAATTGTCATATCTTTATCGATCAAAAGAAAAGCCATGGAGACAACAACCTCGGATATAAAAGCTTTTAATAAGTTGTTTGCTGATTATCATGGATTGTTTGTGCGTTTCGCCAACACATATATTCAAGATGATGCGGCAGCTGAGGATATTGCTGTCGAGGGAATTATGTACTATTGGGAAAACCGCCATACGCTTGCTTCCGACTCGAATATTCCGGCCTATATCCTGGAAACGATCAAACATAAATGTCTGAATTATCTCCGCCACCTTCGTGTCCGTGAAGATGTGGAACAACGTCTTCGGGAGCATCAGCAACGTGTGACTAACCTGCGTATTGTCACCCTCGAAGCCTGCGATCCGCAGGAAATTTTCAGTGACGAGGCCCAACGCCTGGTGGACGAGGCTTTGGCGATGATGTCCGATAAAACCCGGCAAATCTTTATCATGAGCCGCTATGAGAATAAGACTTATCCGGAAATTGCCGCCCATTTCTCCCTGTCGGTCAAAAGTGTCGAATTTCATATATCCAAAGCCTTGAAGATACTGAAGGTGAAGCTGAAAGATTATATGACAATCATGTTGTTTCTGTAAAAGAATACCGTTTTCCAAAAAAACAATCTGTTTATTTAGGGGGTATCTTTGTTGAGGTGCTTATAAATATATGGAACTTGAAAAACACATCACCAATATTTGTAAATAATATGAGAAAACGAATCTATTGTCTTTTGTCCCTTCTGTGGATTAGCTGTATTTCCCTTTCGGCCGCTGACCGTTGGACAATTAATTCTGCCGGTGGCATCACTTGGCAGGTGAATGAAAAAATACCGCATGAAGATCATATCGAAATGAGTGGGTTGAAAGTGTCGACCGTCCTCCGTTACGGAGTCGATGCAAACGGGGCTTTTATGTTGAACCGTAGCATGGTCTGGCCGATGCTGCGTACGATTCCGAATAATACGCATGCCAGCCTGATGCGCCGTTTTGCCTGGAATGTGACGGATATGGTCGAGGTGAACGGGCAATCTCTTTTAAATGAAAAAGTGAAAGATATTACCTTGAACGGAACGATGGTCGTGCAAAGCGAATATCTGCTTCCCCGTAAAGGTAAACTCGAACTGACCCGTATTTTGTTCCCTTCTGTCGCGAGTCCTGCTTTTTGTGAAAAGTATATATTGCGGAATGTCGGCGAATCCGCGGTATCGGTCGAGATCCCTTCTTCCCGTTCTGTTGTCGAAACGGATGCGGCGAAAGGGGTGGACGGGAGTTATAAACTGGTTGCTACGATTGCAGGCCAGACCGCCTGTCAGCTACAGCCGGGTGAAGAGCTTTCTTTTAGTGCTACTTTTGCCGGGTATAAAAAGAATGAAAACGAACAGGTGTTTGATATAGACCGGGAATTGCAGGCACGCCAAAGTTTGATTGCCGGATTCTGGGATAACCTGATACTGGAAACACCCGATCCCGTGATTAATACCATGTTTGCCTTTGCCAAGATACGCGGGGCCGAAAGTATTTATGATACGAAGGGAGGCCTGATGCATGGTCCCGGCGGAGAATCCTACTATGCCGCTATCTGGGCAAACGACCAGGCGGAATATATTAACCCGCTCTTCCCTTATCTGGGATATGAGATCGGGAATCATTCGGCGTTGTGTTCTTACGAACATTTTGCCCGCTTTATGAATCCGGAATATAAGCCGTTGCCCAGTTCGATTATTGCCGAGGGTACGGATATCTGGGCCGGGGCAGGTGATCGAGGTGATGCTGCCATGGTTGCCTACGGCGCTTCGCGTTATGCGCTGTCGCGTGGGGATAAAGCCGAAGCTGAGAAGCTTTGGCCTTTGATTGAATGGACACTCGAATATTGCCGGCGTAATCTGAATGAAGGCGGTGTCGTGGCTTCCGATGCCGACGAATTGGAGGGGCGTTTTCCGGCAGGGAAAGCGAACCTTTGCACCTCTTCCCTCTATTATGATGCGTTGCGTTCGGCCGTTTATCTGGGTAGGGATCTGGGCAAACCGTCTTCACAGCTGGCTGGATATACCAAGCAGGCGGAGACCTTGAAGAAGAATATCGATCGCTATTTTGGCGGAACGGTTGAAGGCTTCAATACCTATCAATACTATGAAGGTAACGATGTGCTGCGTTCCTGGATTTGCATCCCGTTGACTGTCGGAATTTACGACCGGAAAGATGCAACCATACAAGCCCTGTTTTCTCCGCGTCTGTGGACGGAAAACGGCTTGCTGACACAGGCCGGAAGTGAAACGTTCTGGGATCGTTCGACTCTGTATGCCCTGCGGGGTGTGTATGCTTGCGGTGAAACGGAAAAGGCAACCGATTATCTGAAGTTTTATTCGAATCAACGTCTGCTGGGCGAACATGTTCCGTATGCAATCGAGGCATGGCCGGAAGGAAGCCAGCGACATCTGTCTGCCGAAAGCGGTTTGTATTGCCGGATTATCACGGAAGGAATGTTCGGTATTCGTCCGACCGGCCTGAATTCGTTCGTCTTTACTCCGCGTCTTCCGCAGGAATGGGATCATATGAATTTGCGGAAGATCTGCGCTTTCGATAAAGTATTCGATATTGAAGTGAAGCGTATTGACGGCAAGTTGCAAGTCGTCGTTGCTACCGATGGAAAAGTCATCAGTAACCGGAAAATAAGAGAAGGTGAAAATATTCGTATAAAATTTTAGGGGGTCTCTTTTCTGAGGTGCTTATTAATATATGGACAGAAAAGTTTTACAACGTTTTTTTGCAGGAACAGCCTCTTTTGAAGAGGAAGAGGCTGTTTGTAACTGGGTGGATGCTTCCGATGAAAACCGGGAAGAGCTGATCCGGGAACGGAAGTATTTTGACATCTTGTTGCTGCGTAATATAAAGAACAGCAAAAAGGTTCAGTCTGTCCGTCGCTTTGGCCTGCCTCCTGTCATTAGGGAGTCGTTGAAGGTTGCCGCTGCGATTTCCATACTGATTGTTTCTTCTCTGTACATATATAATACGGTGGTGAAACCGGCTCCTGCAGTAGCCCTGAATAAGATTGTCGTCCCTCCGGGACAACGTGCGAATATCACGTTGTCCGATGGAACGAATGTCTGGTTGAATGCTTGTAGCGAGATGACTTATCCGGCTTCTTTTACGCAGGATACCCGTAATGTTTCGTTGAAAGGAGAGGCCTATTTCGATGTTTCCAAAGATGCCAAACATCCTTTTGTCGTGCAGACAAAAAGTTGCGACATAAAGGTCTTGGGTACGAAGTTCAATGTTCAGGCAGAGGAGTTGGATTGTGAGTTTTCCGCTGCTTTGTTGGAAGGCTCTATTGAATTGACGAATAAGACAAAGCAGGGCTCCAAAATTCGGCTATCTCCGATGCAGAAGGCAGAATGGAATGGTAGTGAAATGGTTGTAGATTCAGTACATAACCTGGACAATTATCGTTGGAAAGAGGGATTGATTTGCTTTGAGAACATTCGTTTTGCCGACTTAATGAAACGTTTTGAAAAGACATATGACATTCGTATTGTCATTCAAAACAAAAGACTGGATGACTATAAATGCAGTGGGAAATGCCGTGTCTCGGATGGCGTGGATTTCATTTTGCAGGTGTTGCAGCGCAGTACGCGGTTTACTTTTTCCCGGAATGACGATAATACGATTATCTATATAAAGTAAAATGTGTAACCTTAAATTAAAAACAAAAGAAGCCTATGGGATAAGAGAGAAAACAACATGAAAAAAGGCGATGAATGTGCGAGATTCACCGCCTTCCAACTAACACGTGTCTTAAAACAAGTATTAATCTTTAATATCACAAAGTTATGAATAAAATACCTTTGTCGGGATTTTGTCCTGCACTAAAATCGCGACATAAACATTTATTTAGGATTATGAGAATAACCTATATGTTCTTATTTGCAGCCATTTTCTGCTTGCATGCAGAGAATGCGATATCGCAAAAAATCACCCTGCAGGGTGATAATCTTTCACTGAAAGATTATTTGAATACTATTGAAAAGCAAACGGAATATCTTTTTATTTATGATGCCGGCGTCAATGTAAATAAGAAGATTTCCATGAATATGGTTAGTACATCCATAAAGGAGGTACTGGATAATATGTCTTCCCAGTTAGGATTGAGCTATTCTCAAAAAGGCTCTTACATTGTGTTGTCCAGCTATAAGGTGAAAGAAACTTCCGTTCCGGCCGTTGCCCAACAGAAAAAAACGATTACAGGTGTTGTCACGGATGATATGGGTGAACCGATTATCGGGGCCAATGTGATCGAGAAGGGTACTACGAACGGTATTATTACCGATATGGATGGTAAGTTCACGTTGGAGATTGCTCCGGGAGCGATTGTCCAGGTTTCTTATATCGGTTATAATACGCAGGAAATAAAATTTACAGGTCAAAAAGTAATAAATGTGACTCTATTAGAGAATTCTCAAGACTTGGATGAGGTTATTGTCGTTGCTTATGGTTCGACGAAGAAATCATCATATACAGGTTCTGCTTCTGTAATAAAAACGGAACAACTTGAGAAATTTTCTGGTACGGGGTTTACAGATGCTCTTCAAGGACTATCTACTGGGGTAAATGTGACAGTTGATGCAAATAATCCAGGTGCTGAAGCTCGTATTGCAATACGAGGAATAACGAATATGTCAGGAACAACTACCCCGTTATATATAGTAGACGGAGTTCCTTATGATGGTTCTTTAAATTCGATTAACCCGAATGATATTCAATCTTTGACTGTATTGAAGGATGCAGCGGCCAGCTCTTTGTATGGCTCTCGTGCTGCGAATGGAGTTATTATTATTACAACTAAAATAGGTAAAGAAGGTACTCCGAAAATCAGTGTAAATGCGGGGTGGGGAACTTCTGATAATGCGGTCGGTTATGGGAAAAAAGCTGATCCTAAACAGACATTATTGTTGTATTGGGAAGGTCTTTATAATGATGCTTACTATTATACCGGTGGTTATTCGAAACAAGATGCTGCTAATTATGCAAATGAAAGGCTTATGGGTAAAGTGTTCCATTCGAAAGTTTCTGATTCTAACGGTAATAGTATATATGTGTCTCCATTTAAGCATATAGATGAAAACTGGGTTTTGAATGATGGAAATGGAAATCCTTATATTAATCCAAATTTGGAATATGCTTGGAAAGAATCGGATTGGGATTGGTTTGGAACATACTATAGCCGTAAACTCCGTCAGAATTATAGCGTTGATTTGTCTGGAGCAACTGCTAATGGAAAGACTAAGTATTATACATCAATAGGTTTTCTTGATGATAAGGGTTATGGAGGAAAAGATTATTATAAGCGTTATTCGTTTAATGCAAATGTTAGCTCTGATATAAATAAGTGGTTATCTATGGGGGGGAATGTACGCTATTCTTATTCTCGTCAGAATTCTAATGGACAAACTCGTGCTCTGAATTATACATCAACTCTATCATCTCCATATTTGCGTAATACAGATAATACAGATTGGGTCGTATCGGAAAAAACAGGTAAACGTGTTTATCAATACGGTAAATATACAACGGGATATTTTGGGGCGCATCCATTTGGCTCTTTGGGCGATTATTGGGATAATGATAATGATGAAAGTTTTAACTCTTCTGATGGTACGGAAATTAATGCGAGTTATTATGCTCAATTGACGCTTCCTTATGATATTAAGATTAAATCAATGGTGAATGTAGGGGATAATAACTCACGTAGTTATGGTTATAGCTCCGCTGTTTGGGGCTCTCAACAATCAGAACCATATGGATTTACAATTCTTCCAGGGGGAGGTAATGCAAGCCGTAGCACTTATCAGGTAATGTCTGTGACCAATAGTAACATATTGAGTTGGGATAAAGAATTTAATCAACATCATCTAAACCTGTTGGTGGGACAAGAAACTTATTCTTATCGTACCCAATATACATATGGGTATGGAGAAGGAATCTATCAATTAGGACAATTTGAAATAGCTTCTGCTTCTGATTATTTTCAAGCTTCTTCTTATAGTGATCGTTATGCTCTAATGTCTTGGATTGCTAAAGCGGATTATAATTTTAATGATCGTTATTATGGTTCAGTCTCTTACCGTCGTGATGGTTCTTCTCGTTTCTCTCCTGAAAATCGATGGGGAAATTTCTGGTCTGTTGGAGGTTCCTGGCGTTTGTCACAAGAAAAATATCTGGAAGATGTAGATTGGATTGATAATTTGTCTCTTCGTGCATCTTATGGTACTTCAGGGAATGACCGTTTGATTTCTCGTCAATCAAATGGTAAAGCAGGATCTGAATATCTATATGCTTATCAAGCTGTTTATGGAAGTGATAATCTTTGGAATCAAGCAGGCCTTAAGCCATTGACTTTTGCAGCACCTGATTTGCATTGGGAAAAAAATAAACAATGGAATGTCGCTACTGATTTTTCTCTATTTGGTTGGTTGAATGGTACATTCGAATATTATACACGTGGATCAGACGGATTACTTTATTTCCTTGATTTTCCTTTATCGGCACAAGTTGGTGATGTGACTGGTAAGAATGTTAATTTGGGTAATATACGTAATAGTGGTGTTGAATTGACATTAGGTTTTTCAATCTTTAATACGAAAAAATTTCAATGGCGTATAGATGCCAATGTATCTACTTTGAAAAACGAGGTAACTTATTTGCCGACAAAGGTGGGTTTCTGGTCTAATGTGGTGGCTTATTATAAGCTTGAAGAAGGTGGGTCTTTATATGATTTCTGGGCACCTCGTTTTGCTGGTGTAGATGCCGAAACAGGCTATGCTACATATTACAAGGCAGATGGCTCGGTTGTCAATTCTACAAGCGAGTTAGTAAGGGAAGAGGATTATGTGAAAATTGGATCGGCATTACCAAAGGCTTATGGAGCTGTAACGAACAGTTTTTCATTTAAAAATTTTGATGCGTCATTTATGCTTTATTATTCTTTAGGTGGAAAGATGTATTGTTATAATAAGTCTGAATTAGCGGCTATAGGCAGTGGTCGCTCTCCAGTGTGGGATCTTGTAAAAGATCGTTGGACTGAACCGGGAGATGCGGATGCTAACACTCCGGTTAATTTCTTTGATAATCGTTCAAAGGCTTCAATTGGTTATAGTGATTACTATATCCTGAATAATAATTATTTACGCTTGCGTAATCTTACCATAGGTTATTCTATTCCTAAATCTATTTTGGCTAAAATCGGGATAGAAAGGGCTCGTGTTTATTTTACAGGAGATAATCTACTTACTTTTGGTGAAGCTACGAAATACTATACAGACCCGGAAACGGGTATTTCGGGTAATACATACAATGGGAACTCTGATAGTGAAGGATATGGTGGAGGCCGTCGTTTGTATATGTTTGGAGTTAATCTTGTTTTTTAATTCAAAATAGTCGAACAATGAAAAATATATTTTTAGCAGTATTGGCAATTGTTTTTGTCCCATTATTTTTATTTACAAGTTGTAGTGACTTTCTGGAAACAAATTCCTCAACAGATATAAATGAAGATGTGGCACTTTCCAATACGTCCAATTTGGATAAAGTATTATTGGCTACTTATAAAGGGCTTTTAATGGGAGGAAATGTACCTTCTGCAGATAGAGGACTTTCTGGCTTGACTGGCATGCTTTCGTATTATGATTTGGCTGGGGTGGATATTACAGCTCAAAGTACGATAGGAACGAGTGAATTTACGGCATATAGTTTTGCTGATTCCAGAACCCAGGCAATTGGGGGATATACTCAAGCAATTTGGAGGCAATTTTATGATAACATAAATCGTTGTAATATTATTATAGATGCATTGGAAAATGCAATAGGGACTGATCAGGAAAAAGGTCATATTCGTGGTCAGGCGAAAGCGATTCGTGCGATATCATACTTCCAGCTTATCTTGAATTATCAACAGACTTATGGTTATGCAAAGAATAAACGCGGTGTGATTCTTCGCTTGCACAGTGATGATTCCGAATTTATGTCTTTTTCGACAGTAGAACAGGTTTATGCACAAATTGTGAAAGATTTGGAAGATGCAAAGTCTGAATTGTCTGATTATGATCCAGGCAATGTTTGGCGTATAAGAACGGATGTAGTTTGTGCTTGGTTGGCTCGTGTACATCAAGTGATGGGGAACTGGAATGAGGCTTTGGAAAATGCAAAAATGGCGTATCAGAGTCATTCAACACTCATGAATAAAGATGAATGGTGTAGTGGTTTTGACGATTTGATTCAGAATAATGTGGCAGAATTAATTTGGGGCTATCAAAATACTGATGAGACAAATGTGGGAGATGGTTGTCCTCATGCCATGTGGTTTAATGCGGATCCTGAGTTGGCAGACTCTGAAGGTTATTCTCCTAATATATATAGCTTTCATAGTTATTTTGTAAGTCAACAATGGGTGGATTTATTTGAAAATGATCCAACGGATTATCGCGCAAGCCGTTTGAATACTACGCCTGAAGATATAGAGGCAGATCCTTCTAAGAAATTGACTGATAGTCAGGTGAAATCTGTTATGTTGTGGCATCGTTGTGGTAATTCGGATTTTGAAGTATCTCATAAATGGGCGTATAATAAATTTAAACATTATGGTGTTGATAATAAATGCCGCCCGGATATTTGTCTTATTCGAGCTTCTGAAATGTTGCTTATAATGGCTGAATCTGAGGCTAATCTTGGAAATGTGACAGGGGCTTTGACTTATTTGAAGACTTTGCAAAGTGCAAGAAATGTATCAGTTTTAACATCCTCCACAATAAAAGAGGAGTTATTGGAAGAAATTTATGTGGAGCGCAGGAAAGAACTGTTAGGGGAAGGAGTTACAGGAATGTATGATAACTGTCGCTTGCAAAAAAAAGCTATTCGTATAGGTTCTTCTGTGGAAAATAATTATGCAGGCCATTTTATTAATTATGGATTAAATTATTGGGGAACTCGTTTGGCGGATAATAAATCTGCGGTTATGAATCCAAATGATTATCATTATTTCTTGCAAATACCAGAAGATGAGTTCGCGAAGAACACGGAAATATCAAGTGCAGATCAGAACCCATTTACTGGAGAGTGACCTATTCATCTTTGATATATAATTATATGGCTTTTGTTTACATTTATTGGATTAAAGGATTATGTTTGATAAGTGTAGGCAAAAGCCGTTTTTATATAGCTCGATCTTTCTTATATAAGAGATAAAAACTTAGAATATTATGAAACTATTATTGATTATAGCTTTTTGGCTTAGCGCAATAAGTGCTAATGCCATAAAAACGATTCATTTACAAAAATACTTAGATGCGGATACACTTTCTGCGATAGATGCAACTCCTGCTATTCGAAAAGCTCTTGAAGATTGTGCTCGTACTCATGCTGATGAATTGTTGTTGCCTGAAGGAATCTTGAATCTTAAGCCAGATTGTGCTTTTGAAAGATATGAATATATCAGTAATAATGATCCATCGATCAAACGCATCGCGTTTTATTTGAATAATTTCAAGAACTTTACTATTAAAGGTAATAATACCAAACTCCTTTTTTCCGGATATATATCAGCCTTCAGCCTTGTTGACTGTTCGAATATCGTGATAAAAGGATTATCCATAGATTATTTACACCCATTTGTTTTAGAGTCTAAAATAGTAGATGCCGGTGATGGTTGGTTCGAATTACGATTTCCTGATTCTTATCGTGTCGATTTACATGACGGATCTTTGCGTGTTAGAGATAAACAAGGGATAACATATCCTTTTTCCAGTTTATTGGAATTTGATGTGAATCGTAAAGAAGTTGCTTATCATGCACATGATTATTGGATTTATGGCCGAACTTATCCGGCTGTAAAAACACAAAATGGTACTTATCGAATTTATCGAAAAGATTTTGGTGAAGCAAGAATCGGGAATACAATGGTATTAGGAGCATCTGCACGTTTGAATCCGGCTTTTACTTTATGGGAGTGTAATAGTATTAAATTGGCAGATGTGGATATTAATCATTGTGGCGGTATGGGTGTTATAGCACAAGCTTGTCGGGATATAGAGTTGACTCATGTGAACGTTATTCCGTCTTCTGACTCGGATCGCATAATTAGTGCATCAGCGGATGCAACTCATTTTGTAAATTGCAAAGGTTATATACGATTGATCGATTGTGTTTTTCGAAATCAAAAGGATGACGCAACAAATATTCATGGTTGGTATATGTCTGTTGATCGTATTATTTCTTCAAACAAATTGTTGCTGCGTTGGCGTAATAGTGGTCAGTTTGGTATTGAATTTATCAAAAAGGGGATGATGTTAGAGTTTGTAGATAATAATACGATGGAAAGCTATGCCCGTTTACAAGTGGAGACTGTTAAATATTTAAATTCGGAATATGCAGAAGTTTCTTTTAAGCAGCAAATACCAGATAATGTAACAGTTAAACATGTTGTGGCAGAGGATGATGAGTATCCGGACGTATGGATTAAAGGATGTTATATAGGTAATAATCGGGCACGAGGGTTACTTATTGGTTCGCGTGGTCGGGTTATTGTTGAAGATTGTACATTTCATACTCCAGGCAGTGCAATTCTATTCGAAGGAGATGGTAATTACTGGTATGAACAATCGGGAGTCCGTAATGTCATGATCCGGAATAATGTATTTGACAATTGTATGTATGGATCTCTTAATTGGGGAAATGCATGTATTGCAGTTGGTAGCGGTATTCCGGAGAAGAAAGATTCTCGTTATCATCGAAATATTACAGTGGAGAACAATGTGTTTAAGTCCTTTGATAACCGTATTGTTAATTTGTATTGTGTTGATGGATTTGTATTTAAGAATAATACAATTATACAATCTGATGAATATCATACATATGGTGATCCTAATAAACGTTTTGTTACTGAATACTGTGATAATGTTGTGTTGGATTATTGAGAATTAAAAGTTCCTTTTTATATAAAATGAATTCTTGTGATGAAAAAATGTAGATTATTACTAATGTTATTGATGGTCTCTTATTTGTGCGATGCTAAGGTTGTATTGCCATCTTTGTTGTGCGATAATATGGTACTTCAACGTAACGCCGTAGTTAAATTGTGGGGTGAAGCATCTCCTCTTTCGACAGTCATAATAACAGTATCATGGGATAGCAATACATACGAAACGGCAGTAGGTAAAGATGGACAATGGAGTCAAGATGTGGTTACTACAGAAGCAGGAGGACCTTACTCCATTACTATTAGTGATGGCACACCTATTGTTTTATCGAATATTCTTTTGGGTGAAGTTTGGATTTGTGCAGGACAATCTAATATGGAAATGCCTGTCCAGGGTTTTTTCGGACAGCCTTGTATTGAATCAGTCGAAACAATGAGAGACGCAAAAAAATATCCTGATGTTCGGATGTTTACTGTTGCGCGCAGTTCACAAAAAGTACCTCAATCTAATTGCTCAGGCGAATGGTTGTGCCCTGATCCGGAATCTGTAGGTCTTTTTAGTGCAGTAGGTTATTTTTTTGGTCGTAGTCTGAACCAATATTTGGATATCCCGATTGGTTTGATTTGTACAAGTTGGGGCGGTACTAATATTGAAGCTTGGATGGCAGAAGAGTCGTTAGAGCGGATAAATGTCGATCGGAATTTTATCCGAAAAAATTGGGTTGAAGAGCATTCTACCCCTTCATTACTATACAATGGAATGGTACATCCTTTATTAAAATATGTCGCTAAGGGTTTTATTTGGTATCAAGGAGAAGCAAATCATCGTAATTATTATGATTATAAAACGATGATGGTTGAAATGGTACGTCAATGGCGTGAAGCTTGGGGTAATGTTAAGATGCCTTTTTATTATGTGCAAATTGCTCCTTATTGCTATGATGGTGCCGATTACCGGGCAATGGCTTTGTTAAGAGAAAATCAATACAAAGCGTTGGCCGAAATATCTTATTCTGGTATTGTAGGGACAAACGATGTTGGTTTATATTCTATTATTCATGAGCCGAATAAACTGGTGATTGGTGAACGTTTGTCTTATTTGGCTTTATTGCGTGATTACAAAATCAAAGGTGTTCCGGCAGATGCCCCTACATATAAATCAGTGGAAATAAAGAATGGAAAGGCAATTCTTTCTTTTAACAATATGGCAGTGCCTAATGACCAGCAAGATCCTCGTAGTTTTTCATGGTTGGATGAAGATTTTAAAGTGATTGCGCTAAAGGGGTTTGAAATTGCAGGTTCGGATCGAAAATTTTATCCGGCGAAAGCTCGTTTGCTTTGGTCTGAAAATCAAATAGAGGTATGTGCCGATGAAGTTTCGGAGCCAATAGCTGTTCGTTATGCATTTAAGAATTTTTCTGATGCAAACATAAAAACTACTTTCGGACAACCGCTGGCTCCATTTCGTACAGATGACTGGGAGATATTGCCGGATGAATTGTTTAAGTAAATAGTAGCCTGTCCCCGCCCTGGGTGCGGGGACTTAGGGCTTACTATCTGATACATTTCTGAAAGTTTTCCTATACGTAAATTGCGAGAAAGTGCCGAATTAGTTCCCCGTTATGTCCGGAATAGTTATTGCTTTGGCGCTTGTTGAAGTATCTCATCCAGTGCTTTCAGGTCATCCGCTCCGATCAGGTCTACGCCTTCCTGTATGAAGAGTTTTTTGAACAGAGGTTTGTCTGGCGCTCCCCACCAGCGGAAGAGCTTTCCTTCTGCATGGGTTTGGCGGATATATTCGCGCATTTTTTCGAGTTTGTCGGCCGGTATTTCTCCATCGCCTTTCCAATTGATATACTTTGAATAGTTATCGCTGATAACAGGCATTAATGTAGCCGGGATCCCTTTTCCCAGATCGTCGATTGTGCCGTCGAGGAAGATGAAACGGTTGGTTTCGGCGGCAATTGCTTTACGCGGGCTTCTGCCCGACAGGTAGAACAGGATAGCCGCCTCCTGCAATTTCCCGTCTTTCTCATGGCAGAACAGGGATTCGTATGCTTCCAGTTTCTTTTTCAGGACAAGATACATCGCTTCACCGTCTGTCTTGCAGTCTACCATCAGATAGAACGGACGGTCGCTGCCGGGATACACTTTCCCGTTATTTTTTTTGATCCGTTCTACCAAAGGCAGCAGATATAGTTTATCGAATGTGATATCCGGATTGGGGGCGACCGTGTCGTGTGATACATACAATTCCCCGTCTATGAGCCACAAGTCCGCTTCCACACAGTTGAAGTTAAACGAAAGGGCATCGAATAGCGGATGAGTACGTTCGTAATCATTGTGGGAGAATGCATTGTAATGGACTGTCTGGGCTTGCAATGAACAAGCGAGCAGGCTGATGAATAGCAAGATAATTCTGAGTCTCATATTGGTTGATTATTTATGTAGGTAAAGATAAACAGATTTATTTGATTTATAAGAATATTGTTTACATTTGCCTTGATCAATCGAATAAACCATGAGCAGGGAGATAAGGTATCGCTCATGGGATAAGCAGAAATTCTGATATGAAGAACTTCACAGACGAGAAAATATTATTGCAGGAGATAAAAGACGGAAACGGCGAAGCATTCGAGTTCCTGTTCAACAGTTATTATCCTCGATTGCGGGGATATGCTGCTCGTTTTGTGAATGACGACGAAGCTGTCCGGGATATTATCCAGGAAAGTTTTTTGAAGTTCTGGGAGAAACGCGATCTGATAGAAGCAGTCTCCGTCTCGTCCCTTCTTTTTGCAATGGTGCGGAATGCCTGTCTCAATTATTTGAAACATCTGCGGCTGGTCGAGCAACATAGCCTGGAACATTTGGATGCGGTGGCCGGGCAGGAAGAACTTTATTATTGGGATTTTAATCTGGGACCTGAACATACCCTTCTGTATAAAGAACTGCAAGAACAGGTCAAGATCGTAATGAATGACCTGCCGTCGCGTTGCCGCGAAGTTTTCGAGATGAGCCGCTTCAGGAAAATGAAAAACCGGGAGATTGCGGATGCTCTCCAGATATCGACTACGGCAGTCGAAAAACATATAGCCAAAGCTTTAGCCCGCTTTTCCGTACATTTCAAGGAAAAATATCCATTGGATATATATATTGCGATATTGGCCTGGCTTCTTGCTGATTAATGCGGGTGAAGTCATTGTTTTCATATCAGGATAATTGGACATTTATCTTGGTATGGAATTTTTTTTGTAAAATTCAAACCTCATAGGTTGGGTAGAATTTAATTGAGTTGTTACATCATATAGAAAGCAAAAGTAATGAAAGAACAGGAGATCGATAATCATCAGTTGGCAATACGTTATTTTGAAGGACGTATTTCTCCTTCCGAAGAAGAAATTCTTTTCCGGTTTGTAAATGTCGTTCCTGAAAATAAGAATGTTTTTCGCAGATGGGAAGAAGAATGGATGCTTTCCAGTAAACTTATCCCGGAAGTTTCCAATGAATGGAGACAGCTACAACGCCGGATGCAGGTACGTCAGTCATTAAGCAGTGTGTTTAGTCCTAAACACAAGCAATTGCAGCGATTTATCGCAGTCGCTGCAATTGCTTTTCTCCTATTGTTGGGAGGAACGTACGGTCTCTACCAGTACCGGGCCGCAGACACCGCCGGCAATCTCTTTGCAATGGAAACTGCCTATGGCGAGAAAAGCAAGCTGATTCTGGCAGACGGCACAGTCGTATGGCTGAATGCCGGTTCTTCTTTACGTTATGCCGGTAATTTCAATACGAAAAACCGCGAAGTCTTTTTAATCGGTGAAGCCTATTTCGAGGTAATGAAGCAGTCGGATGGCACGCCTTTTACGGTGAATACCGATCATTATAGTGTATTGGTGAAAGGAACCAAATTTAATGTGTCGTCTTATCCTGAAGATATGCTGGCAAAGACGGCTCTACTGGAAGGTGCGATCGATATCTTATATCAAGGTAAACATATAGCGGTTGCACCGGGTGAATTGCTGAGTCTCGATAAGCAGAACGGTAGTTTTTCCCGTCAGAAAGTGCAGGCGTCCCAATATAAATCGTGGACGGAGGGGAGAGTTGAATATGATAAAATCACGCTCAACGAACTGGCAATCCGCTTATCCCGTAAGTACGACGTTCGGATTCATCTGGATGACAACTTGGAGAAAGAGGTCGCTTTCCGTGTCTCGCTTAGGAATGAAGAAACTGTCGGAGATGTTTTCCAGGCTCTTTCTGAGATCATTCCGATCCGCTACGAACGGCGGGGCAGGGATATTTATATCAAGAAACAATAGCGCAATTGTTAATATATTATTAAATCTAATTCTTTAATTTATTGGTTTATGTATAGAAAACATGTAGGAAGGGCTTTGATCCTTGCCTTGATGCTTTCTGGAGCTACCTCCATGAATGCACAGCGGATCACCCGGCAGTTTAAGAATGTTCCTTTAAAAGCTGTATTGGCAGAAGTAGAGAAAGAACTACAGTACTCCATCATTTATAAGACAGACGAAGTAAATGAGCGAAAACAGATCACGCACAATTTTAACGACGCGTCGTTGGAAGAAGTGCTGTCTGCCATATTGGACAACGGATTGACCTATTCCATTCAGGATAAAATGATCGTTATATCCAGGAAAGGAAATGCTGAACCCTCCGTTTCCCAGCAAAAACAGATCATCGTAAAAGGTATCGTGAAAGACGAAAACGGCGATCCTGTTGCCGGCGCGAATGTAGTAGAAAAAGGAACGACTAACGGCACGATTACGGATATGGACGGCGGCTTTTCCTTGTCTGTATCCGCAGGTGCAAAGTTGAGTGTGACGTATATCGGTTACCTGAATCAAGACGTCGCAATAGGTAAAAACCAAACATCCTTGAATGTGCAGCTAAAAGAAGACACGCAGGCGTTGGATGAGGTGGTTGTGGTTGGTTATGGTTCTGTCAAAAAACGTGACTTAACAGGGTCTGTCTCGCAAATATCATCTTCATCGATTCAGAACCAGGCTGTAATGAAGGACCCGATGCAGGCTTTGCAGGGTAAGATTGCAGGGGCGGATATTACGATGGGAAATTCTCCGGGATCGTCTTCTACGATTGTGATTCGTGGATATAATTCGATCAATGCGGGTAATGATCCGTTAATCGTAGTAGATGATGCGCCGTTCGGCGGAAAAATAGATGAGATTAATCCGGCAGAAATTGAGTCTATCGACGTTTTAAAAGATGCTTCTTCTACTGCCATCTACGGTTCGCGTGGAGCAAACGGTGTTGTTATCATTACAACTAAACGTGCACGTAAAGATGCTAAATTGTCTGTTAGCTATGATGGTTATGTCGGTGTATCCAAATCATTCAAGAATTACGATATGATGAGTGGTGAAAAGTATGCGGACTGGAAAAGAGTGGCAAATTACGGGAAGACCGATAAGGAAATATTTGACGATATTCAGTTGAATGCATTGAATACAGGGCAGTTCGTAGACTGGCAGGACTTGATGTTTAGCGGTACGGGATATAAGACGGATCATAATGTTAGCATTAACCAGTCAAATGGGCGTAACCGTAATATGTTGGTATTAGGCTATAATAAAGATCAAAGCATTATTGACAATATGGGATATGAACGTTTCTCGGCCCGTATCAATGGTGACATGGAATTGGCGAAGAATTTGACGGTCGGATATTCTTCATTGTTGGCATTAACGACGCGCAATAACGGGGACAACAGTGTATGGAAATACGGTACTGTACTCGATCCATTGACGCAGGTTTATGATGAGAACGGAGATTTGCGTTTTTATAATAGCGGTTGGTATCAGACTGTATTACACTCAAATCCCATGTTCGATACTGATAAGAACAATGTGGATAATAAAGAAAAACGTAGTCGTGTCCTTTTAAACCTGTATGCGGACTGGGAGATAATCAAAGGATTGAAATTTCGCACGAGTTTGACGTATGGTTTATCCTCTATTGAGAATGGAGTTTATAAGAGCTCAACTTCGCAATCCCGGCAATTAGCTTCATCTTCTGCTGAATTTAAAAAGACGAATGAGCAACAGATTACTTTCACCAATGTACTGAATTATAAGAAAGTGCTGGATAAACATGCGTTTGATGTCTCATTGGTACACGATATGCAGACATCCAGAAATGAGTTGGTGGGCCTGACCGGACAAGATATGCCGTATTTTGGCTCTTGGTATAATGTAAATGAAGCACCGGATGTCTATACGCGTCTTTCTTCTATCAAAAAATGGGCGCTTCTTTCATTTATGGGAAGAATTAATTATACGTTTAAGGATCGTTATCTGTTGACCTTGACCGGCCGTTATGATGGCTCTTCGCGTTTGGCAAAAGGTAATAAATGGGACTTTTTCCCCTCTGCTGCATTGGCTTGGCGTATGAATGATGAAGCTTTCCTTAAAGAGGTCGATTGGCTTTCGAACCTAAAGCTGCGCTTAAGCTGGGGTAATTCCGGCAATACGGCAATATCCGAATATGCAACTCAGGGTGCATTAGGTAAATATGTGTATTATTTCGGAACGACGGAACAATCGGCAATGGGCTATCTTCCTACCGAATTGGCTAATAATCAATTAGGATGGGAACGTACGGAAGAATATAATGTCGGTATAGATTTCGGATTCCTGAATAATCGGATTAGCGGTTCGATTGACGGATATATCCGGAATACAAGCGATTTGTTGATGAAACGTAATTTACCGGTCAACACTGGCTATGAATTTACCTGGCAGAATGTTGGTAAAACGCGTAATTCCGGTATAGAAATAGCCTTGAACACTGTTCCTGTCGTGACTAAAGATTTCAGATGGACTGTTGATCTTACTTTCGGCTATAATAAGAATGAAATAGTTGAACTGTTTAATGGAAAAGAAGACAGTCCGGGGAATAAATGGTTTATCGGAGAACCTCTTTATGTGGAACGCCTGTATAAATATGCAGGAGTTTGGCAGTATGGCGAGGAAGAAGAGGCGGCAAGATATGGACGTGAACCCGGAGCTCCCAAGGTGGAAGATGTAAATAATAATGGAAGCTATGATCAGGATGATTTATTTACATATAATAAAATACCGAAATGGACAGCCGGTTTATCTACAGGCTTTTACTACAAGAATTTCGATTTGAATATCTATTTTTATACGCGTCAGAAATACGGACAGGTTTTAGGTATCTTGACTGATGAGGCGGGCTCTACCCGTTATAATCACTTGAATGTTGATTTCTGGACTCCGGATAATCCCGCAAATGAATGTCCGAAGCCTGCCATTACAAATCCGCAGGATTTATTGACTTCCAGTGATTATGCCTATCGGGATTTGTCATTCATCCGTTTAAAGAATATCAATTTAGGATATACACTGCCTAAGGAGATCTCCCGGAAATTCTACAGTGAGAAATTCAGGATGTATTTCATGGTTGAGAATCCTTATACATGGACAAAGAGTGATTATGTTGGGCTTGACCCGGAAAACTGTAATGCTTATACGGACCATCGCCCGCTGACATCATTTGTTTTTGGTGTGAATGCAACTTTTTAATCATCTAATGAGGAATATAGAATATGAAAATACTAAATAAGATTTTAATTGGTGTGTTATCTTTATTGGCTTTGTCTGCTTGTGATTTTTTGGACGAGACAGCATATAACAAGGTAACAGTCGGTAATTTTTACACAACCAAAGAGGGAGTTACAAATGGTGTGAACGGATTGTATTCTACATTGAGGAATGTGTATATCAATGAATATTTGATCTATTTATGTGAAGGTCCTTCGGATATCTGGAACGCTTATAATGGTGGTGACCAATGGAGAAACTGGACGATAGATGCAACAAATGGTAATGTTAGGAGCCTATGGTATAATGGCTATAAGTCTATCAACCAGTGCAACTCTGTTTTAGATGCTCTTGAGAATAATGAGATTCCCGGCTTGGATAAGAGTTTAAGGATTCGTTATCAGGCAGAAGCCCTGTTTATCAGAGCGCATTATTATTATCACCTGGTTCAACAGTTTAATGATATTCCTATGCCGTTGAAGCCCACTGAATCTGTTGAAACGGCAGCACATAAGACAAATGCGGATGAAGTTTGGAAACAGATTATTTCGGATTTGGAATTTGCCATTGACAATTTGCCTGAGTCATATCCCGTGTCTGAATACGGACATATTACCAAATATGCAGCAATGCATCATTTGTCAAGAGTCCTACTTACAGTAAAACGGAGTGATGATGATTTGAAAAAAGCATTGGATTATGTAGAACAGGTAATCAATTCGGGAAAATATGCATTGGTGAAGTCCCATGCTGAATTGTGGGATATTAATAATAAACGTAATTCAGAAGTTATTTTCCCTGTTTTATATACGCAAAATGCAGAATTAAATGGGGATGGAAATACCGCACATATGTATTTCTGCTCCGCATATTCGGAAGAGCATCCGGCAGTGAAACGTGTTATTGAATATGGCAGGCCCTGGAGCCGTGAACGCTCGACCGATTATGCATTGAATTTATTTGATGAAACAATTGACAAGCGTTGGGAGGATTGCTTTATATCACGTTGGAATGTAACCGAAAATTCGGTAAAAGAAAGTATCTTTAGCCCATTCACGAAAAAGATGGAAGAAAAAGTTTGGACAAAAGGAGAATTGGCAATGATTGATCCTAAACGTCCCTGGACAAAAGAACAGATCAAAGAGGTATGGCCTGTGCTTGTATTCCAGCCGGAATATATGCGTGAACAGATCGATCCTCAAAAGGATGTTCAGTCTGTAGACAATCCAGATGCGGAATGGCCGTCGAATACACGCTTTACCAATTATAAGATGTATGCCTATCTGGTAAAGCATTTGGATCCTTTACGCCCGGAGGTTAACTGGACCCCCGGTTCCCGTGATGTGTTTGTTTTCCGTCTGGCGGATACTTATTTATTGGCGGCGGAGGCGGCATTTTTGTCTGGGAACTCTCAGAAAGCAGCTGGCTATATTAACGTAATACGCCATCGTGCGGCTATTCCGGGGCATGAGGCAGAGATGGAAATAAAACCGGCTGATGTAACAATTGACTTTATCTTGGATGAGCGGGCTCGTGAGTTGATGGGGGAAATGCATCGTTGGTATGACTTGAAACGTACAGGAAAGTTATATGAACGAATGAATAACCCGGAGATGAGCCCGGCTACAGCCGGAAAATTCAAAGAATATCATGTTTTGCGGCCTATACCTCGTGATCAGCTCACAAATGTATCAAATCCGGAAGAGTTTACACAGAATCCGGGTTATGGTAATTGATTATTCATTAAAAACGAAATAAATGATTGGACGTTTATTATTTTTGTTAGCACTTTGTCTGCCCCTTTGGGGGCAGGCTCAACATCCTCGCATGATGTACGGCGATACTTCCCGAGTCGGGGTTCCCTACTCGAAAGATCCGCATGTGGTAAACTTTAAAGGACGGTATTTGATGTATCATTCCATTCCTCCTAAAAAGGGAGATGAGGCTTCCGGCTGGAATATTGGGATTGCGGAGAGCAAAGATCTGGTTAACTGGACAAAGGCTGGTGAGATAACGCCTGCTCCCGGTGCCGATTATGAGAAAAAAGGACTATGTGCTCCCGGTGCATTGGTGAAGGATGGACAGGTGCATCTGTTTTACCAGACGTATGGAAATGGAAAGAATGATGCCATTTGCCACGCAGTTTCGGATGATGGCGTACATTTTAAAAGAAATCCGACGAATCCGATCTTTCATCCTTCCGGAGACTGGACCTGCGGGCGTGCCATAGACGCGGAAGTGTGTGAATTTAAAGGCCGTTACTTTCTTTACTTCGCAACCCGCGATAAAGATTATGACATCCAGATGCAGGGTGTCGCTGTCGCACCGGCTAACACCGGTTTCAACCGGGAAGACTGGACACAGGCGGCAGACTCCTCCATTCTGTATCCGGTATATCCGTGGGAAGGCAAGTGTATCGAAGGTGCTTCGATTGCAAAAAAAGATGGCAAACTGTTTATGTTCTATGCCGGAGCTTATAATAACGCTCCCCAACAAATAGGTGTTGCGGAAAGCGAAGACGGTATTGTTTGGAAGCGCCTTTCGAAAGAACCTTTTCTGCGGAATGGCAAACCGGGTGAATGGAACTCCAGTGAATCCGGACATCCACATTTATTTACCGATCTGGATGGGCGGACATATCTGTTTTATCAGGGAAATAACGATAATGGAAAAACTTGGTATATCACACAGGAAGAGGTTTTCTGGAAAGATGGGAAACCCTATCTGAAGTAAGTAAATAAAGATTGTATTTTCGGCCTATTATTCCTAATTCTCGAAGCATAGGAATAATAGGCTTTATCTGTTTTATACACTTGTTTTTCTCACGATCCCGTAGTAAAACCGGAACAGCGACAGATAAGCTTTCGGCCTTTTGTTTTGATTATTCTGATATTTTTCGCTACTTCGCATTTATTATGAAATTACCGGAAGAGCAAAACGACTTGAAGAAGATTGCAGCCGGAAACGTAGCTGCATTTGAGCGGTTATTTTTCCGATACCAGCCGAGGTTGGTAAATTTTCTTATTGGCTTGACGCACGACAAGGAAGCCAGCCGCGATATGGCGCAGGACTTGTTTTGCTCTTTATGGAAAGACCGCGAAAAACTTAAAAATGTCCGTTCTTTCTCCTCCTACCTTTTCCAGATGGCGCGTTTTACCGTGTACGACTACTTCGACCGTCTCATTGTATCGGAAAAATATACGAATGAATACCTGCAGGAAGCCTCTCCGGCCGAATCAGAGGAAGAAGCCTTGTTCGTTCGCGAACTGCAATCGATCATCAACCGTACGGTCGATCAAATGTCTCCCCAGCGAAGCAAAATCTACCGGATGAGCCGTGAGGAAGGTTTGTCTAATGACGAAATCGCTATGCGCCTCGATATCAGTAAACGGACAGTGGAAAACCACCTGACCGCCGCCCTTGCCATTCTTCGCAAAGTCCTTTATCTATTCTTTGTCATGAATATTTGAATAAATAACGGATAAACATCGGTCCTCTATTGCATGTTACGGCTGTATTCCTTTTATGTCACAATTGTCTACCTTCTATGTTACAGTTGGATTTCTTCTGTTTCACGGCTGTGACATGAATAGCGGGTCGGTATGGAGGGGGCGCACATTCCGCATCGTTCATTCTATCTGCCGGGTGGTTCCTTCCTTTACGGCACAATAACCCCATGAAGCACTACAATACCATTTTACAGGTAATCTGCTGACTGTTTTACAAGAAATTGAAAAAAAGTGCATATTAGGTTGTGTGTATTTCCTTAGCAAGCCGACTCCATTATAAAGCACAGGGATTTTATGGAAGAAAACAACAATATAAAACGACTTATACAACTCTATTTCGGGAAGCGTTTTTCCCGTTCCGGGCGCATTCTGTTTGGCCGCTGGTTGCGGGCTGAAGACGGAATGAAGGAAAAGACAGCCGCGTTGCAAAACTGTTGGGAAGAATCGGTGACTGATGTGACGGAGGAAACCCTGGAGGATTGGGATGGCTTGTTGAGATGCCTGCAGCCGGAGACGGTTTTTCAACAAACTGTTTTGTCGTTTCAGCGGAAATTGAAATATGCGGCAGTGATAGCGTTAATGTTGTTGACCGGAGCAGCGACTTTCTTTGCTACTGACCGCCTGAAACCCGCCCGGCATGTAGAGATGGCAGAGTTGTTTGTTCCCTATGGCAAAAGCCGGCAGGTGATTCTTCCGGATAGTTCCCGTGTTTGGGTGAATGCCGGCTCATTGCTTGTTTACCCGAAAGATTTTACTGATGCGGAAACACGTACGGTTTACCTGACAGGCGAGGCTTCGTTTGCCGTGCAAAAAGATAAGGAAAAACCTTTTATCGTAAAGACGACCTATCTGGCAGTACAAGCATTGGGAACTCTTTTTACGGTTGTTTCCTATCCGGGTGATTCATGCACGAGTGCTATTCTGGAAAAAGGGAGCATCAAGGTCGACGTGAGATCCGACGAGCATCAGTCTGAGATATTAAAGCCGAATGAACAGTTGATTTATTCACATACGGCGCATACTGTGACGGTCCAGCCAGTCGATGCTTCGCTTTATAGATTGAAGCGTAGCGGTTATCTGATTTATGAAAACGTACCCTTCAGTCTTCTGATGGCCTCTTTGGAACGGAGGTTTAATGTGACGATTCATTATAATTCACAGAAGTATGCCGGTGAGTCTTATAACGTTAAGTTTGCTCCGCATGAAACATTGGAGGATGTCTTGAACGTCCTGCATCAATTAATAGGTATTCATTATAAAATAAAAGAGAATGTAGTATTTATAAACTAAAATAAAGGAGGAAAAGACCATGAACAAAAGAAAACCGGAAAGAACGAAAGTGCGAAAATCCCTCTTTCCGGCGTTTGAAATCAAATAATAACTTTTTGGGACTCAACGTAAAGCGTTGAAAAATAAATAATAAATAAATTTCAAACATACAAAGATATAAACTTTATGAATCTAATACATATAAAAGCGGGAAAAACTCTTTTCCGTATTTTTATAATGGGAGCATTGTTTATCAACAGCTCGTTTGTGTTTGCTCAAAATCAGCAAGTCCGGTTGTCCGGAAATAGTTTAACCTTAAAGTCTGCTTTCAAACAAATAGAGCAACAGACAAAATTGTTTGTAGACTACAATACACAAGAGGTGAATGACTCTCAAGTCATTAAACAATTGCCGAAGGAAAACAGCGTGAAAAATGTGTTGGAACAACTCCTGGAAGGGACGAATTGTTCTGTGTCATTCAGTAACGGTCATATTATTATTTCAAAAAAAGCATCCGCCCCATCCCAAGTAAAAAAAGTAACAGGTGTTGTGAAGGACGAAAGAGGTGAACCTGTGGTTGGTGCGAATATCGTGGAAAAAGGAACGACAAACGGTATTATAACCGATATGGACGGGAACTTCAGCCTCAGTGTTTCCGCTTCTTCCATACTTCAGGTTTCTTATATCGGATACCTCACACAGGAAATCCCGGTTGGCAACAAAAACTCCTTTGCTATCAAATTAGCGGAAGATTCGCAGGGGCTCGATGAAGTGATTGTCATCGGCTACGGATCTGTTAAGAAGAGCGATTTGACCGGTTCCGTGTCTTCCGTCAAAACAGCGGAATTGCAGCAGACGCCGATGACTTCCATCGACCAGGGCCTTGTTGGACGTGCTTCCGGTGTGCAAGTAATCCAAACATCCGGTATGCCGGGAGCCGTGGCCTCTATCCGGGTACGTGGTAGCAGTTCTCTGCAGGGAGGAAACGAGCCTCTTTATGTTATCGACGGTTTCCCGGTTTATAGCGGTAGCGGTTTCGGTAACACCGGTGGCAAGACGCAGATGAGCGGCCTGTCGACCGTAAACCCATCGGATATCGAGTCTATCGAAATCTTGAAAGATGCTGCCGCAACGGCAATCTACGGGGCGCGTGCTGCAAATGGTGTCGTATTGATCACGACGAAAAGCGGTAAGAAGGGACGTGATGTGATTTCTTTCGAGACTTCTTTCGGATGGTCTAATGTCTCTAAGAAAATAGACGTGATGAAAGCCCAGGATTATGTTAAGTTAGTCAATGAGGCTTATACCAACGACGGTTTGGACCCCTATTATAGTGCGACCGATTTAGCGGAGATCGCCAAGGTTGGGGATGGCACGGACTGGCAGGATGAGATTTACCGGACAGGCCTTACCCAAACCTACCAACTGAATTTCTCCGGAGGTGACGAGAAAACGCAATACTCCATTTCCGGAAACTATACCAACCAAAAAGGTATTATCTTAGATTCGGATTTTAAGCGTTACTCCATTCGCTTGAATTTCGACCGTAATATCTTTAGTAATTTCACGGTCGGTACGCATGCTACGGGAACTCACACGATTAATAATGCAGTAGCTACGGATACCGGTGGAGAGGATGGAACTGTTTCCGGTGCGTTAAGAATGAATCCGGCGCTTCCTATATATGAAGACGAGCTGGCGGGAACTTATACCCAGATAAATGTGCCGGGTCTTTTAATCCCAAACCCTGTCGGGACAGCCAAAGAACGGAAATTCAATAATGCAACGTCGCGTTTATTAGGGGATATGTATATGCAATGGGAAATCATACCCGATCTGAAAGTAAAGATCGTAGCGGGTGCGGATATTATGTATCACAAAGTAAATCGGTACACGCCGGTTTCCATTTATCAGGCCCGGGGTACCGCTTCAGCTCATATTGGCATTAACAAAAGTATCAACTGGCTGAATGAAAATACGGTGACATGGAATAAGACATTCGCCGAGAAGCATGATCTGAGTGTATTGGGTGGATTTACCATGCAGCAGAACAATACGGAACATGCCTTAGCCTCTTCTTCGGACTTTGTGAACGATGCTATGCTGTATAACAACTTGGGAGCTGGGGCTGTTTATAACAAGCCGGAATCCAACGCTACCCAATGGAATCTGATGTCATATCTGGCCCGTGTAAACTATTCCTACGATCATCGTTATCTGTTCTCGGTCAATGCGCGTATCGACGGTTCTTCCCGGTTCGGATCGAACAATAAATATGGTTTCTTCCCCTCCGCATCAGCCGCCTGGCGTATTTCCGAAGAATCTTTTATGGAATCGGTAAAAGACCTGATCCCTAATTTGAAGTTAAGAGCCAGCTATGGTTTTACGGGAAATACCGAGATTGGTGTTTACCAATCATTGGCGACACTGGATTCTTACAGCTATGTGATCGGGGATTCACAAGTAACAGGCTTCTCTCCCAATCGAATACCCAATCCGGATTTGAAATGGGAACGGACAGGACAATTCGACGTGGGACTTGATATTGGATTATGGAATAACCGCTTACGTATTACGACAGACTATTATAAGAAGAAGACAACGGATTTGCTATATGATGTTGCCATACCTTATACTTCCGGTTATCAGACCATGCTGAAGAATATCGGTAGCGTCGAGAATCACGGTTGGGAATTGTCTATCGAGAGTGATAATATCACAGGACGGGATTTCTCCTGGACAACGGCATTCAATGTCTCACTCAACCGGAACAAGGTCCTGGAATTAGGCGGAGAAGATTACAAAGAGATGAGCGAGGGAGACGGGCACTTGAAGACCGGAGCCATTCGTCGGCTTATCGTGGGTAAACCGATCGGTATCTTCTATGGCTACCGCTTTGACGGTATTTTCCAGAATGAAGAAGAATGCAAAAAGCAAACCTCTTCCGCTTCCCCGATCGGCGTAGGGCTAAGACGTTACAAAGACCTGAACGGAGACGGTAAGGTGGATGCAACCAACGACCGGGAAATCTTGGGAGATGCAAATCCTAAATTCTTCGGGGGTATGACGAATACGTTCTATTATAAAGGTTTCGAACTGAATGTTTTCTTACAGTATTCCGTAGGAAACAAAATATACAACTACAACGCGATGGAGCTGGAAACACCGACAGGAGGTACGAATGCCTACGCAGACTTGGTGAACCGGTGGACTCCGGAACATCCGAGTAATGTTTATCCGAAAGCCTCTACGAACCGTAATATATTGGTTAGCGACCGCTTTGTGGAAGACGGCTCTTATCTGAAATTGAAAACGCTGTCCTTATCCTATGATTTTTCCAAGTTGAAACTGAAGCATATACAAGGTTTGCGGGTGTATGTGACCGGACAAAATTTATTGACTTGGACAAAGTATCGCGGCTATGACCCTGAAGTGAGCTATAAGGGAGCCTCCACACTGGAAGCCGGTGAGGATTACGGAGGTTATCCGCAAGCCCGGACATTTATGGTTGGTTTAAAACTTGATATTAAATAAATGAAATCTAATATGATCATGAAAAGAATATTTCTATATAGCTATTTGATAGCAGCCAGTTTGTTGAGCGGTTGTTCTTTCCTCGATGAGAATCCGACAGATCGCCTGGTTACGAATAACTTTTATACGAATCAAAAGGATGCGCAGTCAGGAGTCGATGCTATTTATCAGGAATTTTATGAGATATACAAGCGTCAGATGTACTTGATGTGCGACTTACCGACGGATGCCATGAAGAACGGATTGGGAATGCCGAATGCTTTTTTGCAAGACCTGGAGTTCCTGCGTCATAATTCGGAAAATACGTTTGTCCGGGATATGTGGAAAAACAATTACTCGGGAGTGATGAGGGCGAATGCCGCTATCAATAATATCCCGGGAGTAACGATGGACGAGACTTTGAAAGCCCGCCTGATCGGTGAAGCGAAATGCTTAAGGGCTTTATTCTACTTCAACCTGGTCCGCTTCTACGGGGATGTCCCTCTTGTCTTGAAATTGGACAATATAGATGATGCAATGGGTCCCCGGATAGATAAAGAACAGGTCTATGGACAAATAATTGCGGACCTGACGGACGCATCTCAGGCATTGCCGGTTTCCTCTGATTATAGCTCTACCGATCTGGGACGTGTCACGAAAGGAGCGGCTAAGATATTGTTAGGTAAAGTCTACTTGACTAAAGGGGATTATGCGAATGCGAAAAGCACACTGGCAGAAGTGATCGAGAATGAAGGAACTTATGGATATGGCTTGCATCAGAATTATGCGGATAACTGGAATCCTGCTACTGAAACAGGAAAAGAGGCTGTCCTGTATGTGGAGTTTAAGCCGCAACCGCTGGTGTTCAACCAGGAAATGGGATTGGCGGGGCCTAAATACTCTATCCCGGAACCGATAGGTGTTGCCGGTTCAAATGAGGCGGATATCCCGACGATGGAGTTGTATAATGCTTATGACAAGAATGATTTGCGCTGGCCGGTTAATTTCCGTACACATTTTACGAATCCCAATAACGGGCATGAGATGGAATCTTCGATCCCTCTGTTCGGAAAATATTGGCAGGAAGGCCTGAAAGCGGAGAATCAATGCGAGATAAATATGCATATCATCCGCTATGCCGATGCCTTGTTAATGTATGCCGAAGCCTTGAATGAACTGGGGGAATCGGCGAAAGCCCACGAGGTTTTGAACAGGGTTCGCGAGCGGGCCTACGGGGATGCTTCCGGTAACTATACAGGATTATCAAAGGATGCGTTCCGGGATGCCATACTGAAAGAAAGATGGCTGGAGTTCCCGTTGGAAGGACATCGCTGGTTCGACCTGGTACGGATGGGCAAGTTCGTTGAACGCATGAAGGAACATAGCGCTTATGAAGCTTCCATCGCGGAAAGTAACAAGACAGACATTGCGAGTAACGTAAAAGATCACATGATCCTCATGCCTATCCCCCAACATGAGATGGATTTGAATCCGGAGCTGACTCAAAACCCCGGATGGAATTGATATTAGTTGAACAGGTGACTAATAAATATAGCGTATGAAAAGGAATAATCTGACAACAGTATGTTTGTGTGGCGTTTTCGCCACACAAACTATGATTGCCGCAGACCGGGATCGCCCCAACATCATTTATATCATGTCCGACGATCACGCCTCGCAAGCGGTAAGTGCCTATGGTGGAATCCTATCGGATATCTTGCCAACCCCTAATATTGACAGGATCGGACATGAAGGTGCAATCCTGCAGAACTGTTTCGTTACGAATTCGATCAGTACACCCAGCCGTGGCGCTATTATCACCGGACAGTATAGCCAAAAGAACGGGGTATATACGTTGGAAGACCCTCTGGACCCGGACCATCCGAACGTGGCGAAATGTTTGCAGCAGGCCGGTTACCAGACCGCTATTATCGGCAAATGGCATTTGCATGCAGAGCCTACCGGATTCGATTATTATAATGTCTTGCCGGGACAAGGGCGTTATATCGATCCGATGCTTATCGAAAAAGGAAAATGGGGGGATGATCCGAAGGCGGATCCACGGGCAGGAGAAGTCTACAAGGGACACTCTACGGATGTGATCGGCAGTCAGGCGATCAAATATATGGAAGGAAGGGATAAAAATAAACCCTTCTTCCTGATGTGCCATTTTAAGGCGCCGCATCGCCCGTGGACTCCGGCGGAACGGTTTAAGGATTTACTGAAAGACGTGACGGTCCCGGAACCGGAAAATCTCTTAGATACCTATGAAGGCAAAGGGCAATACGCGCAATTGCTTCGGATGAGCATGGAAAATTTCCGCCCGTCCGACGTGAAGACCGACCTTCCGACCAATCTGAGCCGGGATGAGTTCCGCCATTGGGCTTATCAAATATACATCAAGGATTACCTGCGTTGCATCGCCGGTATCGACGAGAACGTCGGGCGCATCCTGAAATACCTCGACGATAATGGCTTGACGGATAATACGGTTATCATCTATACGGGCGACCAGGGATTTTTCCTGGGAGAACACGGCTGGTTCGACAAACGGCTGATGTATGAAGAATGCCTGCGTATGCCGTTCGTGATCCGCTATCCCAAGGAGATTAAACCGGGAACGGAGAACAAGGACATTACGTTAAATATCGATTTCGCCCCTCTGTTTCTCGATTATGCGGGGGTGAGCAAACCCGGGCAAATGCAAGGGGAAAGCTTCCGGTCGAATTTGGAGGGCAAGACTCCGGACAACTGGCGGCAAGCCATGTATTACCGCTATTGGATGAACGCGGATAACGACCATAATGTTACCGCAAATTACGGTATCCGTACGGATCGTTATAAATTGGTATTCTATTATGGAGAGTCTTTAGGCATGACCGGCACCAAGAATGTCTCGATCACACCGGAATGGGAACTGTTCGATCTGGAGAACGATCCCATGGAAATGAAAAACATCTATAATGACCCGGCAAATAAGGCTTTAATAAAGGAACTGAAAACTAAACTTCTGGAATTAAAACGCCAATATGACGATGAGGACAGTAAGTATCCGGTGATGACTGAAATCGCGAAGAAATATTATTGGTAAGCATCTAATAAATTCACATGGAGATGAAAAATACAATCAACTACGGAGCTTTATTAGCTCCCGCCCTTTTGCTTTCCGCCTGCGGAACGGGGCAAAAGGAGGTGGCGGAGAAGCCGCTTAATATCATCCATATCATGACGGATGACCATTCGTATCAAACGATCAGCGCCTATGGACATGCCTTGGGCAAGTTGGCGCCTACGCCTAATCTGGATCGTTTGGCCGCAGAAGGTATGTTGTTCCGCCAGGCTTTCGTGGAGAACTCGCTTTCTACACCCAGCCGGGCTTGCCTGATGACCGGGCTTTACAGCCATCAGAACGGGCAACGGCAGTTGGGAAAAGGTATCGACACGACGAAGACTTTCTTCTCCGAGATATTGCAGCAACACGGCTATCAGACCGGCGTTGTCGGTAAATGGCATATGCAATGCGAGCCGAAAGGGTTCGATTATTACCATGTGTTGTGGGACCAGGGGGATTACTACAACCCGGAGTTCAAGAGCAAAGAGTCAAACGGCAAGTATATAAAGGAAGAAGGGTATGCTACGACCCTGACTACCGACCATGCTATCGAGTTTCTCGAGGAAAGGGATAAGAATAAGCCTTTCTGCCTGTTAGTCCACCATAAGGCCCCGCACCGTAACTGGATGCCGGATACGAAGTATATGGATTTGTATGAGGATGTGGAATTTCCATACCCCGATACGTTCAATGATGATTATGCCACCCGTTGCGACGCCGCCCGTACGCAGGAAATGCGTATCGACAAAAATATGACTTTAGTCTACGACTTGAAGGTCGATGAGTTGAGACACAGCGAAGCTTGCCAAAACGAGTGGAACCTGAAAGGCTGGGACGGCTCCCTGGACCGTATGACTCCCGAGCAGCGGGAAGCCTGGATCGCTTCCTATAAACCCCGTAACGAAAAGTTCATCAACCAGAACCTGAAAGGCGAAGAGTTGGTGAAATGGAAGTACCAACGTTATATCAAGGATTATATACGTTGCATCAAGTCTATCGACGATGAGGTGGGCCGTTTGATCGCCTATCTGGAAAAGGAAGGGCTGATGGATAACACCGTGATTGTTTATACCTCCGACCAAGGCTTCTACATGGGTGAACATGGCTGGTTCGACAAGCGTTTCATGTACGAAGAATCTTTCCGTACGCCGCTCATCATCCGTTATCCTGCCAAGATCAAAGCGGGAAGCGAATGCACGGCCCTGGTCCAGAATATAGACTATGCCCCGACTTACTTGGATATAGCGGGAATCGAGAAACCGGATTATATGGTAGGAACCTCTTTGACACCTTTGTTCGGCGGCGAGACTCCGCAGGATTGGCGCCAATACCTGTATTATCATTACTATGATTATCCGGCTATCCACATGGTGCGCCGTCATGATGGCGTGCGGGACAGCCGCTATAAATTGATCCATTTCTACGGCGATAAGAATGAGGTCAACGAGGCGATCAACTGCGATGAACTGTATGACTTGCAGAACGACCCGAACGAACTGAACAACCTGTACGGCAACCCGGATTATGCCGACGTTACCGCTCGTTTGCAGAAACAGCTGGATCAGTTCAGAGTGGATCAGAAAGTTGATGAATATTAAGGAGCTTACTCCTTCTAAACATGAGGATGTGCCAAAGGTGTGGAAACAAGGATGGCACATCTTCATGTTAAATAGATTACAATAAGTTCCCTTCCGGAATAGAGAGATATGTCGATCAGTTTGTATAAAAAGCCTATTCTTTAGGCTGATTCGATTGCAATCCGAAATTTATCGTATATTTGGGGGCTGAGGAGATAAAACCGGAGGAATATGTCTAATACATTTACCACAGATGAAAAGCTGATAAAAGCGATTGGGAAGAGTGATTACGTTAGTTATAATAAACTGTTCGAACGTTATTATGCTTGTCTTTGCCAATACGTCTATAGTCTTCTTATGGACAAGGACGATGCGGAAGATGTCGTGCAGGATTTATTTCTTACTTTATGGAAGAACCGGGAACGGATTGAAATTAGAGAAAATGTCAGCGGGTATTTATATAGGGCAGCTAAACATTTGGCCTTAAACCATCTCCGTTCAAAGGTGCATTTTAATAATCTGTCGGAGAGCCAGGATCAATTTTCTTATGAAGACAACAGGGTCGAATCCGAAGAATTCAGGATCGCTCTTTATGGCTGTATAGACCATCTGCCGGACCGTTGCAGGGAAGTACTGTTGCTTCACCGGATAAAAGGAATGAAGCAGAAAGAAATATCGGAAAAACTCGAAATCTCTGTAAAAACAATCAAAAATCAGATTTGGTCGTCACTCCAGAAGCTGAAGCGTTGCCTGGAATTGAAAGGAATATAAATTTATTGAGGTCCTCGATAGGACCTTTTTTTATTTGTCGTGTCATATAATAAAAGCGGGATTAATGGAAGAACAAAAACATATCAAAGATTATATTGTCGATTATCTGTTGGAGGAGGATGCGGGAAAGGCCGTCGATCCGGTGTTGGCGGAATGGTTGGCGGAGGATGAATCAAACAGGAAGGATTTCGATCTGTATAAGAAGATTTGGGAAGAATCCCATCTTTATACGGAATCCGGGGCTTATGATTCCGGTCTTGCCTGGGAAAAGGTGGATGCGATAAACGGGCAAAAGAAGAGTTCCCGGCAATATTTGCGGAATATATCCTATGCGGTTTCCGGTGCTGCTGCTTCGTTATTAATCGTTCTTACCCTTTCTTTTATGGGCGTTTTTCAAAAAAAATCGGATGTGTTGGTACGTATGACTGCCGATTATGGGAATCGTTCGGAGATTGTTTTACCGGACGGGTCGCTCGTCAAGCTGAATTCAGGATCGGAAGTCGCTTATTCTTATGACCCGAAAAAGAAAATACGGGAGGTCGCCTTTCAAGGGGAAGGCTTTTTTGATGTGTCTAAGAGCAAAGAGCCTTTTGTGATAAAGACGGCCGGCGGTTTGAATGTGAGAGTTTGGGGAACATCCTTCAACCTGCAGGCCTATACCGATGATTCGGTTGTCCAGGCTTCCCTGGTCGAAGGTTGCATCGAACTGGAGAGCGGAAAAGAAAAACTGATCATGAAGCCGGGCGAAATAGCCGTCTTTGATAAGAATACCAATGAGATCAAGCAGGTGGGAGGCATATTGTCCCATTCGTATGGTTGGTTGGACAATAAACTGTACATGGAAGATATGCCGTTGTCGGTTGTCTGCAAGTATCTGGAAAGAAGGTATGATGTGGAAATTACGCTGCAATCCGGCCTGGGCGAAGATATCCGCTACAACGGTGTCATACAGGAAGAAACCGTGACGGATGTAATGGAAGCCTTGTCCCGCTTGAGTCATATAAGCTATCATGTGAAAGGAAAACATATAAGTATAATCTCTAAA
>NZ_QUGV01000022.1:91790-92593 GCF_003479205.1 Parabacteroides sp. AF17-28 | reverse complement strand
AGATATTCCAAGAAAGTGAATGAAGTTCCCCCCCCAGAAATATCGGGTGAGCCGGTGCTTCTCCATTCTTTAATAATCTGGCTTTCTTGATAAAGAATAGCACATTGAAGGTTTTTCTAGCCATTTTTACATCGTTTTTAGAGTTACAAAACTATGTATTCTCTTCCAAAGTACGACTATGCAAAATGCTATGAATCAGTGAGAAAGATGCTAAATCGTGGGACTTTTTTCAGTCCGATTTATGTACCACGATTTGCACACTTAGAATATGCTTTAAAGTACCCCTTTTTGCCATTTGGGAGAAAAAAAGAAATCCCTGATAATGTCTGATTATCAGGGATTTGCTTGATTTTTCTTTTGTTTTCAGTGATCCGCCTGGGGTTCGAACCCAGGACCCCATCCTTAAAAGGGATGTGCTCTACCTGCTGAGCTAGCGAATCATCCTGTGCGTTACTTCTGTAATGCGGGTGCAAAGATAGAAAGTATTATTTTATTACACAAGTTTTCGAAGACATAAATTGTGATTTGAATAGAATTTTGCATATTTGGTGCTTTTTATACAGATAAAATTGGTGCTTTGAGATCGCTTACTTTTACTGTTAAGTCTCCACAACCGGCGAACAAATAAACAGTCGACAAAATAAACAAAATTACAATAACCCCCATTTCGGACGTTTTTCTATTTCATCCGAAATTTTGATCGATTTTTGTTTGACTCTTTTCACGGTTTTAACCTCTTCGGCTGACACCATATGAAATGAGGTACGCAGTCCGTTTCGAAAAGCGTGCAA
This sequence comes from Parabacteroides sp. AF17-28, assembly GCF_003479205.1. NCBI lineage: Bacteria > Pseudomonadati > Bacteroidota > Bacteroidia > Bacteroidales > Tannerellaceae > Parabacteroides > Parabacteroides sp. AF17-28. The sequence goes on along the minus strand of NZ_QUGV01000022.1, from coordinate 91,802 downwards.
TTTGATTGCCGG
>NZ_QUGV01000022.1:0-91780 GCF_003479205.1 Parabacteroides sp. AF17-28 | reverse complement strand
GAATAGAATTTTGCATATTTGGTGCTTTTTATACAGATAAAATTGGTGCTTTGAGATCGCTTACTTTTACTGTTAAGTCTCCACAACCGGCGAACAAATAAACAGTCGACAAAATAAACAAAATTACAATAACCCCCATTTCGGACGTTTTTCTATTTCATCCGAAATTTTGATCGATTTTTGTTTGACTCTTTTCACGGTTTTAACCTCTTCGGCTGACACCATATGAAATGAGGTACGCAGTCCGTTTCGAAAAGCGTGCAATTTGATTGCCGGAAGACGGAAACGCCGACAATGTGATAAACCTTAACTCCCGGAGAATCGAATATTTGAAAACAAAACGGACGGCGTCCCAAATATCGCAAGGAAATTCAGGGGCTTTTTTGCCTTGAAAACGGTCCTCTTTTCAATTACGACCGTCCTAATCGCCATTATGACCGTCCTAATCTTCGCGAGGTGCCGAGTGCACTACACATTAGCACGGTCGTGGTGGCAAAGAAGACGGTCGTAATGGAGAAAAACACCCGAAAAAATGAAAAAATCCCCTTTTTGGACATCAAAAAGGGGATTAATATTTATTCACATTCAGGGACCTTTCGAACCTGAAAAATGAGTTTTATACAATAAGTCGGTTTTCTTATTCCTCAATATGATACGCTTTCAATTTATTGTAAAGTGTTTTCCGATCGATTCCCAATAGTTGGGCAGCCTTCGTTTTGTTGTTTCCGGCTTCCTGGAGGGCTCGCTTGATCATCTCGCATTCGTGCGTCTCATTTTTTAGCTGGATATTGACCGGAGTAGAAACCGGGGCAGCAGTCAGTTCTTCTGGAAGTTCATTCCGGGTGATATAACGGCCGGTAGCCAATAAAGTTGCATACTTGATTGCATTCTTCATCTGGCGCAGATTGCCCGGCCATGAATAAGACTGGAAAAGACGTATCACGTCGTTGTCAAAGCCGATAATATCTTTCTGCAATTCCATATTCGCCTGGTCCAAAAAGCTGTTCGCAAACAGCAAAAGGTCTTCTTTTCGCTCTTTCAGATCGGGAATGCGGACTGTAAACTCATTGATACGATGATACAGATCTTCACGGAAATCGCCTTTATCGATTGCCACACGCAGATTCTCATTTGTTGCTGAAATGAGACGGACATTAATAACAATCTCCTGGTTACTACCTATCGGTTTCACTTTACGCTCCTGCAGGGCACGAAGAAGTTGTACCTGCACTTCATATGATAAGTTTCCAATTTCGTCCAGGAAAATCGTTCCTCCCTGGGCAGCTACAAAAGCGCCTTCCTTATTATCGATAGCTCCGGTAAACGAGCCTTTCACATGACCGAAAAATTCGGAGGCTGCCAAGTCTTTCGGGATAGCTCCGCAATCGACGGCGATGAAAGGGGCTTTCTTCCGGTTGCTCTGTTCGTGGATACGGCGGGCGACATATTCTTTTCCTGTCCCGCTCGATCCGGTGATCAGTACAGACATATCCGTCGGCGCAACCAATCGTACGTGTTCATAAAGCTGGCGTGCAGCCTGGCTCTGTCCCTCGATATACTGACTATTATTACCACCTGAAGATTCCGGACGCTTCGCCGGACGTATGGCAGGTTCAGCAGCCGGAGCAACAAGCTCCTCCCCTCCTGTCTTTATCACATCCCGGATCTTTCCTAAAAGCTCTTCGGGGTTCAATGGTTTGGCAATATAATCGGATGCCCCTAATTTGATCGCTTGCACAGCTGTTTGTATCTCTGCATAGCTGGTCATCATAATCAGGGGGATTGAAATATTATTTTCCTTTATCCATTTCAACAGGTCGATCCCATCCCCATCCGGCAAGCGCAGGTCCGACAGGATCAGATCGAAAGAAACATCCTCTATCCGGTTCTTTGCATCCGAAACCGATGATACCGAACTGACTTCGAAGCCTTTCCTTCCCAGCCAGGTTTTCAGCATCAACGAGAATGTTATATCATCTTCTAAAATCAGAATAGACGGCATATTATTCTTTTTTGTTTCATATACAAAGATAGCGAGATAATTGAAAATTGAAAGTTGAAAATTGAAAATAGATAGCACCGCCACTCTAATTTTCAATTTTCAACTTTCAATTTTCAATTACTAAATATCCATGTCGCTCTACGCCATGCACCTTCAAACGGGCCCTGCTTATATCTGCTTAACCACCAATGGCAGAAACCTAACTGAAGGATAAACAACAAGACGCCCACTCCGAAGCTGGCAGTCGTGCATAGGTCATCGTACAGGGACAGACCGTAGCCGAAATAAACAAATGAGCCGATAATGGATTGTGTCAGGTAGTTCGTCAAACTCATCTTTCCGTAAGGGACCAATCCGTGTAATACTTTATGCGTCGAAACCTGTTGCCACAGGAATATGAAGCCTGCAACCAACACACACATAAAGGAGAAATTGCGGAAAGAAGAGACTACGGTATTCATCGGGGTCAGCATCGCCTTATTGGGAATCATATCCGGCAAGGAGGCTGTGATGAAATACAACGGGACAAAACAGATTGCTCCTATAACCAAAGTCCGCATCCAGAACACGCGGTGTTCGGACAGATTCACAAACAACTGTTTACGGCCAATCAGCATCCCCAACAGGAACAAAGAGGCAGTCTGGAAGAAACGTCCGTATCCCCATGCCCACAAAAGGCTGAACAACTGGCCGTCCCACAGGTTGGATTTGACCATCGCCCAGAAATCCGGCTGCGACAGGAACGGATACATACGCTGGCTGTGAATACGCCAGATACCGGCAGCCGGCACATAGTCGGGGTTCATCATTGCATAAAAGAACTTACCCAATTCAAGCGGCTGAAGCATCAGAATAATAGCCGTTATCAAAACTGCCCGGTCACTCCATTTGCAGACCAGCACCAGCACCACGCCTATAATAGCATAAAGCACCAATATATCTCCCGGGAAAAACGCCCCGTTGAAACATCCTATAATAAAGAGAAGGAAAAGGCGCCACAGGAAACGCAACCGGAAATCCTTGCCTTTTTTTGCCTGGTTGTTATACTGGATAAAAAAACTAAAACCGAACAACAGGGAAAAGATAGCATAGGCCTTACCGGAAAAAAGGAAGAAAAGAGTTTCCCATACCCCTTTATCCATGGCCTGCATAAATTCCGAAGAAGGCGTTGGAAAATCATAAAAATTAAAATGTTCGATGTTGTGCAGTAACATAATTGCCATAACGGCAAAACCGCGAAGTGCATCCACCACCTCTATACGAGATGATTTAGCCAAAAGTCCGTGCTCCATGGTAAGAAAGTAAATTATGAATTATGAATTATAAATTATGAATTGACAGGCTATTGACTACTGCTAATTCACGCTGCAAAAGTAGGCAAAGATGTTATATAAAACAAAAAAAGCACCCTTTTAGGCGCTCTTTTTGTTTTGCAGACTTAAATAGAATACTCGAACATAATAACTTTAAACGGTTTAAATGTAGAAACGTCCACTTCCGCTTCTTACTTAAAGAGGAAGCGAATATCGTGCCAAACAAAGTCATGTCCACGATATTTTTTCGTAAACTCTTCTATTCTAACAGATATATCATATAGAATGTTTTACGAAGGATAATTATAGCCTCTTTATAAACGGGGAATTTATGGACACAAGTGTGGAATATTTCTACAGATAGCGTTCCACAGCCTGATTAACTATTACTGTTGCCTGGCGGATCACTTCGGACAATAACCGCTTCCAGCCATCGTCTGTCACAGCTTCGTCGTTCTTCTCGAGAATCCGCAGTTGTGCGACCAGGTCAGTCGCTCCCAACATAGTGAAAAGTGGAATCAATTTATGGGAAATCTTTGCAGCCGGACCACGTTCTGTTGCATCCAATGCCTGCTGCAGGAGTGAAATGCTTTTATTCGTTTCCTCGGCAAACGTCCGGATAATGGATGCGGAGGCCTCTTTGTCTTCTCCGGCAAAGGAGGTGAGCGAATCGAAATTGAATTCGGGCGACGTCTCGGCCTGTATATTAGCCTGCAACAGGTTATTCAACAAGGCTATCAATTGTTTTGCCGTGAAAGGCTTGTTCAGGAATCCGGTAAAGCCGACCTCTAAGTAATGGGTATGTTCGTTTTCCACACTGGCGGAAAGAGCTATTACCGGCACCGTATCTGTTCCGGGGATACCCGATGTACGGATGGCGCTCAGCAATCCATAACCGTCCATGCCCGGCATTTGTATATCGGTGATGATGGCATCGAAAGAACTGTTACGGAGGATGTCGACTACGGTAAAGGGATTTGTACAGCTGGCTACTTCCACATGGTTGCGTTTCAGGAATTCTTCGGTCAGCGCCAACTGCAACGGATCGTCATCGACCAGCAGGCAATAGATTTCACGTCCTTCAAACGTTTCCGCTTCGGCCTCGTCCTCTTCCGGAACGGAAGCTGCCGGCAATGTCTGTACATCCGATTCCTGCAACGGCATCACAATCGTAAAGTCACTCCCTTTTCCCGAAACGCTTTTCAGCGTAAGCGCCCCTCCCATCAGCTCGATCAGTTTGCGGGTGATAGAAAGTCCGAGACCGAATCCCTCCTCCTTTTCCGTACTGGAAAGGCGGGTAAATTCACCGAAAATCTTTTCCTGCTCTTCTTCAGGGATTCCCGTACCGGAATCACTGACAGTAATAGACAATTGGCTATCGGCCGGAGAAAACTTAACCAACAGAACCACACGCCCTTCATGCGTAAACTTGATCGCATTGGACAACAGGTTGCTGACCACCTGGCGAAGGCGTATCGGATCACCGGAATAAATCCGGTCCATCCCCTCTTCTTTCAGGTTCAACACAAACGACAACCCTTTCGACTCGGCAATCGGGCGGAAGCTGCCATATATTTCATTGAAAAGCGTTCGTACGCTAAAAGGTATATTCTGTATCTCCATCTGTCCGGATTCCAGCCGGTGGAAATCCAGCAGGCCGTTCACCAACGAAAGGATATGGTCGGCAGAGCCTGTCATATTCTCCAGATAATAACGCTGGCGCTCATCCGGATGGCGGCGCATCAACAGTTCGATATAGCCGATAATGGAAGAGAGCGGAGCCCGGATATCATGACTGATGGTCAGCATCAGCTTCTCCCGCCTGTGCAACAAATCCTCCGCATACTGTTTGGCTTTCTCTAATTGCTGCCGGTAATACTGGCTCCGGGATATATCGCGCGCAATCAGGATGATAAAGACAATCACAATAATCAGAGACAGGACAGCGATACCGGCAATCAGATAGGACGTTTCGCGCAGAAGTTCCTGCTTCTTCACGACACGCTCCATCGAAACGTTCATCTCCTCCTCTTCTATATCACGCAACATCTGGTTGATCCGGCTCGTGATAATACTGTTGTTATAACGCAGATTGGCTGCACGCTCCAACAACTGGTCGACAAGCTGCTTGCGTTGGTCCGCCACACTGTCCTGCAGGCTTTTCAGAACTGTCACGATCGTATCTGCCGGATTAAAGGCGTTCACCAATGTATCCGTCACAATCTGCCGGGTTGTATTGACCACTACTGCAGAATCTTCCTTTGGCGGAGAGAAAGCATCGGCAAGACGGCGGAAGAAGCCACGCGGTTTACGGGGTTGGGGAGTCTTTACGGAATCCTGATGTATGATCACACGCTCCTGTATTTCAACCTGCCGGACTACTGTATCCTGTTGGGCAATTACTTTTTCAATATTCTGGGCATACAGATGTTCGGCGTTCGTTTCCTGCCAGGTCTCCAACAATCGGCGGGTATTCAAACGTTTCTGTTCGATCAGCATGTCGATCGTATCTATTTTGGGAAGCAATGCCGGATTTGATACCAATGTACGCAGGGAGTCCATATTCTGCAAGGCCTTGTTCAAGGTACGGTTAAAATGGCTGATCTCACCTTGCGGACGTCCGATCACCTGTCCGAGCGCCTCACTTTCGTAGAGAAGGGAAAGGGTGTTCGTGACCAGATAGACTTTCTCCCTCGACTTGCTGCTGGGATCTTCTTCATCGGCAAACTGTTCGATGACATTATAGATATAAACGACTGCACAGACAGCTACCAGGATCAATAACAAGTATCCCAGTATGACCTTACTTGTAGTATGCCCGTTCTGTGCACTCATCAGTCTTTACGATAAGCCATCTTCCATTTGTCCAACATAACAAAATCGGCCTTTTTCAGCCCGACTTTCCAGAAAGGAACCGGTTCGTCATGATCACCCAAGAACATACGGTCGCGTATGTCGAAAGCCTTGCTGGTCAGCGCCAACGAAGAATCCGACACGGCTGTCTGCACGTTTGCGATATCCAGCATGGTATGGAACACGCTGTTTGTGCTGACCGGATAAGCCTGATGGGAAACTGCCGTCCAGTATTTGTCGGGAAACAGCTCCCGGTAATTGTCCGAAAACCAGATTATATACGGGATATGCAACTGGTAATAAGTAGGTATCGGCGAAGCATGCAGATACCGCCCGCGGGAATCGTCAAAAATATCTTCCCCATGATCGCTCAAGTAAAGCATCGACGCACAGGCATCCTTCTTTTTCAACATATCCACAATTTCACCCAGCACATAGTCCGTATAATGGATCGAATTGTCATAGGCATTGCGTAATTCGGTCTTATAGGAGGCACGGATACCTTCCGCCTTATCAGGTGTATAGAAGCGGAACTCGGCCGGATAGCGTTCGTGATAATTGAAATGCGATCCGTATGTATGAAGAACGACAAACATATCGTCGTCCGACTTATCCAGTTCCTTTTCCAAATAAGGCAAAAGCGAGGCATCATATAAAGAAGTCAGATAAGAGCCGGTATTGAAACTACTCATATCGATAAAAGAATCGGCCTCCCGGTAAAAAGCCCCAATCATCGAGGTTGTGAGCTTTTGATTGGCGATGACTAACGTACGGAAACCGGCTTCCTTGAATGCTGTAACAATGCTTTTCTCGTCATAGATAACTCCATAATCCTCGGCGCTGGCTGCGGAAAGGATGATCGGGACGCTCTTATGCGTATTATTGGATTGCGTCACCACATCCGTAAAATGGACAAGTCCGTCGAGCTGTTTCATCCGGGGAGTCGTATTGCGTTCGTAGCCATACAGGCTCCACTCCATGGCGCGTGACGTCTCTCCCACTACCAATACGTAGATTTCCCGCTTACCTTCCGGATGGGCTTTGCGGATAGAATCGAATCGGAAATCGGCGGAAGTAATATGATAGTTAGCATTCTTTTCCGATTTGGTAATCGCAAAATACAGGTTATAAAGCGCATTAACCGGATAAACATCATCTTTCAGCGAGAAACGATGATGTTGCAGAGGAGACAGGAAACAAAGAGCGACTCCGATCAGAAACAACGCCAGGCTTCTCAACGCCCATTTCCGGCGAAACACGTTTGTCAGCCGGTCCTTCAACCGGACCGAACGCGTAGCCAGCCACAGCGTGGGAAGTGTATAAAAGAAAAACACACAGATTATGATAAGGAAGATATTCCCCAATAATTCGCTGGCTTCGGAGGCATTCGAACTCGTCAGGTTCAAAAACATATCCACCGCAATGACGGATTCGCCAAAAAGGTATAATAAGACCAACTGCCCTCCATCCAGTATAATCTTCGGCAGCAAGCACCAAACCACTATCCCCGGTTTGCGTGCCAGCAACAAAACTCCCATCCAGAATGCCAACGGCATGATAATGGAAGCAATCCCGACTGAAACCGGCAATGGCTCTGTAAACAGGAAAACACAATTCGGGACGATAAACAACAATCCAAACAAGATATATAAGTGTTTCTGTACAGATAACCAACGTAAAATATTCGTAAAATGCTTCATCTATTTTCGCCTGTAAAAGCCAAATTTATCAACTATTCTTATCCCCTCTCGCTACAGCCTTGCTGCAATCGGCAAATGTAGGGGTTATCCCTCATATACGCATACAGCAGAAGCACAAAAAAAGTTATTTCGATTTTATTAAAAGACAGTTACATCCCAATTATGCCTTTTGAGAACGAAGGAAAGCCGAACAAAAGTTTTCAAAAATCATGCAAATGCTTTCAAAAATCGTGCAATCATACAGTGACATAGACAAATAGCTTCTTACTCTCGTTTTTTATCTCTAATTTCGGGCAACCTAAGCAGATTATTATACTATCATCTATAAAAATAAAAACAAAAATGAAAAGACAAATTGCATTGCTGTCAGTCTGTGCCACTCTGCTGAGTGCTTGTTCATCGAACACCCGCACAACGAGTGAGGCATATGCTCCTGCTGCAAAAAATGAATTGCGTGCACCGGCGACCCCGTTGGTGACTATCGACCCGTACACCAGCGCCTGGTCATTTGCCGACCGACTGAATGAAGAAAGCGTGCGCCACTGGACCGGACGCAACTTCCCGCTGTTAGGAAGCTTGCGCGTAGACGGTGTTTCGTACCGTTTCATGGGTGTAGACAAAGTCGAGGTCACTCCGGTTGTCGGCACGGCAGCCTCCGGCCTTTGGGATGCCACCTATACGTTCAGCCAGCCCAAAGGGGAATGGATGACTCCCGATTACGACACAAAAGGATGGAAAACGGGTAAGGCCGCGTTTGGAACCGAAGACAATCCTTACCGTTCCACACCGTGGCAAGACGGCGATATCTGGGTACGCCGTTCGTTCGACTGGCCGGAAGGAACAGCGAAAGAATCCCTCTTCCTCCAATACTCCCACGATGACAATATCGAACTGTATGTAAACGGCCAACAGGTTGCCGCAACGGGCAATGGCCTGGATTACGACTTGTTGAAAGAGATCCCGCAGGATATTGCAAACGCGCTGAAACCGACCGGAAATATCCTGGCCGCCCATTGCCGCAACAATGGCGGCGGTGCATATGTAGATATGGGTATCATGAAAAAGGTGAAACGGGGGGATACGTTCGACAACAAGGCGGTCCAGAAATCGGTAACCGTCATGCCGACCCAAACCTATTACACATTCGAATGCGGTCCGGTCGAACTGGATCTGATCTTCACGGCTCCGATGCTGATGGACGACCTCGACGCCATGACGGCTCCATATAACTACATCACCTACCAGGCCCGTTCACTGAACGGCAAAGCTCACGACGTACAGTTATATTTAGAAGCAACGCCTCAATGGGCTGTCAACACAATCGACCAGCCGGTTTCTTTCGAAAAGATTGAAAAAGACGGATATGTCTACCTGAAAACAGGCTCTGTCGACCAGGATATATTAGGAAAGAAAGGCGACGACCAACGCATCGACTGGGGATATTTCTATCTCTCAGCCCCGCAGTCTCCGGATGTAACAGTCGCTATCGATGAATATTACGCCGCAAAGAAAGCATTCATGTCTGTCGGGAAACTATCGGGCAACGCCGACAATGTCTCTTCGGATATGGAAAAGCAGATGACAGTTTTAGCATACTCCGACAACTTAGGCACAGTCGATAACCAGACTGTTTCGGGGCATCTGCTGATCGGATACGACGATTTGTATGCGATCCAATATTTCAACGATAACCGGATGGCTTATTGGAAACATGACGGGCAAGTTGATATTTTCGATGCCTTTGCCAAAGGCCACCAGGACTATGCCAAGATGATGAAACGTTGTACGGATTTCGACGCACAGTTGATGCAGGAAACAGCGGCAACCAGCGGTCAGGAATATGCCGAACTCTGCGCACTGGCCTATCGCCAGGCTATCGGAGCCCATAAACTGGTAACGGACAAAGAAGGCAACCTGCTGTTCTTCTCAAAAGAGAACTTCAGCAACGGATCGATCGGCACGGTTGACATCACGTATCCGTCAGCTCCCATGTTCTTGTGCTACAATCCGGAACTGCTGAAAGGCATGATGAACCCCATCTTCTACTATAGCGAAAGCGGCAAATGGAACAAACCGTTCCCGGCGCACGATGTCGGTACCTATCCGCAGGCTAACGGACAGACGTATGGCGGCGATATGCCGGTCGAGGAATCCGGCAATATGCTGATCCTGGCAACTGCCATTGCCACAATCGAAGGAAATGCCGACTATGCGGCCAAACATTGGGATGTACTGACAATCTGGGCCGATTACCTGAAGAAAGAAGGGCTCGATCCGGAGAACCAACTCTGTACGGACGACTTTGCCGGCCACTTCGCCCACAATGCCAACCTGTCTATCAAAGCCATCATGGGAGTAGCCGGCTATGGCAAGATGGCGGAGATGTTAGGCAAGAAAGAGATTGCCGAATCCTACCTCTCGGCTGCACGCGAGATGGCAGGGAAATGGGTTGCAATGGCAAAAGACGGCGACCACTACAAGTTGACATTCGACAAGTCCGGAACCTGGAGCCAGAAGTATAATCTGGTTTGGGACCGCCTGTTAGATCTGAATATCTTCCCGACCGAAGTTGCAGAGACGGAAATGGCCTATTACAAGACCAAACAAAACAAATATGGGTTACCGTTGGATAACCGTGAAGATTATACCAAATCGGACTGGATTCTCTGGAGTGCCTGTCTGACCGGCAATGAAAGCGATTTTGAAACGCTTATGCTCCCGGTATGGCAATATGCCAACGAAACAACTTCACGTGTCCCGCTAAGCGACTGGCATTACACCTCCGACGGAACACAACGCGGCTTCCAGGCCCGTTCGGTTGTAGGCGGCTATTATATGCGATTGCTGGAGAAACGCCTGTCGGACAAATCCAAACATTGACAGACAACAGTCATCAGTATGGTTTTGGCAGATCATAGTTATGATTTGCCGAAACCATTACTATGAGACTGAATTACGGATTACTATTTTCCCCGGACCCTCTTCCAATACGAATCGACAGAGTTTTTCACCTCCTTATGCAGGATCAGGATACCGATCAGATTAGGCAGTGTCATCAGGGCAACCGTCACACCTGAAAAGGCCCAGACGATAGTCGTATCAGTGAAGGAGGCTAAGAAAAAGCCGGCCACATAGATAATATGATAGGCACGGACATATTTACTTCCCCACAAATACGTGACAGCCCGGTCACCATAATAAGACCAGGCGACAGCCGTTGTAAAAGCGAACAATAACAGGGAGAAAGGAATGATATATTGCCCCCAGTCACCCAAAAAACCTTTCTTAAAGGCTTCTGTAGAAAGAGGAGCCGAATGAAGCAGGGATTTTCCGGTCAGGTACACCTGCTTATCTTTCAGTACGGGTAACGCCACATTTCCGTTCTGCACGGCTAAACTTCCCGTATAGGATTCTTTGCCGGACTTCACCCGCACATCCTCGGCAAAAGAGCGGGCATGGAGAATCGTGATTCCGGTTGTCAGAATCTTACCGTCTTCCACTTGCAACGTACCGGTGAAAAGCGGCAACGGTTGTTTGCCGAGGATATGTCCGGAGACAAGCGCTTTCTGCTCCGGTATCTTTTCCTGATAAGTCCCGGACAGGACAACAGTATCCGCCTGCTGGAATTGGTTATCATATTTCTCCATCCAGGCCCCCGACGAAATCAGGACTAATCCGGTTATCAAACAAATAACGATCGTATCGATAAACGGCTCCAGTAAGGCAACCATTCCTTCCGACACAGGTTCTTCGGCTTTGGCGGCTGCATGGGCGATAGGCGCCGACCCCTGCCCCGCCTCGTTGGAGAACAATCCCCGGTTTACTCCCCGGTTAAAAGCCCAGACGACCGTAGCCCCCAAAAAGCCTCCGGAAGCGGCTGTCCCGCTGAATATATTACCGAACACAGCGCCAAAAGCCGGCAAAATATTATCATAATTATAAGCCAACACACTGACTGCTCCCATTATATACAGAACCGACATAAAAGGAATCAACCTTTCCGAAACCAGCGCAATACGCTTGATCCCTCCGATCACGATCAATGCCAGCAAAACAGCAAGAATAGCGCCCGTAATATAATGCCGGATTCCAAAAGAGGAAAACATCGCGTTGGAAATACTGTTTATCTGGGGCAGGCATCCTGTTCCGAACGAAGAGAAAATCGTAGCCACGGCAAACAAGGCTGCCAGCCAAGGCATATGCAGGCGATGCTTCATATAATACATCGGTCCTCCCGAAATCGTCCCGTCTTCCGTTTGCTCCCTGTATTTATGGGAAAGCGTCACTTCCACCATCTTTGTCGTCATACCTAAAAAAGCTGTCATCAACATCCAGAACAAAGCCGACGGACCTCCCAAATGGATCGCCAGGGCGACACCTGCAATATTACCGGTCCCAACCGTACCGGACAAAGCGGTCGACAAGGCCTGGAAGTGCGATGTATCGCCTATATCGTGCTTGTTGTCGTATTTCCCGCTGACAACCTTTAGGGCATGCCGGAAAAAACGGACCTGCGGGAATCTCAGATAAACCGTAAAAAACAGACCGGTTCCCAACAGAAGAAAAACAAACCATTGCGAACCGCCAAAGTGGGAATCGATAAGGGAAAGTATATTATTCAGTTCTTGCATAACAAATTTGATTAGATCGTATTAGTGTCTGCAAGATACGGATTAATACGCAAAAAGCAACTTTCTGTTAATAAAAAGTTGCTTTTGGTGACAAAACAAATAATCCACTTTATACCTGCGACACCTTTTGGATGATGCCGATAAACTCGTCGTTCGTCATTTGGATATCCGGTTCTTTGTAGTTCACATAGTCTTCAAAGTAATCGCTGGCAATATCCGCCACGATCTCCGAACCTTCCAGCCCGAAAGAATCCACCAGTTTCTCCACCTTACTGCGAATCCGGCGGATCACCTGCAGGCGGTCTTCATAACGGTCCGGCTTCTCCTGATCCGTCACATGTTCATTGCGCGCTATCAGATAAACCGCCGTATAAAACTTATCCACACCCCCGAATACAGGCGCGAACAACACTTTCTTTTCTTCCGGCAATGCAGCCAGTGTTTCCTGAATTTTTGTCATGGTCGTACTTATTCTAATTTGTTAGCGAAGATAGCACATTCCGGTCATAGAAAACCTCTATCACGCGATAAATAATATGCATTTCATTCCATGAACAAATATCAGACAGGGAATGTTAGAATAGTAGAAACAACATAAAACAAATAGAACATGCTAACATTCTGTCTCAGCTTATTATTGTTGACAACAAATAATAGTAATAGTCTAATAACAAATAAAAAAGATAAAGTTATGAAATTTGAATTAATTCAGTTACCCTATGCAGCCGACGCGCTGGAACCGGTTATAAGTAAAGAAACCATCGAGTTTCATCATGGCAAGCATTTACAGGCTTATGTAAATAATCTGAACAACCTGATCGAAGGAACCAAGTTCGAGAATGAAACTTTGGAACAGATCGTGGCAGAATCCGACGGCGCCATCTTTAACAATGCCGGACAGACACTCAATCACAATCTCTATTTCACCCAGTTCTCTCCCTATGGCGGAGGCAGACCGACAGGCGCACTCGCAAAAGCGATCGACGAGACATGGGGTTCATTTGAGAATTTCCAGAAAGAATTCGTCGCTGCCGGAACAGGCTTGTTCGGCTCCGGATGGGTGTGGCTGGCAAAAGATAAAGACGGAAAACTGTCCATTACCAAAGAAGCGAACGGCAGCAATCCGGTTGCCCACGGCTTGAAACCGATTTTAGGATTCGATGTCTGGGAACATGCTTACTATCTGGATTACCGAAACCGCCGTCCCGACCATTTGAACGCATTGTGGAAAATCATCGATTGGGATGCCGTTGCCAAAAGATATTGAAAGGAGAACAGAAAATGAAAGTAACAGAATTGACAAAAGCGGATTTCCTGAAAAAAGTAGCTAACTACGAAGCCAGCCCGGACAAATGGGTGTACGAGGGAGACAAACCCTGTATCGTGGACTTCTATGCCACCTGGTGCGGCCCCTGTAAGATGGTAGCCCCAATCCTGGAAGAGTTAGCAGACGAATATGCCGGAAAAATCGATTTCTACAAAGTCGATACGGAAAAAGAGGAAGAGCTCGCCGCTTCTTTTGGCATCCGGAGCATTCCTTCCCTTCTTTTTTGCCCGATGGGCGAAACGCCGCAGATGGCAAAAGGCGCAATGGGAAAAGCCGATTTCAAAAGAGCTATAGATGAGCTACTTTTGAAGAAATAAAGGACATTATCCTACTCTGAATAAATGATACTCTCCGAGGCCTGTTCAAGGATTCGGAGAGTTTTTTATGAAAAATATTTCACATTATCCCTCCAAACTATTGCACAATTAAAAATAATGCCTACCTTTGCACCCGCAATCGAGAGAGATTGATTATTAAAAGAAGAATGCCTCTTTAGCTCAGTTGGCCAGAGCACGTGATTTGTAATCTCGGGGTCGTTGGTTCGAATCCGACAAGAGGCTCAAAATCTTGGGCAGTTACCAGAGTGGCCAAATGGGGCTGACTGTAACTCAGCTGTCTTTCGACTTCGGTGGTTCGAATCCATCACTGCCCACAAAAAAGACCTGGAAGAATATCTTTCAGGTCTTTTTTGTTTTCACTTCACCCGGATTATCCTAATCCATATGGAAAATTTCCTGCAGGGAAATAGATACCGGAGAGTTATCCGGATTTACATCCAAAAGATCGGACATATAGTCCCACCATTTTTGCACAATCAGATTATCCCCCATATCCTGGGAAGACGCCTCCCCTTTTACCTTTTGGCAAGCAAACAATACATTGGTCTCTTTATCCCAATAAATGGAATAGTCACAAACTCCATTATCAGAAAGCATCTTTTTCAGTTCCGGCCAGATGGCAATATGGCGTCTTTGATATTCTTCCTCACATCCCGGCTTCAAATACATCTTAAAAGCTTCTCGTTTCATTGTCTTTCATTTTAGTCCTTATTCTTTGATGAGGCAAAAGTAGATATATTCAAACGAACACAATCTGGATAATTGTGCATATACTTTAAAAATTTGATACAGATAACAACAAAAAAAGCCATCCCCTGTTCATGGAGATGGCCTCTTGCCAACTAAAAATAATCTTTAGTCAAACATATGTCTGAATTTATCGAAAATCTTTTCCTTTACAGACTTCTTAGGCTGGAAGTTTGGAGAGTTTTCCAGACCGTTCATGATATCCTTTTCCGAAGGAGACAATGTCTCAGGGATATAAACACTCACATTCACAAGCAAGTCACCCGTGCCATAGCTATTGACGGAAGGAAGCCCCTTATTACGCAAACGAAGCACCTTACCCGGCTGTGTTCCCGGCTCGATCTTGACTTTCGCCTTCCCGTCGATAGTCGGAACTTCCACCGTGCCGCCCAGAGCAGCCTGGGGCACACTCAACAGCAGGTTATACAGCAGGTCGTTTTCATCGCGTATCAATTCAGGATGCGGCTCTTCTTCGACCAAAATCAGCAAATCACCGTTGATACCGCCGTGACGGGCCGCATTTCCTTTTCCACTCATGGAAAGTTGCATGCCTTCTGCGACACCGGCCGGAATATTGATCGTGATCACTTCTTCATCGCGAACAATTCCCTCACCATTACATTCGCTACACTTCTTGGTGATGATCTTGCCTTCACCACCACAGGTCGGACATGTTGTCTGCGTCTGCATCTGTCCCAGGATCGTATTGGCGATACGCGTGACGACGCCGCTACCGTGACAAGTCTCGCAAGTTTTAGAACTATGGTCGTCCTCCGCACCACTGCCATGGCATTTGGAACACGTGACATATTTCTTCACCTTGATCTTCTTCTCCACGCCACCGGCTATTTCTTTCAGGTTCAGCTTCACTTTCACACGCAGATCGGAACCCCGGTTCACACGACGCCCGCCACGCGAACCGCCGCCAAAGCCGCTGAAACCGCCAAAGCCACCGAAATGTCCGCCAAAGATGTCGCCAAACTGGGAGAATATATCATCCATAGACATTCCGCCTCCGAAGCCGCCGCCCTGTGAAGCGCCTCCTACTCCAGCATGGCCGAACTGATCGTACCGCTGCCGTTTTTGCGGATCGCTCAGCACATCATACGCTTCGGCTGCTTCCTTAAAGTTTTCCTCAGCCTGCTTGTCACCCGGATTCTTGTCCGGATGGAACTGAATAGCCTTTTTCCGGTAGGCTTTCTTTATCTCTTCTGTCGAGGCATTCTTCTCGACGCCCAGCACTTCATAATAATCTCTTTTAGCCATCTTTGTATCTGTCTGTTGTTATTTGCTTATTATCCTGCCATCTTACTCCCCGACAACCACTTTTGCATGACGGATCACTTTGTCATTCAAGGTGTAACCGGTTTGTACGCAATCCAGCACCTTTCCTTTCATATCAGGTTCCGGAGCCGGGATCATGGCAACAGCCTCAGATGTCTCAGCATCAAAAGGCTCACCAACCGTCTCGATCGGCTTTACATTCTGCTGGGACAGGTAAGACATGAATTTAGAATAGATAAGTTCCACGCCTTCGGTAACAGCCTTTATATCTTCAGCTGTACGGATGTTCTGCAAGGCACGCTCAAAATCATCGACAACAGGGAGCAGATGAGTCAATGCGCTTTCGCCGCCATTCTTAATCAGCTCGGACTTTTCACGCAATGTACGTTTACGATAGTTGTCAAACTCAGCCATCAGGCGCAAATGAGAATCGTTCAGCTCATTATACTTCTTCTTGAGTTCTTCCAATTCTCCCTGTCCGTCACATTCGTCCGTCACATTGTCAGATGCAGCATTTTCGTCTGCCGCATTTACCTGTTCTTCCTGCAAATTTGTCGCATCATCAACACCCTGGCGTTCTTTTTTGTCAGCAGTTTCTTTCTTACTATTAAAATTCATCTTATTCATAACCAATTATATATTTTCATTACTATCTAATTGTCAATAAGATACCATACACATATCACACCATACATATATATGCCGGCATTATTCTTGTCGGTATCATTCACCAATATAACATCAAATATGCTGCCAACTGTTCTTACAGAACGAAAATATCTTTACCTTTGTGTAGTAAATGATGATTTTATTGTCACATACAATATAGATTAATAAAACAATAGGAATTAATTATGAAGAGAGCGATTTTGTCAGTCTTACTGCTATTTGCATTTCTTACCGGTTTTGCTCAAAACCGGAATATCTGTCGGTTAGGCATCACATACGATATCAGTCAAAGCGATCATTGGGGTAAAAACAGGCCTGTTATTACCAGTATTATTCCTTATTCCCCGGCGGAACTTGCCGGAGTGAAGACTAATGATATCATCATGGCCATCGACGGTGTCCAGACGTTGGATATCTCGCCCGAGGAAATAGAAGAGATGTTGAACCCGGCCGGAAAAAATGAGGTGCTGCTCACTATCGGCAACCTGTCGAACCCTTCCAAGCAAGTCATGGTCAAAAAAGAATGCAAAAAAAGCAATGCCATCACGGAAGAACAACTGGCGACCGCTTTTTCCATGTACAGCTTGGAGACAACCAGCGAACGCGAATTTGTCTGCCCGTTCAAGACGACAGTCACAGCCGATCCGGTCAATTTCGGAAAATTCAAGACTTTCGCATTCTCTGCCATAGACGAGAACAACAGTAAGCTGGAAACAGCCATCAACGAAAGCATTGAAAAGGAACTGACTAAAAAAGGGATGACAGTCGACGTGGACAGACCTGACATTCTGGTACAGACATTCTATTTCTTTGACAAGAATCCGAACTACAAGGGAGCAAACAAAATACTGATTGAAAAAGAGCCCGTATATCGTTACAATTTCCTCCAAAGCAAAATGGAAATATTCCCGTTCCTGAACCCGACAGCTGCAGAAACAGAGGCGGAATACCTGCTTCAGTTCGGTTTCCGCCTGATCGACCAGCGGGATGTGCCGGGCCGGATACTTTGGGAGTGTGAAGCAAACGAGTTGTTGGAAGATTCATACCGCCTGGACGAATATGCCCGTATCCATGCACCGTTGATGTGCATGCAATATCCGTACACCAAGTACCGCCGCAATGTGCCGTTCAAAGTCAACCAGAAGACATACAACTATACAGGTTTGAGCTATGACATCGACCGTATGGAACTGATTACCGATGTCGACAAGAACTCTCCGGCCTATGCTGCCGGCTTGCGCCCGCGCGACGTTGTGGAAAAGATCAACAACCACAAGATGGATAACACGACGGAAGAGTTCTCCGCCGCTTATAAAGGATTTATCACCAACACGATGAAATACCGCGATCCGAAAACCCGGTTTACGGATGCCAACGGATTTAAACGCTGTATGTTCTGGGATACATTCAAATACTCGCAGGTGGCCGATGCGATCCAGAAATCCGGAAACAAAGCCGCCTATTCTTACCTATATTATTACGCCCCTTATATCAACCCGTCAGGCAACAACGCCTGCACGTTCGATATCAAGCGGGGGAAGAACAAAATGGAAATCATCGTCCGTCCGACCATTCGCCGGTCTGTGACGGTCGAAGTAAAATAAAGCATTTACAAGAACGTGATATACCCACAAAACTTCGAACAGAAAACGGGCTTCGATAAAGTCCGCCGCTTAATTTCAGAAAAATGTTTAAGTCCGCTCGGAGAAGAGCGGGTAGCGGAGATGGAATTCTCCGCCGACTTTCAAACCGTAACCGAACGCCTGGAACAGACAGACGAATTTGTCCGCATCCTGCATGGAGAAGACGAGTTTCCCGCCAGTTACTTCTTCGATGTGCGTTATTCGCTGAAGCGAATACGCCCGGAAGGAACCTGGCTGGACGAAAAAGAGCTGTTCGACCTGAAACGGTCACTCCAGACTATCAACGACATCATCCGTTTCTTCCGTCCCTCCATGGAAGAGGGAGAAGAGATCAAATATCCCGCCCTGACAGCTCTCGCCGGTGATATTATGGTGTTCCCGCAACTGATCGGAAAGATAGATGCCATCCTCGATAAATTCGGGCGTGTAAAAGACAACGCCTCCCCCACGCTGGCACAAATACGGAAAGAGATATCCGCTACGATGAGCGGTATCTCGCGCAGCTTGCAATCGATCCTGCGCGCCGCCCAGTCAGACGGGGTTGTCGACAAAGATGTAACGCCGACCATGCGCGACGGCCGCCTGATGATCCCGGTCGCTCCTGCCTTCAAGCGGAAAATCAAAGGGATCGTGCACGACGAATCGGCCAGCGGAAAAACAGTCTTTATCGAACCGGAAGTCGTGGTGGAAGCAAACAATCGTATCCGGGAACTGGAAGGAGACGAACGCCGGGAGATCATGAAGATATTAACGGAGTTCACCAATTTTGTGCGTCCGTCAGTGCCCGACATCCTCCAATCGTACGAGTTCTTAGCCGAGATCGACTTCATCCGCGCCAAAGCCTTGTTTGCCGAACAGGTGAACGGGATCAAGCCGGTTGTCGAAAACAAGCAACAAGTAGACTGGATCCGCGCCTCGCATCCCCTGCTCTACCTCTCACTGCAAAAACAGAACAAACAGGTCGTCCCGCTCGACATTATGCTGGAAGAGAACAAGCGGCTGCTTATCATTTCCGGTCCGAACGCAGGCGGAAAATCAGTCTGCCTGAAAACAGTCGGACTGCTGCAATACATGCTACAATGCGGGCTGCTTATCCCGGTATATGAAAGTTCGAAAACAGGCCTGTTCGACAACCTGTTTATCGATATCGGCGACGAACAAAGCATCGAAAACGACCTGAGCACATACAGTTCCCACCTGACGAACATGAAGTTCTTCGTGAAGAACTGCAACAGCAAGACGCTGATCCTGATCGATGAGTTCGGCAGCGGCACGGAACCGCAGATCGGTGGAGCCATTGCCGAGGCCTTGCTGGACCGTTTCAACCGGAACCACAGCTATGGCGTCATCACAACCCATTACCAGAATCTGAAGCATTTCGCGGAAGATACAGAAGGGATTGTCAACGGCGCCATGCTCTACGACCGCCACCTGATGCAGCCCCTGTTCAAGCTGTCGATCGGAAACCCGGGCAGTTCTTTCGCTGTCGAAATAGCCCGGAAAATCGGTCTGCCGGAAGATGTCATTGCCGACGCATCCGCCAATGTAGGTTCCGACTATATCAATATGGATAAATACCTCCAGGATATCGTGCGCGACAAACGCTATTGGGAAAGCAAACGGCAGAACATCCGCCAGCAGGAGAAAAAACTGGAAGATATCACCGCCCGCTACGAGCAGGACCTCGAAGCCGTAAGTAAACAACGGAAAGAGATCATGCGGACTGCCAAGGAAGAAGCGCAACGCATCCTTGCCGAAGCCAATGCCAAGATAGAAAACACGATCCGCGAGATCAAAGAGGCCCAGGCGGAAAAAGAGCAGACCAAGCTGGCCCGCAAAGCACTGGAAGAGTTCAAAGCTTCCGTGATAGCCGCCGAAGAAGAAGACGACAAGATCGCCCGCAAAATGGCCAAACTGCAAGAGCGCAAAGAGCGTAAGAAACAAAAGCAGAACACGCCGGCATCCAAGCAGACCTTCAACCGCGATATCATAGAAGTGGGCGATAATGTTCGCCTCAAAGGACAAATGTCTGCCGGGACAGTTATGGAACTGCAAGGCAAACAGGCTGTCGTAGCCTTCGGCATGATCAAAAGCACCGTCAAACTGGATCAACTGGAAAAGGTCAGCAAAGGCCAGATCAAGAAGGAAATCCAGAAAAGCACCTTTGTCAGTGTCCAGACAGCCGACGATATGCACGAAAAGAAATTGAACTTTAAGCAGGAGATCGATGTTAGAGGTATGAGGGGAGACGAAGCATTGCAGGCGGTGACCTACTTTGTCGACGATGCCATACAGGTCGGTGCAGCCCGCATACGCATCCTGCACGGGACAGGGACAGGCATCTTGCGCCAGCTGATACGCGACTACCTGCACTCCGTACCCGGCGTCCGCCAGTATCACGACGAACATGTCCAGTTCGGAGGTGCCGGCATAACAGTCGTAGAACTCGAATAAAAAACATAAGGGTATGAGGCGAAAAGAATCCGTGCGCCTACACAGGCACAAGCATATTTCAAACCGGCACCTGGCCGAACGGTATTATTATGCAGGTGAACATGAAACAGTCACGAACATTCGCCTCACCCAATATAACGCCACCAACCTGCACACACGGAATCTCAGAACAGACGAAACATCATTCCGCAAATTGGCCGATGCAAACAGCATCAACTGGTTTCAAGTGAGCGGCCTGACCGATTCGGAAGCGATCACCCGCATGGTCAACGAGTTCGGAATGCATAACCTGGATGCCAAAGACATCCTGACGCCCCAACACGTGGTCAAAATAGAAGAATACGACAAGCACACGCTTATCATACTCAATTCTTCCTATTACAATGCCAATATGGAACTCAACTCCGAACATATCAGCCTGTTGATTACGGGAAATGTCGTGATCAGCTTTACGGAAAGCAATAATCCGGTGTTTGAAGACGCCTACAAAGCATTGGAATCCAATATGCTGAATATCCGGAAGAAAGGTAGCGGGCTGCTGTTGGCATTCCTGCTTAACACCATTATCGCCAACCTGGTGGAAGCGGCCTCCAAAGTGGAAGAGATGCTTGAAGACATCGAGGAAACCCTGCTCGACATCAAAAACGACCAGGGAAACATGGGGCAGTTGATCCAACAACACCGGAAAGAATATATGATTATCAGGAAAAACAGTCAGCCGTTGAAAGAACAGTTTGCCAAACTGCTACGTACCGAAAACGGGCTCATAAGCCCCGACATCCTGCCGATCTACAACGATCTGTCCGACCAATTGCTATTTGTTATCCAGACAACAGAGAGCTGCCGGGAAATTATCTCCTCTCTGGTCGACCTGTACATTTCCAATAACGACCTGCGCATGAATGCGATCATGAAACGCTTGACTATCGTTTCCACACTCTTCATTCCGCTCACATTCCTGGCAGGTATATGGGGTATGAATTTCAAGATTATGCCGGAGTTAGACTGGAGATACGGATATGGCATAGCCTGGTCGCTTATGCTGCTCACAGCAATTGTAACCTGGCTATACATGCGGAAAAAGGACTGGTTTTAGAGTCCGTAGTTCCGTTTGAACATATAATACGTATTTCTGGAGACATTAAAACGCTTGCAAATCTCAATCACGGTGTCTCCGCGTTCGAGCATGCTGATCACCTCCTCTTTATGCGCATCCAGGAAAGATTGTTTAGCGGCCGATCCTTTCGGACGTCCTAAAGGACCTCCCGTGTTCTTCTTGTGGGTCAAGGCCTCTTTTGTCCGGGTGGACATCAAACTATGTTCGATCTCGGTTACCAGATTGAAGACACTTCCCATAACCGGAAGATTTAAGGCGCCATCCAAGACATACCGGTCTTTTATACTGTAGACCTGAACTCCTTTTTCCATGCAGCGGCTCATGATTGCCATGACCTCCGACAAAGTGCGTCCAAGGCGGGAAATATCCAAAAATATCAGCGTATCCCCTTTTTGCATACGGTCTACAACCATATCGATATTACGTTCGTCTTCCTTTCCTTTACCGAAACCGATAGTGACATCCGTAACCCACTTATCGACATTCATCTGATGATCCGATGCAAAGCGTTTTATTTCATCTTTCTGTATTTCAAGATGTTCTTTGTTAGATGTTCCAACTCTCAAATAAGCTATTATCATATTTCCAGAAACTTAATAATTAAAAAACATAGAACCAATGTTTAATTTTCGGTGAAGATACGAAAAGTAATAATAGTACAATAGCTAAACTTTCCATTTTATTTCAAGAAAATGTTAGGAACCCTCTCTTTTCCACCACAAATCGAGTCGTATGCGAACAGTTATTCCACTAAAAATGACAGCCCGGACAAAATACCGGATAACCGGCGATTTATGACCCTTTCAATATCTTTCCAACTTCTATGAAATTCATATTTTTTCGTTAGCTTTGCGGTTTCAACCGTTAAATAACAATTTTCAGAAATGAAGCAGCACCTTAAACCGATCATGTTTGTCGGAACTTGTTCCGATGCAGGTAAAAGCGTTATCAATGCAGCATTTTGCCGCATATTCAAACAAGACGGATATCATCCGGCTCCATTCAAGGCGCAGAACATGTCGCTGAACTCCTACTCCACTCCCGAAGGCGGAGAAATGGGGCGTGCCCAGGTCGTACAGGCGGAAGCCTCGGGGATCGCCCCGCATACGGATATGAATCCGGTGCTGCTGAAACCGACGAACGATAAGAACTCGCAGGTCGTACTGAACGGACGTCCGGTCGGGAATATGTCGGCCAAGGACTATTTCGGTATGAAAAGCCAGAAGGAGAAACTGTTCGAAGAAGCGGTGAAAGCCTTCAAACGCCTGGAAAGCCGCTACAACCCGATCGTACTGGAAGGCGCCGGAAGCATTTCCGAACTGAACCTGCGCGACCGCGATATCACCAATATGCGGATGGCCATGCAGGCCGAAGCAGCCACTTTCCTCGTTGCCGACATAGACCGGGGTGGTGTCTTCGGCTCAGTCTACGGAACAATCGAACTGCTGAGACCGGAGGAACGAGCTTTGATGAAAGGTATTATTATCAACAAATTCCGGGGCGACTCCTTTCTGTTTGATGACGGCAGAAGGATAATCGAAGAGCTGACAGGCATCCCTGTGGTCGGTGTCATCCCCTGGTTTCGCGATATCAAGATCGAAGAAGAAGATTCGGTCGCCCTCGACATGAAGCACAACACATACCGGGATGGAAAAATCAACGTGGCGATTATCCTGTTAAAACGGATGTCCAATTTCACTGATTTCGATGTGCTTGATATGGACCCTCGTTTCAACGCCTATTACACAAACAACATCGACGAAATAGAAAAAGCCGACATCATCCTGCTACCCGGCTCCAAGAACACGCTTTCCGACCTGCAAAGCCTGCGGGCGAACGGCATAGCCGACGCAATCATACGCGCTCATAAAGCAGGCAAAAAGGTGATCGGAATCTGTGGAGGCTACCAGATGATGGGCGCACGGCTGGAAGACCCGGACGGGATCGAAGGCTCTCTGTCGGCTGTCCCCGGATTGGGTTTATTGCCGCAATGTACGGTCATCGAACAAGAAAAAGTAACCCGGCAAAGCACATTCGCATTCCTGCCCGGAAAACATATAGAGACACACGGTCACCACGTAGAGACGCACGGCCGTGCGTCTCTACAACAACATTGTCATGGCTATGAAATCCATATGGGACGAACCACCCTGCTCGGTGACGCACCCGAAAGCCCGGTGGTAATCCTCAGCGACGGACGGACGGACGGCTACTATCTGGACAATAGCTGTTGGGGCAGTTATATGCATGGAATACTGGACAATCCGGAAGTGCTGGACAACCTGGCCGAAGGTTTCGACAAGACAGCCGAAAGCGCACCATTCGATTATGCGGCATTCAAGGAAGAACAATACGACAAGCTCGCTGCCTTAGTACGCGAACATGTCGATATGGAGTATATCTACCGGCAGTTACTTTAAACGGTCCACCCGTGCCACGTCATCCATTTTCACACAGACGGTGGCCCCCAACTGTTCAAGGTAAAGGAGCAGATGGTTCTTCTTGACCTTCTTCACCTTACCGGACACGTGCTTCATCGCCCCGCAAAGGATTTCCACCTCTTCGCCGGGACACAACGTATGGTTGGAGGCTTGCTCGAGAAACTCTTTTATGGCGTCGATCTCCCTTTGGCGCACGATGGCCGGTTTCCCGTTATAGTAGACAATACGGGCAACACCGTACACCCGGATCAGATTCCTTAACTCCGGATCGGTACAACGTACGAACAAATAAGAATTGAATAACGGGACCTCCACAATCTTGACGCGGTCCGACCAGACCCGGGGTGCACGATGAAGCGGAAGCCAGCACTCCACTCCCAACGCATCGATCCGTCCTTTCACCTGTTTTTCCGCACGCGGAGATGTATATAAAACATACCAATTAGTCTTATCTGCAACCTTCATGAACTCTTTTTTCTCTTTGATCCATACACAAAGATACAATAAATCCCCGACATAAGAATATATCCTCCAAATTCGCTTGAATCTCAATAAATATCTATAAATTTGCATTAATCAATGAATATGTCTGTTTCAAAATGAATACATACGAATACACACGAGAAGATCTGATAGAAGAAAACATCAGCTCCAGCAAAGTCTTGGTCAATACAATCGCATTGCGGAGAACGATCTCGGATGTCCTTACCCTTTTGCTTAGCGCCAATGACAATGCAGCCATTGACAACGCCTTATTATCCATTCTACGTTTTTTTGAAGTAGAGCGCGTATATATCGGTATTTTTGACGAAACTTGTTCCGTTGTCGACTTCACCCACGAAGTCACGTCCGACGGAATAATCTCCATGCGGGAAGATATTTTGCGGCAATTGACCGACGAAGATATTCCCTGGTGGATCGAACAAATTAAAACAGGAAAAGATATCATAATTTTCGATACGGCAAAAATGCCGGAAGAAGCAGCCACCGAACAACATATGTTGAAGCTGCAAGAAGTTCTTTCCCTCTTGGCATTGCCGGTTTCCAGCGCAGGTAAAATCTGTGGATTCATCGGTCTGGACTCTGTCCGCCGGCACCGTACCTGGAATGCCCTCGACATTGAAAACCTGCGAATATTGGCAGATATCGTATCTATTGCCATTGAACGGGAGCACGACAAGCATGTCATGGAACACTCGGCAAACCTGATGCTGAAAAGCGAAGTCAAATTCCGTATCATCTTCGAAAAGTTACCCTGGGGAGTCGAACTGTATGATGCCGACGGCACCATGCTTGACCTGAATGATGCCGATTTGGAGATATTCGGAACGACACGCGAGAATGTGATCGGCGTCAATATGTTCCAGAATCCGAACATCCCGGAATGGGTCAATCAGAAACTGAAAAAGGGAGAAGACGTGACCTTCACGCTGGACTACAACTTCCATATCGTCAGAGAAGAGGGATATTACCCCACATCCATCGAAGATGAAACCAAGCATCTGCTGGTGAAAGGTGTAGCCTTAAAAGACATCCAAAACAAGATATTCGGATACCTGTATATCGTTTTCGACAACTCGGAGGACCACCATAAAACAGAACAGATCGAATACAACCTGATCAAACTGAGAACAGCCGTCGACACCGGCGAATCTTTCATCTGGGAATATGACACAGCCAAACAAACCTTTTCAGTGGATTTAAGCCTGAATAAAAACATAGACAAGAATTCTGCCCTTTCTTATCTGAAAAAGCATCAGCCCAGAACCCTGGAAGATTTTATCAGCACGCTTCATCCGGACGACGTAGACAAGATTTACAACCGGAAACTCAAGCGCCTGATGAACGGAGAGATAGACAGCTATATTGCCATCTACCGGCGTATCTTGGGAGGAAAACTGTTTTGGCTCAACTCCAATGTCCGCGCCTACAAATTTAATGAAGACGGCACGCCCAGCAAGATCATCAGCTATACCTCCAACATCACCGAGCAGCGTGAAAAGGAAAACGAACTGATCCGCGTCAAAGAAGCCGACAAACTGAAATCGGCTTTTCTTGCCAACATGAGTCATGAGATCCGCACACCGCTGAACGCCATTGTCGGCTTTTCCGATATCGTAGCAGAGACATCGGACGAAGAAGAACGAAAAGAATACCTGGAAATCATCCATAAGAACAACGATCTGCTTCTCCACCTGATAGACGATATCCTGGATTTTTCCAGAATAGAATCGGGCACATTCGACTACCATATTACCGAAACGGATATCAAAGAAATCTGCGGGGAGGTATTCTTAGCAAGCTCGCTGAAGATGAAACCGGGTGTAACGTTGGTATTCGATAAGGACCTGCCTTCCATCCGTTTGAAAACCGATCCCCAGCGCATCATGCAGGTTGTGTCGAACTTCGTCAACAACGCCATCAAGTTCACCGAAGAAGGAAGTATCACAATTTCTTATAAAAAAGAGGGAAACAACCTGCGCGTGAGCGTACAGGACACCGGTATCGGCATTTCCGAAAAAAACCGTTCCCGCATATTCGAGCGTTTCATTAAAATAAACGAATTCAAACAAGGAACCGGCTTAGGCCTCACAATCAGCAAAACAATCATCGAAAACCTGCAAGGCACAATCGGGGTAGATTCGGTTCAAGGCTCAGGCTCCACTTTCTGGTTCACTTTGCCACTTACTTTTTGAACCAAACAGACCTCGTAGGGGCGGTTCGCGAACCGCCCTGCAAATTTTAAAAATAGACAATAACCCCCTGTTTCGACTATTTTTCTATTTCGTCCGAAATCTTGATCGATTTTGGATTGACTCTTTTTGCGGTTCAAGCTCCCCTTTCTGACAATAGGAAAAACGAGGTGCGCAGCCTGTTTCGAAAAGCATTCTTTTTGATTGACAGAAAGCATAAATGCCGTCAAAGTGATAAACCTTAACTCCCGGAGAATCGAATATTTGCGGACGAAGGTGGACGGCGTTCCAAATACCCCAAGAAAATTTTGGAGGCTTGTTGCGATGAGGTGCGCAGAAAATTGCCTTGAAGTAACGCTTCATCGCTCTGAAGGTTGACTTCGTGCTATATGAAGTCCGACTTCAGAGCAACAATGTTCCGGGTCAGAGCGATAAAGTCCCTCTTCATGGCGATAAGGTGCCGGAACATAGGAAAAAGCCCCTTTTTGACGGCTGAAAAGTGGGTTGACGTTTGTTTTGTTTCGGATGTTTTTTTACCCTGAAAAATACGTTTTTTACAATAAGCCCCATGCCGCAGGAGGTTCAACACTTGCCAAATTTGAGGATAACTCGGACAGTCCTATCATATAAAATAAAAGCCTGAAGTCGCAAAATCGCGGCTCCAGGCTTCTTATCAGGTTGTATAATCTTTTTACTTATTATTCAGGCATCGGGGCGGCTGAAGGCGGCGGGGTTACGAGGCCCCATTCCTTATTCGCTTTCGGACCCATTTTCACATTCAGGATACCGCCGGATGCAATCTGGCTGTGGTCGAACCACGGCTGGTTCAACGTTGCGCCGTTCAAGGAGGCAGACTGTATATATTTGTTTTTGCCGGAAGCACCGTCTGCTACGATCTCGAATACATTACCGTTACCCAGGTCGATCTTCACACTCGTAAAGACAGGGCTGCCGACATTGTAAGTGGGCGATCCAGGAGTAACCGGATAGAAGCCCATCATGCTGAACACGACGAATGCAGACATTCCGCCACCGTCTTCATCACCCGGAACACCCATCAGGTCGTTGCGGAACCATTGATCTAACAACACGCGGATGCGTTTCTGCGTCTTCCAGGGCTGTCCGGCATAATTATACAGATACGGGATATGAAGGCTCGGCTCGTTTGCCATCGAGAACATGCCGACATTACCGGTATGATCCGGCAGGAAGGAATAGAATTGCCATTTGGACATACCTAACGGCGTGTCGAACATCGAGTCGAGATCGGCTGTAAAGGCTTCGTTGCCACCGACAAGCGAAACCAGGTCGCCGATGTTATGCTGCACGTCCCAACGATAGACATAACCGTTGTTTTCGTCATAATAATCGCGTGCACCCAAGCCACCGGAATAGCGATAGTCCACACCTTCGATAAACTTGCCGTCTTTATCCTTCGGATGGAAGAAACGGGTGGCGGGGTTAAAGAGGTTCCGGTAGTTGTAGGACTGGCGGAGGTAATAGTCCGCCTCATCTTTCTTACCTAATTCGGCGGCGATCTGCGACAGGCACCACTGGTCGTAGGCCGTACCCAACGTAACGGCTACCGGCTGACGTTTTTCCCAGGGAGAGACATTTGCGACTGTTTCCTTTTCTCCGGGTTTCAAAGCCGGGATATAACCATGTTCGCGGTAGAACTCGTCCAACCAGCCGGACGGAGCGCCTGACCAGGGGATCAGGGTCTTTTCTTCGATACCTGCTTTGGCAGCCTGATACGCTTTTTCCAGATCGAAACCGCGCACGCCTTTCCGCCAGGCGTCGATGACAGTTGCCACGGCATGGTTGGAGTTCATGCGGCGTGAATCGCCTGTCACTTCCGGGAAAGTAGGCATCCAGTTCGTTCCCATCTGCTGTGCCATCAGCAGGTAGGAATTGATGATATCCGTCTCGCGCTCGTTGTCGATCAGGATACGGAGCGGATGAGTCGCCCGGTAAGTATCCCAAATCCAGTCGTCGGTATAAAACGAATGGCCACCGTCGTCGTGTATCTTTCCGTCGAAAGCGCTGTAATACTTTCCGTCTTCGCTCAGGTTGACCGGGCGTTCATAGCAACGGTACAAAGAGGTATAAAAGACAGTCTTGTCGTTCTCTGTTCCTCCCGTCACCTGGATTTTACCTAACGCATCGTTCCAGTCGTTACGGCCGACCTCGGCAATCGCATTCACATCATAGGAAGCGATCTCGCGTGCCAAGTTCTTTTTTGCCTGCTCGGCGCTGATGAACGAGATGCCGTAACGAACGCCAACCTCTTTCTGTTTGCCGTAAGCCAGAACCAGGGCTGCGTTACGGCCTTCGGCTGAAGATTCGCCGTACTTCACCGCTCCGTCTGCCAGGACACCGCATTTCTCAGGTGTCTTATCTGTTTCGGCATACAGGTAAACCTTTGTTTTCCGATCTACGTACTGGAAACCGCTGACGGCATTCTCCTCCCACTTCAACTCTCCGTTGCGGCTATTGAAAACCAAATAGGCCGGAGCGTCTTTCTCGAATGTGAGGCTATAAACCGCACTCTGGTGGGAAGGTGCAAAGTCCACATCGATGTTTGCATCGTCCAGGTAGACCTGATAGCGGTAAGGCACGATCTTTTCCTGGTCGTAGCTATATTCGATGACCGGCTTCAAGCCGTTCTCCGTTCCCTGATAAGGGCTCAGGTTGAAAGCCGAACTTCCGCGGTGGCTGGTCACGATGAGTGGCAGTCCGCTCAATTTATCACCCGTAAAATCTCCCCGTTCGGGATAGACGCGCATCATGCTGTTTGGCAAATGAACGGTCGGATAGGTCGGGACCAGCAAGTGGCTGATGTTTCCCATATAGGGATTGACATATTCCACCGGGCCTTTCTCCATGCCGTCTGCCACAGCTTGTTTCCCTTTGACATAATACTTGTTGAATACCAACACCAAGGCAACCCCTACCAGGATGCCGAATAAAAACTTACCAATTTTTTGTAATCGCTCCATCGTTTATCTCTTTTGTTTATCGTTCACCGAGAATGAATACGGGAAATCTTCCGGGTTCACGCCTCTCTGCATATTCGGCTTGTCGCCCATCTGGATGTCCAGCACACCGCCTTTCAACAGTTCGAAGTGTTCCAAGTAGTTCTTCGTATAGTTTTTTCCATTGAATGTCATCGATTCAATGTAGATGTTCTTGTCGCTGTTGGCGGGAGCATTGATCACCAGGTTCTTTCCGTTCTCGAAATGCAGTGTGGCTTTCTTGAACAGCGGAGCGCCGAGCACGTACTGTGTCGTCCCCGGAGCAACCGGATAGAATCCGAGGGCGGAGAAGACGTACCAGGCGGAAGTCTGCCCGTTATCCTCGTCACCGCAATAACCGTCAGGAGTCGGCGAGTACATACGGTTCATCACCTGACGCAACCAGTATTGGGCTTTCCAGGGTTCGCCTGCATAGTTATACAGATAGATCATGTGCTGGATCGGCTGGTTGCCGTGTGCATAGTTGCCCATGTTCATAATCTGCATTTCGCGGATTTCATGGATCACCTGTCCGTAATAGCTGTCATCGAATACAGGCGGCACGGCAAATACGGAATCCAGCATGGCCACAAACTCCTTTTTCCCGCCCATCAGGTCGATCAGTCCCTGCGGGTCATGGAAGACAGACCAGGTGTAGTGCCAGCTGTTGCCTTCCGTGAATGCATCGCCCCATTTCAGCGGAGAGAAGGGGGCCATAAAGGTACCGTCCTGGTTCTTACCGCGCATCAGCTTGGTTTCCTTGTCAAACAGGTTCTTATAGTTCATAGCCCGCTTTGCATAGAGGTCCAGTTCCTTTTTAGGACGGCCCAGGTCTTTGGCTATCTGATAGATGCACCAGTCGTTATAGGCATATTCCAGTGTGCGGGCTGCATTCTCGTTGATTTTTACATCGTAAGGCACATAGCCCAGCTTGTTGTAGTATTCATGTCCGAGACGGCCGGTAGAGGAAACGGTCGGATGTACGTTTTCCGTTCCGTGGATCAGGCCTTTATAGAGCGTTTCCAGGTCGTCCACCTTTATGCCTTTCATATAGGCATCGACCAATATGGAGGCGGAGTTGTTGCCGACCATGCAACCGCGATGTCCCGGACTTGCCCATTCGGGGAAGAACCCGCTTTCTTTATAGGTATTAATCAAACCTTCCTGCATCTCCTTCGCCATCGTCGGATACATCAGGTTCAGGAACGGGAACAGGCAACGGAATGTATCCCAGAAACCGGTATCGGTAAACATATAACCCGGCAGCACCTCGCCGTTGTACGGGCTGTAGTGCACCACTTTTCCGGCAGCGTCGATTTCATAGAACTTGCGCGGGAACAGCAGCGAGCGGTACATACAGGAATAGAACGTGCGGAACTGGTCCGTCGTCCCTCCTTCCACTTCGATCTTGCCCAGTTCCTTATTCCAGGCATCCTTGCCTTTCTGAACCAGTGTATCGAAGTTATCGTTGCCCAGTTCCTTCATGTTGACGGCTGCCTGGTCGAAGCTAATAAAAGAGGAAGCGACTTTTGCATGCACGATTTCTCCTTTAGCCGTCTTGAAACCGATTACCGCTCCGACATGGTCGGAAGTCTGCTCGCGTGCGCCTGCTTTCAGGGCTGCATCCGCAAAGGTCGCTTCGTAGGTGAACGGTTTGTCGAATTCGATGATGAAATAGTTCTTGAAGTTATCGGGAACGCCGCCGCTATTCTTGGTCGTATAGCCGATGATCTTGTTTTCTTCCGGGATCACCTTTATGTAAGATCCCTTATCGAGTGCGTCCACTACGATGTAAGAATGTTCGTTTTCAGGGAAAGTGAAGCGGAACATGGCGGCACGGTCGGTCGGTGTCAGTTCGGTCTTCACGTCATGCTCGGCCAGATAGACTTCGTAATAATACGGTTTGGCGATTTCGCTTTTATGCGAGAACCAGCTGGCGCGTTTATCCTCGTTGAACTCCGGAGCGCCGACAACCGGCATGATGGCAAACTGTCCGTAGTCGTTGATCCAGGGGCTCGGCTGGTGGGTCTGCTTGAAACCGCGTATTTTGTTGGCGGTATAAACGTATGCCCATCCGTCGCCCATCTTTCCGGTCTGCGGTGTCCAGAAGTTCATCCCCCAGGGACGCGCAATGGCAGGATAGGTATTACCGGTCGACAATTCAAAAGTCGACTGTGTCCCCATCAAAGGATTCACATACTCCACCGGGTCGAAAGCCGCATCTGCCGCAACGGCAGGCCTTCCTAAGCTGGTTAGCATAGCAATAAGGGCAAAGGCCCATATACTTTTTTTCTTCATAATATCGTTACTATTTATATTAAAAATTTAACCATGAATATCTTATAGCGTTTATTATTCAAACGACTCTAATTCATACAAATATAATGATTATTCCAATAATAAAAAAGCGCTGAAAAAAAAGGGGAGACAAATAGAACTGTCTCCCCTTCCAATAAATCCGTCTATATTTTGATTTCCGGTTTATCCCTCCGGATAAACCGCCGTCATTTATTTAAGAGAATAGCCGTCATTCTGGGTCAGACTCGGGTTGCGTTGGATTTCATTGATAGAAATCGGCCATAACAGGTCTGTTTTCTTAAATGTGGCTCCCGATGCATTTGTAGCACCAATCAGCTCTTGGAAATCAACTTTGCCCGCTTCCGTCTCGGAGATTACCGGGAATTTGCCGGTACGCAGACAGTCATCCCAAATCTTAAATTCCAACGGGAACTCGCGCAAACGTTCCAACCAACATTCTTTTATAAATAAATCTTTCGACAGGGCCTGCAACTCGCTTGCATATTGTGCGACGGTCTTGCCATTCATGTCGGCACGGGCTTTCACCTGCGCCAGGCAGTTGGCAGCTTCAGCCGTAACACCAGTGCTTTGTGCTATGGATTCGGCGGCAACCAACAACGCTTCCGCATAACGGAAGAAGTTCTGGTCTTTCGTTCCGCGTCCTGTTGTCAACAAAGCCTCTTCATCAAACCAATACCAACAGCCGGCTGCCGATTTCGATTCCCATACGGCTCCGGTATTCGGGTTCGTGTATTTCCAATGGAAGAACTGATTCGGCTGGATACGCAAGTCTTCCTTGTCATATACATTCAGGAAGCGGTTGGTAGGACCATACACACGTTCCATGATCGAATAGGTTCCGAATGTAGCCACGGCAGAAGCATCGCAGGAATAAGTAGGCCACCAGTCGCCGGTATGAATAGAAGCATCATATTCGACAGCATAGATCACCTCATCCAAATCGTCTGTCGTACGAAGTTTATTAAAGGCGCTATTCATGGCAAGATCCTCGTTAGCCGTCAGTTTGTGGGGAGATTCCACAACCATTCTGGCATAAGTGGCGGCATCCGCATACTTGCCTTGCTGCAAATAGACATCGGCCAGCATCATGGCAGCCGCATATTTCGTAATACGGTGTGCGTTATCTGCAAACTTGGCAGCAGGAAGTACCTCTACGGCTTCTTTCAAATCCGCCTCGATCAATGTATAAACAGTTTCAACCGGAGTACGTTCGAGATACAGGTTTTCGATCGACTCATACGGTTCGGTCGGCATCGGGACTGCTCCTAACATTTTCACCAGGTAGAAATAATTGAATGCGCGGAAGAATTTTGCTTCTGCAATCAATCTCGCGGATGTCGATTCACTCATTGCGATGTCCGGAATGTGCTTGATCGCGCCGTTCGCAATATTGATAGATTTATAACACTCATCCCAAACGCCGTCTATCATACTGGATACAGTACTGGTATTCTGCTGGCGGGTCAGTTCGCGTGCATATTTACAAACAACTTCCTGTCCTTCATAACTGTTCGTAAAATATCCGGTCAGCATACCGGAGATCGAAGCGTTGGGACCGATATAAGCAGAAGGAGCCTGCGCAATACGCATAACGGCTCCATTGCGATACAAGTAATTGACATTCGCCTCTGCCTGCTCTGCAGTCTTGTAATAGTCAACGGAAGTCAAGGAAGATTTAGGATTTTCATCCAGGAAATTACAGGACGTCATACCTGCCAGGCCGACGCATAATATAGCGATTGTTAATATCTTTCTCATTTTCTTCATCTGATTAATTGTTGATTAAAAAGTCACATTCACACCGAACGTAAATGTCCGGGCTCTCGGATATGAGAAGAAGGTCATATTCTGACCGAATTTGTCCATCTGGGAAGAGCTTTCAGGATCATATCCGTTAAACTCTTTCGAACAAAGCAAGAATGCATTGTTCACATTTGCATACAAGCGCAAACCTGATAAACCGAGAGATTTAATCATATTCGGCTCAAAGTTATATCCGAGCTGAATCAGGTTACAACGCAAGTAAGAACCATCGGCTACCCACTGGGAATCTGTTTTTGTATCCTGTCCTGCATGGTCAATACCGTTATGCTTGCCGCTGCTCAGGTAAATCATCTGCTGCATCGCATCCGGGTTTGTTCCGTCATAAGCATCATACAAGATGTTGCTCAAACCGTTGGTAATACCAAAACGGTCGTAGGTAGAGTGATAGAAACGTTGCAAGGTTTCGACACCCCAGACAAACTGCATATCGACAGTCAAATCAAAATTCTTATAGCTGAATGTATTCACAAAGCTACCGGTCCAATCAGGCAACCCTTTACCGATGATCTCTTTTTCTTCAGAACGTTTGGCACGTCCGATCTGATTCTTCTCGCAGTTTCCTGCTTCAAAGTCTTCCTTGGTATATACGCCGTAACGTTTGTATCCGTAGAAACTACCCATACTTTCGCCGACACGCAGGATGCTACCTCCGTTTACCCAATCGTACATGTAGATGTCTTCGTCGTTATCGCCTAATGCCAGGATTTCATTCTTATTGTAGTTCAGATTCAGCGTAGAAGACCATGTAAAGTCGTGCGTCTGTACAGGCGTACCATTAATCATGATATCCAATCCCTGGTTTCTCACCGAGCCTATGTTCTTGAATACGGAACTGAAACCGGTTGCATGGGGCAATGGACAATCCAGCAGCAAGTCTGTCGTTTTCTTATTGTAGTACGAAATATCGAAGTTCAGACGGTTCTGGAACAGGCCTAAATTGAAACCGACATCGAACTGTCCGGTTTTTTCCCATTTCAAATCCGGATTACCCATTGTATTGATATACGACCACGGTCCTCGTTTGCCATCCAGCAAATCGGTTCCTGCATCCACATTCGCCAACGATTTGTAAGGATCGATTTCCGAGTTACCGGTCAGACCATAGCTGGTATGCAATTTCAGGTTACTGATCAGTTCGCTGTCTTTCAGGAAGTCTTCCTGTGAGATATTCCATGCCAAACCGGCAGAAGGGAAGAATGCATATTTATTGTTTTCACCGAATTTGGAAGAACCGTCGACACGGGCCGTCACTGTAGCCGAATAACGGTCTTTATACGTATAGGCAAAGCGCAGGAAATAAGAGTTCATGGCCCATCTGTTCCAATCGGATTCGGGAGCCGAAGGATTTGTTCCTACCTGCATATTGTTTTCTTCATAGAAATCATCCGAGAAACCTTCCGTATATGAGCGGTCATAGCTTCTTGTACGTTCCTGCCAGGAAAGACCGGCCATAGCGTTCAAACGGTGCTCACCAAACACTTTATTATATGTCAGGTAAGTTTCTTCCTGCCAGTACAAGGTATTGGTGTGATTGATTTCGGCACGTCCCTGTTGCTGCATGGAGAT
Organism: Parabacteroides sp. AF17-28; assembly: GCF_003479205.1. NCBI lineage: Bacteria > Pseudomonadati > Bacteroidota > Bacteroidia > Bacteroidales > Tannerellaceae > Parabacteroides > Parabacteroides sp. AF17-28. Next base: position 55,845 of record NZ_QUGV01000022.1, on the reverse strand, counting down.
GTTGTTCAGGTCGCGGGCTGAATATTCCTTATAAGTACGCTGGTGAGAGTCGATACCCAACTGGGTTTTCAGATCCAGGCCATCCAACAAATGGAACGTCAGGGCCATGTTTCCGAATATCTGGGTATTATATCTCATTCTTTTCTGCTTTTCCAGAATCATGACCGGATTCGACATACCTTCCAATCCGAACATATTGCTCTGTGTCATTGAAGTCGTACTGGTCGTATATTTGCCGTCCATATCCCGCACCGGATACCAAGGCACCATTTCAATCATGGTACGGCGTGCATCCTGTCCGCCTCCGTCTTCCGGCGTATAGCGGCCCCAAGTATGGTTCACCAACAAGTTAACGGCTGTCGATAACCAGGTAGTCGGATTGGCATCATAGGCTACTTTGGCATTCAAACGCTTGTTGTAAGTATTCATCACAATACCCTGCTGATCCGTATAGTTCAGGAAAGCACCCATAGAAGAGTTCTTGCCAGCCTGCTGGATATTGATCTGGTGGTTATGGGAGATAGCAGTACGTGTCGCTTCTTTCTGCCAATCCGTATCATAGAGCGGATTGCCATTAGCATCAAAATAATTCCGGTCACTGAACCAGTAAGAGCGGTCCAAAGACCAATCCTTGCCCATGTATTCATTCTCATTGGCCAGACCGATCATGAAGGCATCACACCACTCCTGTGAATTCAAGAGATCCATATAACGCGCCATCTGGCTAAGGCTTACAGATCCCTGATAGCTTACCTGCGTACCTTCACCGCCTTTTTTACCACGTTTGGTTGTCACCATGATTACACCGTTGGCACCGCGCGCACCATAAATGGCAGCAGCAGAAGCATCTTTCAATACTTCCATGCTTTCGATATCGTTCGGGTTAACCAACTGGAAGTCTTCCATAACGACACCGTCCACTACATACAACGGATCGGAAGATGAGTTGATGGTTGCCATACCACGGATCACCACACGATTGGCATAAGCACCCGGCTGGCTGGAGTTTGAAAAGATATTTACACCGGACACTTTACCGCGAAGGTTTTCCAGCGCGCTGAAGTTTTGCGACTTTGCCAGTTCTTCGCCTTTGGCTACTCCGATAGAACCTGTAACATCCGATTTACGCATCGTACCGTAACCCACAACTACGACCTCTTCCAAAGCCTGTGAGTCTTCCGTCAGCATGACAGTAAAAGATGTCTGATTTCCAACCGGCAGTTCCTTTGTCAGATAACCGATAAAAGAAACTTGCAGGACAGCACCCTCCGGCACATCGGAAATCGTAAAGTTTCCGTCCATATCCGTCATCGTGCCGTTAGTCGTGCCTTTAATAATGACATTGGCACCGGCTACCGGACCAAATTCATCATTTACGACACCGGTAATCGTTTTACCATTCTGGGCAACGACCGGACTTGCGTTCTTTGTCAAAACGATATAATCGTTTTCAAACGCATACTTTACATTCGAACGACCGAATGCTTCACTTAAATACTGAGCGACAGTTTTATTCCCTGATTTAACGGAAACTGTTTCGTTCGTATTCACTTCATTTTTACTATAGACAAACAGATAATCCGTTTGTTTCTCTACCTGATCGATAAACTCACCGATCGTCAAATTCTTTCCGCTGATATTGACCCTTGCATTTTGCGAACTCGTTTTGGCTGCAAATGAAGAGAATACGCAAAGGAAAAGAAGGAAGGCTGAAATTCTCATGACATTTAGAAATTTCGGTTCTTTTTTCATAACTTTGCTTCGTTTACTTGTTAATACTTAATTTGTTGGAATTTTGTGTTAGCTTTAGGGCCGGTAGGTGCGGGAACACTTATCGGTCCTTTTTATATTTTCTGTTCTCTAAATCATAGGCAGTAGCATTAAATTAAAGATTAGACATGTTTAGCGTATTGTGATGCAATTCGTTTCCTCGTCCTTCACAAAAGAGAAATAATAGACTTTCTGCAGGGTTTGGAGCACACTCTCGACCCCGTCGCGCTGGCGGAACTTACCACTGAACCGGTACTGATCCAGCTTCCGGTTTTTCTGTATGATCGTTATGTCATAATAGAGTTCGAGTTTCCGGATGATCTCGCTGAAAGGGACATCGTCAAAAGCGTAAATGCCTTCTTTCCACAAAAGGAAATCGGTGTTGTCATAATAGCTCTTTTCCAGCTTTTCCCCTGTCCAGAAAACACATTCATGCGGGGCGATCTGCAGGGCTTCCGCATCGTTATCGCCGCTATATACTTTGACCGAACCTTCGACCAGCGAGGCGTTAAACTCTTCATCGCCTTTATAGGCAAAGACGTTGAACTTCGTTCCTAACACTTTTATATTGGCTTTCTCTGTCGAGACGATAAAGGGGGCTTCTTCATTTCGTTTCACTTCAAAGAAGGCTTCCCCGTCCAGTTCCACCCGCCGTTCTTTCTTGTCGAAGTGGTTCGGATAACGCAAAGTCGAACGGGCATTCAGCCATACGGTCGTCCCATCGTGCAGTTTCAATAAGGCACGCTGTCCGGAAGGAGTGGAAAATTCTTCATAAGCAATCACCGGCTGTTCTACGGCGGGTTCCGGCCGGTTAGTGACGAGCCAGGTCGAGACAACTGCAATACAAACAGCTGCCGCATATCCTACAATATGCCTGTAAAGAATCGCATGCGATTCTTTTTTCCTGGAGTGTTTAAACTCCAGGAGCTTTCCTACGGCACGCGGTTCATCTTCTTCCGCCGGCATCCACGAAGTCAGAGCACGAATATTCTGTACTGAAAAGAATTCTTTCTTCAGTTCGGCATCCGTCTCCATTGCGGCAAACAACTGTTTTTTCTCTTTTGCAGTTATTTCCCCGTAAAAATATTTAGTTATCAGCTCATGCATTTCTTCTGCGATTATAAAAGGGGAGCGATTATCTTTTCAGTTACCACTAAAAGACAATCGTAAATAAATATTATTTAACACTAACAAGAAATAGCAACAGGGGCAGGTAGTCTTTCAGTTCGACACGAAGTTTCTTTAAAGCTATGGCGATATGGTTCTCCACCGTATTTGCCGAGATATTCAGTTCTTCGGCAATTTCCCGGTATTTCATTCCTTCAATACGGCTTTTTAAAAATATTTCACGACAACGTTCCGGCAGTTTATCAATTGCATTTGCAATTACTTTCTCGATTTCTTCCTCTGATGAAAAGGTATAGTTCAGCTGTTCGAGAGACATCAGCTTAAAAGATAGTTCCTGTTTATATTCTTCCGCCACCACCTTATGCCGAAGATAATCGAGGCTCCGGTTCTTTACAAGTGAAAAAAGGTAGGAAACCAGGCTGATGCGGATATCCAGCACTTCCCGCTTCTCCCATAGAAGAAGGAAAACATCCTGAACCACGTTCTCGGCATCTTCTTCAAACACGACATATTCTTTTGCAAAACGGAGCATACGCGAATAATACATGACGTATATTCTATCAAAGCTATTCTGTATGTCCTTTCCCATAGAAGTAGAAACGTTTATTGTTTAGACTCTAAATATATGCATCGAAGGCAAAGATATAAAAGATTTGTAACATACATTACAGAAAGTGCGTTTGCATTTTTAACCAAAGACTGTTTTCTTTGTATTATGAAACAATATAATACGTCCAAGAAAAAGAAAAAATTCTCCTTTCCTCTTTATATGCAGATACTTGCAGGGATGATTATCGGGGTGATTATCGGGATTGCCGCCATACAAATCAACGGCGAAAAGTTCATACAAGACTGGATCCGGCCCTGGGGACAAATCTTTATCCGCCTGCTACAATTGATTGCGATTCCGCTTGTATTCATTTCGCTTATCAAAGGCGTTACGGGACTGAAAGACATCAGTAAGTTCTCCCGTATCGGAGGAAAAACGGTTCTTATTTACTTAGGGACAACGCTTGTTGCCGTACTGATCGGGCTCTTTATGGGACTGGTCGTAAAACCCGGCAAGCTGGTCAACCGGGAACAGGTTGCCCACCTGCAGGAAAACTATCAGTCGATAGTCGAAGAGAAAAAACAGGCGGCGGTGGAGACGCATGACAAAGGTCCGCTTCATTTCCTGAATGATATCGTGCCGAATAATATTGTCAGTGCGACGGCGGACAACTCGAAGATGTTACAGGTGATCTTCTTTGCCATCTTCTTCGGAATAGCGGCATTAGCTGTTCCGGCGGACAAGATTGCGCCAGTCATCGCCCTATTCGACGGGTTGAACGATACGATACTCCGCATGGTGGATTATATCATCAAGTTTGCCCCTTGGGGAGTCGCGGCGTTAATGGCGGGACTGGTGACGGATTTCAACGGGGATGCCAGCATATTCAGTGCCTTAGGTGTATATGCATTGACTGTCGTCGCGGCGATGTTCGTCCTGGTGTTGGGCTTCTATCCGGTGCTGATACATTTCTTCACGAACATACATTTTAAGGATTTCATACGCACCCTGTATCCGGTCCAGCTATTCGCCTTCACGACCAGTAGTAGCGCGGCGACTCTTCCGGTCACTATGGAGACGGTAGAAAGGGATCTGCATGTCTCGCAGGAGGTCAGTTCGTTTGTCCTGCCTGTCGGAACGACTATCAATATGGACGGGACTTCCTGCTACCAATCCATCGCTATCCTGTTTATCGCACAGGTGTTAGGAATCGACCTCAGCCTCACGCAACTCATCATCATCGTTGCCATGACCATCCTCTCCTCTATCGGAACGCCCGCCATTCCGGGAGGAAGCTATGTAATTCTCACAATGGTATTGACCTCAGTCGGTATCCCGGCAGAAGGACTGGCACTGATACTCGGCATAGACCGCCCGTTGGATATGCTCCGCACAGCAGTCAACGTCACAGGGGATGCTGCGGTCGCAACAATTGTAGACCGAAGCACAACAAAAATATGACTGAATTTGTTTCCCATATAGGAACGTTGTTTATATCTTTGCCAACGTAAATACAAAATAATGGAAGCAAAGGTTAGGTTCAAAATCATATATTCGGAAGAAACCATCAAGTTTCTGAATAGTCTTGATGAAAAGGCAAAGGCTAAAATCATGTATAACATAAATAAAAGTAAATATGTGATTGACAAAGAACTTTTCAAAAAGCTGGAGACTACCGATATATGGGAGTTCAGGACTTTATATAATGGTACTGCGTATAGGTTATTTGCCTTTTGGGATACGGATAAAGAGGCGTTGGTACTCACCACGCATGGATTTATCAAGAAAACACAAAAAACTCCAAATAAGGAAATTGCGAAAGCAGAGGAAATCAGAGAACAGTATTTTAACTCTAAAAAACAATAATATGGAACAAATGAAATTTTATACAGAGGAAGAAGCTCTTGATAGAGTTTTAGGAGTTAAAGGTACTCCTGCCCGTGACAAATATGAAACTGACGTAAACAACTTTCTCATAGGTGAAGCGATCAAACAGGCCAGAGAGGCTAAAAACCTTACTCAGGAACAACTTGGCGAACTTATGGGGGTTAAGAGAGCGCAAATATCAAAGATAGAAAGCGGAAAAAGTATTTCTTTTTCTACAATTGTTAGGGCTTTCAAAGCAATGGGAGTAAAAACGGCAAGTTTAGAGCTTGGTTCTTTGGGTAAAGTTGCTCTTTGGTAATAACCTTTAATACATCTCCTTAAATTAAGGGCCCCTAATAAGTAAACCGGATCCCGAACTGGAAAGTAAAGGTAAACGGATGTGCCGTCCGGATGCTTTCAAAGCGGATGAGGCTATTGCGGGACTGCGGGTTCAGGTTGTAATAGTAGCTTACGCCCGGTTCGATGAACAGCGAGAGCGGACGACGAAGTTCCGCCTGCATACCGGCAGCGGCATTCCAGGAAGGTTGCCAGCGGTTGATATGCAGATGCATGCCCGTCTTCTTTGCCGATATGCAATATTCGATCATTCCTCCGCCGGAAGCATAGAAAGAAAGATTCTTCCATTTATAGAAAGTCCAGCTGAGCTTTAGCGGCACACCGATATAATGCAACTTCTGGGAGCCGTCATAAGTCGTCCTCTCTTCCAGGATTTCCGAATACAGATAGGTATAAGACAAGCCCGTTTCCAACGCAAGCCGGGGCGTGATATACGTGCGGGCGGAAAGACCGACCGTAATCGGCAGGTGATGCCGGTAATAATAGTCCGTCGTATAGTTACCCGAACCGCCGCTACCTCCTCCGGCAGCTGCTTTTGTCGGAAGTTCCTCTGACGGTTTTTCACCCGGCTTTTCAGGTTTATCATCGGGATTCGGACGAGGTCCCGGATCTGAAACCCATTGATCGTTGTGCTCAAATCCCCCTTCCATATTCGTCACATTATTACTACCGGTCTGGATGCCGAAAGCAACGCGGTTAAAGTCGAACACCTTCTTCTTTTCCTCCATATGGCGATACGGAATACTGTTACGCCTGTCCGGCTGCGGACCGGAATCTTTATGGACGGGACGAGGCGGTTTCGCCTGTCCGGCACTGTCTTCTGCGGATTCGGCAACCAAGACTTTTTCCGGCAAATCGACCGGAGACAACTCCGGCATCAGGCTGTCCATAATCTGTATATAAGGGAAGAAGCGGGCCTGGGCAGGTTTCTCCGGAATTTCTTCCTGCAGCAAAGCGGGTACCGTGTTTTCCTCTTTTGCCGGAGGCGTAACAACAGGACGTTCCGCTACAGCCGTCTGCGGTTCCTCACGGCGGAAAACGACAACCGATATCATCAGACACAACAGGGCGACAGCTGCCACAGCCATCCAACGATACAGCAGCCTGCGGCGAACGGGCTTCATCGCTACCGCCGACGACTCCTGGTCAGGCAAGAGCGCAGGAAGTTCTGCCTCCAGCTTTTCCCAGCCGTCCCTGCGGAGAGGAAGATGAAACTCATCTTCCCGGTCGCGAAGCATTTGCAGTATGTCATTCTTGTCGTTCATGTCTGTCTATTCGGTTTTCTTTAATTGTTCTTTGATACGGCCGGCCAGCAGGCGGCGTGCACGATTCAGCTGAGAGGCCGATGACGCTTCGTTGATATGCAAGCTGTGCGCAATCTCCCTATGGCTCCAGCGTTCAAACACATACAAGTTGAATACGGTACGATAACCGGGAGGTAACTCCGCCACAAACGCCATCAGGATATCCATCGACAGGCCGTTCGCGTCCGGCTCCTCTTCGTCCGGCAATTCCGGCAGTTCATCCAACGGCAAGCCGTCGCGGAGCAGGTCTTTATGGCGAAGGTATTCCAGTGAAACATTGGCAAACACCCGGCTCAGCCAGGCGCGCAGGCTCCCTTCACCCCTATAAGTAAAAGATGAAATGGACGAGAAGACCTTCAGGAAACCGTCGTGCAGAAGGTCGTGAGCCGTCTCCTCATCGCCGGCATAGCGATAGCACAGGCATAGCATCCTCTCCGCAAAGCGCTCGTACAGCTCCTTGCGGGCAAGATTGTCTCCGGTCTTGCATCTATCGGTCAACTCCGTTTCTGTCATCAATTCTTATAGTGCTTTTAAATGTAAATGCAGGTTTGCATGAAACCTTGCACGAAGGAAGGGAAAAAAATGGATTTTTCTTATCGGAAGAATTCCATCCGGAAACAAAAACCGCCATTTGCTTGCAGACGGGCTCCATCTTACTATAAATAAAAAATTTTCGTGTAAGAAGGCTTCCATCCGAGCCTCCAAATATCTTTTTGATATCAGATGGAACCCTTCTTATACAAAACGACAGTTTTTATAATCAGAAGGCTTCCGTCTTGGCACAAAAAAATCTTTTTGCCACAAGACGGAACCTTTCCTGCCTTAAAGTTTATATTTATACAGCTGCGCCATCACCTTCTGATACTCGTTCTGCAGCTGCATATAATTCTGCAAGCTCTGGTAGAGCGTGGTGACATCGACAAAATACTCGATCATGGAGATCTGCCCTGCCTGGATTGCCTTGTTCAGCAACGCCAGGTTGTTCTGGCTTTTCAGCACATCGCTATATTCGTCGATAGAGGTTTTCAGGGCGAGCGACTGGTTATAGAGGCGAAGCAATTCGTTCTCGACCGTCGTCGTCGTGCTTTCCAACTGCAAGTCGGTGTAAAGGCTTTGCGCCTTTGCCTGCTTCACATTGTTGCGGTTCGAGAAGAGAGGGATGCTGATACCGACCAGGAAGCCGTTGAAGCGTTCGCCTCCGGCAGCCGTATTCAGACGGTAGCCCAATTCGAAGCCTGGCAGGTTCAGCGATTTACTGACGCTGAGCTGGCGCAGGGCGGCGGCCTTTTCGCTTTGCAGGGAAAGCAACTGGCGGTCGGCGGGAACCGCTTCCTGTTTCAGGTCGACGAACGACTGCGGGGCTTCCACCGGTAGATAAGCCGTGTCGGTGAAGTTGATCGCGATACCGCCGTTCAGCATTGCTAACTCGTGCAGCTTGGCTACACGGGCGGCTTCGTTCATGCGGGCTTCATTCTTCGCGTTGAGCAGTTCGAGGTCGATTTTGTTTACTTCGAGCACGTTAGCATCACCGTTTTGCAACCGTGTCGCATAGAGGGCGGACAGTTGTTCGGCATTCTGCCGGCGGGTGTCCAACAAGTTCTTCTGCTGGTTCAGCAAGATCAGATCGAGGCAGACTTCCTTGGCTTGCAACAGGATTTGCTGGCGGATTTCCGCACCTTGGCGGTCGAAGCCCTCTCCTTTCGCCCGCGACAGTTTATTCTTCTGCACATAGACGGAAGGGAAATCGAAAGACTGCGAAGCGACCAGCTCGCCCTGTATGCCCATTCCCTCCTTATTCCCATACTGGTGTGTATAGGAGACGGACGGGTCGGGCAGGTTATTTCCCAACCGGGCTTCCAGCTTCTGTGCCGTCACCAATTGGTGGTTTGCCTGCAACTCCTTGTTATTGGCCTCGACGCTGCGAAGGACCTCCTCGATGGAGGTCTGCGCGCCGGCGGCCATTATAGAAGAAAGGAATGCTATTGTGAATATGAATCGTTTCATTATTTATCTTCTTTATTCATTAATAAATAAACAATCGGGATGATGAAGCCGTTCAGGAAGGTGGATGTCAGCAAACCTCCCAGGATGACAGTTGCCATCGGGCTCTGTATCTCGTTACCGGGCAAGTCGCCGTTCAAGGCAAGCGGGATCAGGGCAAGGGCCGAACTAAGCGCCGTCATCAGGATCGGGTTCAGACGGTCCAGGGAACCTTGCACGACAGCTTGCTTTAACGGCATATTCTCGACTGTCCGGAGATGCGTGTAATGGCTGATCAGCAACATACCGTTACGGGTGGCAATCCCGAACAGGGAGATGAAACCAATGATCGCGGGAATACTCACCTCACCGGAAGTCAGCTTCAGGATAAATACGCCGCCAATCAACGCCAACGGCAGGTTCAGCAAGACGACTCCGCTCTCCTTCGCATCCTTAAACTCGTTATAAAGCAGCAGGAAGATGACAAGCAGAGACATCAGCGACGTAAACAACAGCGTACGGCTGGCAGCCTGCTCGCTCTCGAACTGTCCGCCATATTCGATATGATAGCCTTCGGGCAACTGAATGGAGGCGTCCACCTTTTGCTGGATCTCATTCACGACGCTGCGGAGGTCGCGCTCGGAGACGTTTCCGCTGATCACGATCTTGCGCTGGACATTCTCGCGGTTAATCGTGTTCGGACCTGTCACGGAACGGATCTCGGCGACATAGCTCAATGGCACTTTCTTCCCGCCGGCATCGATCATCAGGTTACGGATATCCTCCATCGTCGCACGGCTCCCGTCGGAGGTCTTGACCGTCAGGTCGAACGTCTTGCCGTCGTCATAGACCTGGCTGACGGCTTCACCGCCCAGCATGACATTCACATATTCTTCAAACTCCGGCAAAGAGATGCCGTATTGCGCCATCAGTTCGCGTTTCGGCGTGATGGTAAGCTGCGGGCGTTCGATCTGCTGCTCCACTTTCAGGTCCACCAGGCCGGGGATGCCCTGAATGGCTTCCTTGATCTGGTTGCCGACCGTAAACATCAGGTTCAGGTCCGTACCGAACAGCTTGATTGCGATATTCGCTTCCGTACCGGAAAGCATGGCATCGATACGGTGGGAAATCGGCTGTCCGATTTCGATATTGGCGCCACTGATAGTCGACAGCTTCTTGCGGACATCGTTCATGACGGCGTCGCGGCTACGGTCTTTCAGGATGAAAGGAGCCTCGATCTCGGATACGTTCACGCCTAAGGCATGTTCGTCCAGCTCGGCGCGTCCGGTCTTGCGGGCAACCGTCTGTATCTCGGGAACCTGCATCAGCAATTCTTCCGCGCGGCGTCCCATCTCGTTCGATTCGTCCAGGGAGATACCCGGAAGGGAACTGACGTTAATCGTGAACGACCCTTCGTTGAACGGCGGCAGGAAGCTACGTCCCAACGTAAAGAAAGTCCCCAGGGCAACAACGAACAGGGCTATCGTACAGCCCAGCACAATCTTTTTATGCGCTAATGCTCCGTTCAGTGCCTTGCCATATACACCTTTCAGCTTGCGGGCCACCCAAGCTTCTTTCTCTATGCTCTTATCCGTTGCTTTCCGGTTCAGCAGGTAACTACACAACACCGGAGTCAATGTCAACGCCACAACTGTAGAAGCGAACAACGCCACGATAAAAGCAATCCCCAACGGAATCAACATACGTCCTTCCATCCCGTGCAGGAAGAAAAGAGGCACGAAACTGACCACAATAATCAACGTCGAATTAAGAATCGGCATACGGACCTCGCGGGAGGCGTCGAACACGACATCCAGAATGGAACGCTGCTCTGCGGGAGGCAGCAAGCGGTTCTCACGTATTCGCTTATAGACATTCTCCACGTCGACAATCGCATCATCCACCAACGAACCGATCGCAATCGCCATACCGCCCAGACTCATGGTGTTTATGGTCAATCCCATATAATGCAGCGCCAGAATGGAAACCAACAGGGAAAGAGGAAGGGCGACCAGCGAAATCACCGTCGTACGGATATTCATCAGGAAGAGGAAGAGGACGATCACCACAAAGAAGCTCCCCTCGAACAGACTATTCTTTACGTTATTGATAGAGCTGTCGATGAAGCGGCTCTGGCGGAAGATATCGGTCGAGACATGCACGTCTGACGGCAAGTTTTTCTGTAAATCCGCCACAATCGCATCCAGCTTATCTGTCAGGTCGATCGTACTCGTATTCGGCTGCTTGGTGACCGTTATCAGCACAGCCGGTTTGGCCCGTTCAGAAGCCGTTCCGAGTTTCGGGCTCTTGCCGCCGATCTTCACTGTTGCCACATTCTCCAAGAGGACAGGGAAATCGCCGACAGTCTTTACGACACCCTTTCCGATCTCTTCCGCTTTGGCAGTGGAGAGAACGCCCCGGATGATGTATTCGTTATCGTATTCATAGAGCACGCCGCCGTTGGCATTCCGGTTCATATTACGGGTCACGGTCAGGACTTCATTCAAGCTGACGCCGTAATGCTTCATGCGAGCCGGATCGAGCAGAATCTGGTATTCCTTAATGTCTCCACCGATAACAGCCACCTGTGCCACGCCGCCTGTCGAAAGCAGTCGCGGACGGATCGTCCAGTCGGCAATCGTACGCAGGTCCATTTGGGTAGTGACGGCCGTCGAATCGTCAACCGTCAATCCGATAATCATCATTTCCCCCAGAATGGAGGATTGCGGGCCTAATGTCGGTTTCCCAACATTCTCCGGCAGGCTTTCACCGACAACGGCCAGCTTCTCGGATACGATTTGGCGGGCCCGGTAAATATCCGTCCCCCAATCGAACTCAACCCAGACAACCGAAAAACCGGTTGTAGAAGACGAACGCACACGGCGCACATCCATCGCACCGTTCACAGCCGTTTCCACCGGGAAAGTAACCAGGCGTTCCACCTCTTCGGGCGCCATGCCATTCGCCTCCGTCATGATAACAACAGTCGGCGCATTCAAATCCGGGAACACATCCACATCCGTATGGAACGCCGTATATGTTCCGGCAATCATCAGCAGCAGGGAACAGACCAGTACAACCAGCCTGTTATGCAGCGAGTAATATATTATCTTGTTCAGCATAGAAATAATTATTCAATTTGCTAATGTGTCAATATGCCAATGGCTACAGGATAAAGACATTCTATCCATTTGCATATTGGCATATTGGCACATTGGCACATTATTAATGGTTGTGTGTATGTGCAGGAATAGCATTAGAGGCAGAAGCCAACTTGATCTGGTATGCGCCTTCGGTCACGACTTCATCACCGGCTTTCAGGCCGCTCAGGATCTGCACTTCGGAACCGTTATCGGCTCCTAACGTCACAGGCACTTTCTTGTAGGCTTCCTCATGCTCGCGAACATAGACGGAATAGACGCCCTGCTCCTCGATAAGTGCAGAGACGGGAACGCTTATCACATTTTGTAGCGGTGCGGTAAGCAGATAGATTTCCACGAACGAACCGGGAATGATAGCGCCTTTGTTGTCGAACTCGAACGTTACCGGCACATAAAACGAGTTTGCATCGGAAGCCTTCCCATACGAAAGCAGACGTCCGCGCAGGTCGGACAGTTTATAAGTCGCATTGTCATACGGCGTACGGAAATTAGCGGACTGCACGGAAGGCAAATAGTTATAATATTTCTCCGAAACCTCCGCACGCAGCACCAGGCGGTTGTTCTGTGAGATAGTCGCCAACGGCTGGCCGACAGTCACATAATCACCCTCCTTCACTTGCAGGTTCTTCAGATAGCCATTTATCGGCGAAACAACGGAAACACCGTTAGCCGTCTGTTTTCCTGCAACAGCTTCCCAGGCGACTTTCGCATTCTCATAATTCAGGCGGGCCTGCTCGAAATCTTTGGCTGAAACGATCTTATCCCCTATCAAGGCGTCCATGCGTTCATATTCCTTCTTTGCGTTCTCATACGCATATTTGGCTTTGGCTGCCACATTTCCGTCAGACAGCCCGCTGGATGCAAGACTCAAGATTGCCTGCCCCTTGCGTACAGCCGCTCCATCGACAAACGACAGGTTGCCGAATGTCACCACACCGGGGACTGTAGCGACAACAGCCGACTCTTCTCCCTGGGCCGCCATCACACGGCCGCTTGTTTTGATCACATCCGTGAAAGCGCCCGGTTCCACCTTATGCGTCTTCAGCCCGACTGCTTCCGCAAGCGCCTTTTTAAAGGATATTTCTCCGGCATGTCCTCCACCGGCTTCTTCATGTGCATGATCATACCCTTCGTGTTCATGGTCATGCCCCTCATGATCGTGATCATGTCCTTCTTCATGCTCGTGAGCTTCGTGTTCGTGCTCTCCGTGAGTCGCAGTATTCCCACTGCAACCCGCTAACAGGTAGGCGAAAATCACCCACACTAAATATATCTTCTTCATTCTGATAGATTTGTCTAATGTATATTCGATAATAAATAATAAGGATAGAAGGTTGCATCAAAAGCGGGAATTAACACTCTTGACACGACTTCACTCAATCATCAATTATACATAGAACGGAGGCGCACGAAGCCCTGACGCAGATATTATCCACGTATCATGCAGGGACTCGATGTAAAAGGACCGGTCTTTCTCAAATAAGAGTTTATAGAATACCGGAACAGGAGGATTTATATAGTCAAAAAGTACAAGCAAGGGGAACAGATATTGACTTGCATCTCCATCTGTCGTATGTGAAAAGATAGATGTATAGAGCGCGATGTTATGCCCGTTACAGCCGCAGTCATGCGATTGCGAACTGCCATGCCCACCATGAGCCGCTTCGGTCGACAACGATTTATAGCACGGCAACCCGTTACTATGGTGATGATGCGGCACAACGACCGACAGTAGCACCACGATACTAACAAGCAGCATCACATACTGATATATTTTCCGTTTCGCTCTCATACTTAGTGATGCAAAAATAAGAAGTTTTTCATTACTACACAATTATACATCTAAAGAATAAGGCCAATTTGACTCTCATAATTGACTTTTGATTCATTTTTATTTCATTTTTCGGAACAAAAGAGCTCTTTCTTGCGTTATAAGAGTAAATACTACATATACATATTTAATAGGGAGAAATAAAATGACAACAGATGTACTCAACAATAATCTGATAGAAGCGTTAAAAATGAAAATTCCCGATGGTTCAAATCTCGCAAATGAATTAATGGACATTTTATACATCGGGAAAGAAGCTGTCTACCGCAGATTAAGAGGCGAGGTACCTTTTACATTAGCAGAAGCAGCCACCTTATCAAAAAAATTAGGCGTTTCACTGGACCAGGTCGTCAGTGCTGGTTTTACAAATAATACCATGTTCAATCTGAACTTTTTGCATTATTCAGAACCACTAAAGACCTACTCATCTATCATCAGGCATTACACGGAAGTATTGGAAACTATAGCCGGTGATCCTGAATCCGATCTTTGCACAGCATCCAATATGATACCGCAAGCGTTTTATCTGAGATATGAATATCTTTCACGCTTCCGCCTGTTCAAATGGATGTATCAGCATGAGAAAGTAAACTGCGTTAAAAACTTCTCCGAACTTCAACTGACGGAAGAACTGGCCGATGCACAAAAAAAATTTGTCAACATCTCCCAAGAAATCGAGACGACCAATTACATATGGGATCAATTGATCTTCAAACACCTGGTCAATGATATCAAATATTTTCAGGATATACATTTAGTCACGGAAGAAGAAGTTGCAAAACTGAAAGAGGAACTTTTTCATTTGCTTGACGAACTGGAAGAGATTGCAACCATCGGCAAGTATCCGATTAGCGGAAAGAACGTTAATATCTATATTTCGAATATTGATTTCGAAGCGACTTACAGCTACGTCAGCATGAAGAATTTCGAATTCGGGATGATTCGCATCTTCTCGATCAACTCGATCTCTTCTAAAGACAAGGAGTTCTGTCAGAGCCAGCGGGAATGGATCAAATCTCTCAAACGCTTCTCGACCAACATATCGGTGAGCGGAGAAATACAACGCATCCAGTTCTTCAACGCACAACGGGAACATATCAAAATGCTCTGAAAGAGCATTTTGATAGTTGAAAGTGTTAACCGATTTTCGCACAGATAAGTTCAGCCGCTTTCTTTCCGCTCATCAGCATACCGCCGAAGATCGGTCCCATACGGAAACTACCGCTTACACCATTGGCAGCCATACCGGAAACGAACAATCCCGGATAGATTTCCTTTGTATTCTCGACAGTCGTAGATTCGCCTAACTCGACGTTCAACGAACGTTCGCCGATCACACCGCCGGTCGGAGTGTTCAATTTAATATCGTTCTTGCGGGCAACTACGCGGGCAATTTCGCAATCGTGACCTGTTCCTTCCAGAACAGCCTTTGCCATGATCGTCAGCGGGTCCACATGCATACCTTCACGGATAACCGGAGCCCAATTCACAACCACGCCGGCTACGGCGTCGTTATGGAACACAACGTCTTCTACAGAATAGCAGTTGAAAATAGTTGCACCGGCCTTCGTTGCGTTATAGATCAAGGCAGAAGTGGTGTGTACGGAGTCCATAATATAAGTACCGTTACCGGCATCCTTATAGCTAACGCCCAACTCTTTCACGATCGGCATGGCTTCTTCCTGCACGACGATGTCGTTAAACATCATGGCGCCGCCCCACATACCTCCACCGGGAGCCAGTTTACGGTCGAACAAAGCAACTTTCTTTCCGGCTTTAGCCAGGTAATAAGCGGCAACAATACCGGAAGGACCACCGCCTACAATAGCGACATCAATAGACAAATTACTCTTCAACTTCGCAAAGTAAGAGTCAATAATTCCTGTTGAAACAATCTGTTCCATACAAAATAATAATTAGAGTTTAAACATCGGGAAGCACATAGAGGTAACGCTCCCCTTTATTTAGCAATTCTACCTTTTCCCTTCACGGCATTACCCGGGCAGGTTCTATGGGTATAATCTCAGCCTGATAGTAAGGCACCCCTATGATAAGTCGGTTGCAAAGATAATAAATTATCCGAAATGCGGCGGGCGTTTATTCATTTTCCGTTCTACAAAACTTTTCATAAACTCGACTGTTTCGTCCACTCCCAACACGGAAACATCAATCGAGAAGTTATAGCTCGAGGCAACTCCCCACTCTTTATTCGTATAATAGTTATAGTAGGCAGCACGCGATTTGTCGGTTTTTGTCATCAACTCTTCCGCCTGTTCCACCGTAACATGCTGGTTTTCGATAATCCGCTGGATCCGGTTTTCTTTGTTGTTATGGATAAAGAAACTCAAACAATCCGGATCGTCGCGCAAGATATAATCGGCACATCGGCCCACAATTATGCAAGAACCTTTCTCCGCCAAGTTCCGGATCGCATCACTCTGGTAGAGGAACAAACGGTCGTTAGACAACACATCGGCATACGGAGGAAACAGCCCCATATAGGAATAGCCCATCGTAAAAGCGTATGCCAGCCCACTGGATGCCCGTTCGTCAGCCTTCTCAAAAAACTCTTCACTGAGCCCGCTCTCCTTGGCAGCAATCGCCATCAGTTGTTTGTCATAATAGGCAATACCCAGCGCCTTTGCCAACTTCTGCCCTATCTCGCGGCCACCACTGCCAAACTGCCGGCCGATGGTGAGTATGATTTTATTGTCGTCCATAATTATTTCTATTTATCTGCATTCTCTTCTAATGCATCTTTCTCTAAATCTATTATAATGCGATCAATTTCATTCTGTAATTGAGGAACATTTACTTTTACGATACGAAGAATTATTTCTGCATCCACATTAAAATACTGATGTGCAATTATATCACGCAGCCCCATCACATTCCGCCAGCTTATTGCCGGATATTTTGAGAAAAGAGATTTATGTGTATACTTATCAATATTCTTTACTGCTTCACCAATAGTAACCAACAACATACAAATACTATCCAATCTCATCATCCCATCAGGAGAATGAGTAAAATCATCAGCTGTATTTACAGGTATAGAACGAGTAACAATCGTACACAACGAATCTCTGATTTGTTTAAATAATAATAGAACTTCTTCCTTACACATATATCCCGTCCCTCTCTATATTTCTTTTTAGTAAGATATTCATATTATCACGAAGACGAATTATGTCGATCTTACAGTTCAGCAATTCTTCTAATTCGTATTTAATATTTAGAAGAATAAAGCCATCCGGCTCCTTCATCTCTACACAAACGTCCAAATCGCTATCTATATTTTGTTCATTACGGGAAACAGAACCGAATATTCCCAAACGGATAATACCATATCGTTCGGCCATCTGTTGTTTATAACAGCGAAGTAGTTCCAGATATTCTGCTCTTGTCCTCATACTTACATTGAATATTAGTTTATCTAAATAGTATGTGTTGTCACAAAGATATACATTTTTTATTTAGCACGAAACTTCCTGAACTGGTTTATTAATACAACAGCGGTCACGGCGGTAGCAGTCGCATCGGCAATCGGAATACTGATCCAGACGCCCAACGTGCCAAGCCAGGGAGGAAGAATCAGCAGGCAGGGTACGAGGAACAGCAACTGACGCGTCAACGAAAGAAAGATCGCCTTTTTCGACATCCCGATAGAAAGGAAAAAGTTCGTCGCCACCATCTGGAATCCGACAATCGGAAAAACGGCAAAGACGATATGCAAGCCTGATACAGCCGCCGCAATCAACTCCGGATAGGTTGTAAACATACGGACAATCATCGAAGGGAACAGCTGGCAAAGCAGAAAACCTGTTGTTGCCACCCCGATCGCCCACTTCATCGTCAGCTTCGTCACCTCCGTCACACGCGGATAGAGGCGGGCACCGAAATTATAACCGGCAATCGGTTGCATTCCCTGGTTGAATCCCATGATAATCATAATAAAAAGAAATATAATCCGGTTCACGATCCCGTATGCCCCGATCGCCATATCGCCCCCATGTTCTTTCAGCCCCCGATTAATCAGGATTACGATCAAACAAGCGCAAAGGTTCATCAGGAAAGGCGACAGCCCAATGTAGAGGATGCCTTTCACAATCTCATTCTTCAGTCGGAAAATGCCCTTTTTAAAATGCAAAAGTTGTGTCGGCCGGGAGAAATGGATCAATTGTCCGGTCAGGGAAATAACCTGCGAGATAACCGTTGCCCACGCCGACCCCTTGATTCCCCAGCCGAAACCGAAGATAAAGAGGGGATTCAACACACAGTTGATCACCACGGATGCCAGCGTTGCATACATAGCCATCTTCGGAAAGCCGGAAGAGCGCAGGACTGAGTTCAGTCCTAAATACATATGCGTCACCACATTCCCCATCAGGATCACTTTCATGTAATCGCGCGCATACCCGATCGTATTCTCACTCGCTCCGAAGAAATAGAGGATAGGATCGAGAAACATCATGAAAGCCAGCGTAAACGCAAGTCCCAACACCACATTCAGCACCAGCACGTTTCCCAACACCCGGTTCGCCCCCTCGTAATCCTTTTGCCCTAACTTCACAGACACCAGTGTGGAAGCCCCCACCCCGACCAGCGAACCGAAAGCGGCAGCCAGATTCATCAACGGAAAGGTCAGGGCAAGGCCCGAGATCGCTAACGCCCCGACGCCATGTCCGATAAAGATACTGTCAGCCATATTATAGAGCGAAGAGGCCGTCATGGCAATAATGGCAGGAATGGCGTATTGCGTCAGCAGCTTGCTGATCGGCTCGGTACCGAGCACTAAAGGAGAATTCTGTTTAGTCATGCTGCAAAGGTACGCAGATTTAGAAAAAAAGGTTACTTTTGTTATCTTATAAAGTATAAAAATTATGGCGGAAAATTTAGTAATCAACGACGGAAGCAAAAAAGAACAATACGAAACACTGCTTCCTCAATTGAAAGCATTGACAGTCGGTGAGACTGACGCAGTGGCAAATATGGCAAATATCGCCGCCGCTCTCCGGCAGACATTCGGTTTCTTCTGGGTCGGTTTCTACAGAGTGATAGAAGACACGTTAATATTGGGACCATTCCAAGGCCCGTTGGCTTGCACGCGCATCCGCTACGGGAAAGGCGTATGCGGCACAGCCTGGAAAGAAGCCCGCACAATCATCGTTCCGGATGTCGATAAGTTTCCCGGCCATATCGCCTGCAACTCCGCCTCCCGTTCAGAAATCGTCGTGCCGGTCATCAAAGAGGCTAAAGTCGTTGCCGTCCTGGATATAGACAGTGATGCGCTTGGCACGTTCGATGAAACGGATGCCACTTATCTTGAAAAGATTTGTGCGGAAATTGCCCCTTAGCGGGGCCCGAGCACATAAAAAATCAATTACTCTTCATATAGATCACGGTAAACTCCTTACACCTCCGATTCTCTTGCTTTGCTTGCGCCAACGCATATTTTCCAAAAGGTTCAAAAATATCTAAACCTCTCCCTAACGATATAGACCAACCATTATCTGCAACGACACTTCTATCATGGGCAGCATCAAAAGAATATTTGAATTGCACTCCATAGCTTTGCAAATCCTCTGCTATATCATCCAATACATCTATCATTTCAGGGATGCCGCTATCTTCATTTTGTGTCTTTAAAACAATATCCAGCAACTCCGGATGAATATTCGTATCAATCAGCATTTGAATAAAATCCAATAAATTACGAATCTGATAAGGCAAACGGATAAATGGATCTGTAATTGTAATTTGTTTAGCATCTTTCAAATAATCAGCAAATAGGGAACGATAACTAATACCCTTTTGATTCAAACGAATATTAATTTGTTTTTCTGGTAATTGTCCAATGCGAGGTCTTGCTTTTTTCTCAGCTACCTCTTCTTTCCTTTGATTACATTCTGTTGACAAAGAAAGCTCTTCGTCTTTTATAATTAGAGCAGGATATATCGGATTTTCAATACGTTCCAATGTTTCCACTTGCCGTGTATTTCCAGTCTTAAGTTCCAAATATTCAAATTTGGCAGGTTCTGCTTTAAATGTTTCGTCTATAATATATAACTGGTCTTTCACGCGTTTCCTTGATTCCGCGGCAAAATCAATTAACTCCAAGACCTCCTCCTCGGTATATTTTCCATTCGGATACAATAACTTAGTCATGCCAGAAAAAGTCTTCCGAATAGCCAAATGATCTCGTTCCGATAATGATCCGTCAAACTTCACATAATTAGAAATATTCCCTGAATAATCCAATTTCCGCAACTCATGCAAAATAGCAGCTATATAGTCCGTAATCAAACCATATCCTTTACTAAAAGAGTCTTTCTTCAGCATTTTAATCTCCCACCCTGGATTATATAAGTGAATACGATCCAGAAAAGCTCCCTTAATAAAAGCCACAGGAATAGACTCGAACAGATGTGAATTCTTTAACATATAAGGAACCGTATGCTTCGTATTCCCGACAAAAGCCATAGAAGCAGAAGCCTCATGAGCTCCTTTACCTCTATTAAAAGACTTATTTGCCAGATAATTCTGCATCGTGTCGATCATAACAGGATCTACCGTTTTTCCTTTCTGCTGTTCAAATTCATCCCATGCCACGACATCCCAGTATCCGACTAATCCTAATAGTTCCTTATTGCCGGAATATTTCACAAACAAGCGAGCCGATGTCACATCCCCTCCGGAGACAAGTACACCATACGGAGACAACTCCTGAAATACATGAGACTTTCCAGTCCCTTTTGGTCCCAACTCCATAAAATTGAAATTGTTCTCCACATGAGGGAGTAAACGAGCCAGAACAATCAGTTTTTCCCTCCGATTCAAAAGCTCCGGACTTAATCCCACAGTATGCATCAAAAAATCGATCCATTCTTCTGTCGTGAACATCTCTCTTTGCCGGATAAACTCATCCAGATCCACTGACGATATCTGAATCGGCTTCAAAGTATCGATCTCCCAACGGATTTTAGCAGTATCGCTACTTAAGTAATTTATCGTAACAATACACCAAACCCCATTACCCGATAACAGCTTTGGGTTATCAATCACAAACTGATCCGCGATAGGTATGCGCGACAATCCCAAATTCGCAAAAGAAGCCTCATATTGATTGGCGATACTATCATTCAGAGCCACCGTTATCTTATCGATCACCCGATACCGGCCTTTTTCCCGTATCTTGCCTTTAATCTCTTCTGCTTCCGCACGATGTACATAATTATTTCGTATTACATCTTTTACTTTTTCAAGCCCTTCCTCAATAATCTGTTCGTCATCACTCGCACAATATTGTCCAAGCAAATACTCCAAGACATAAGTAGGAACAGGTAAATTACCTTTCACTAAAAAGGCCAGGTCCTTACGGACAACCTTACCGA
This sequence comes from Parabacteroides sp. AF17-28, assembly GCF_003479205.1. NCBI lineage: Bacteria > Pseudomonadati > Bacteroidota > Bacteroidia > Bacteroidales > Tannerellaceae > Parabacteroides > Parabacteroides sp. AF17-28. The sequence goes on along the minus strand of NZ_QUGV01000022.1, from coordinate 34,504 downwards.
CAAAAGCGCTCAATATCTTCTCTTGCAAATTCATAGCTTTAGAATTCTTGTTCTATTAATGTATTGTTCCGTACATTCTCTTCAATAAGAGGATTCAAAAGATCTTCCGCATCATAAATCCTCAATTTAAGAATTTGTCCGCGGGCCGATTTATTCAAAGTCAACTCTACCGGAATTTGTCTGTTTGTCAAATCGATATCAGGGCAATTCAGACCGATAGATTTCTCCAGACACATCAATTCTTCATTTTCGTAAAGGCCACAAACAATTTCTCGTTCAATAAACTCTCCTGAAATCGCCTCGTCCTGAATCAAAACAAACTTCAAACGACTTGAGACAATCGATAAATTTTTAGTCATCAAGACCGGATTCACTTTCTGTTTCAAAGAGGTCTTTTTCAAAGAACTGGTGATGACCGGAATTATCATTTCCTGTAAAGAGGCACCTCCATGAGCAAAACTATACCCGCCCCCCGGAACTTTCAGACGGTTCGTTGCCAAAGGTAAAGCTATATAAACAGCATCCTCTTTCATCTCCGAAACACCGGACAACGGATATTTGATTATTCCCGGAACAGATTCATTTGATTCCGTCAAATAATACCGGGATGTCGCCTCTATATTCTCTTCCTCTATCCGTTGTTTATCTTTTTCTTCAAATAAAATATCGTTATAAAGAAAGCCATGATCGGATGTCACCAGCACCCGATTCACATTAAAAGAGGCATGAATCGATTTAACCATCGCAGCAAGCTGTTCTACCGCTTTTCTACAAGCCTCCACGACATCCGTCGGATTCGCAGAATGCCCGATATCATCAATCACATTATGGAAGACATATACCAAAGGCTTTTTAAACAACTCACGGTTCAAGCTCTGCGAACCTTTGACAACCGTCTGATAATCCACACAACAAGCATTATCCCGATACCGCTCCAAAAAGGCAGAACGTTGCGACAACGTATCCACTGCATAACCTTTATCCAGTGTCATTTTCCCCTTGTTGAAATTTGCCTGCCGATGAGGCAACAGAACAGTTTTACCATACTTCGTCTCGGTTGGCAAGGTAGCCAGATTCGCATCTAACCGGGCTACATTCCGAGTATCTTTATTCAATTCTTCCAGCAGATCGGCCGCTACTTCATAGCGCAACGCATCACTTACGATGACAACCAACTTATAGGAATAATCCTGAACCTCATGCTGATAAAAATCAGCTTGTCTTTTCAATGAAACAGATTGAAAACCTCCGTCTGTTTGCTCAACGCAACGCATCCACTCCAAATTAAAAGCAAAAGTCAACTGCGCATAATCCTCATCCAATTGCTTTTTAAATACATTCAGCTCATCTGAAATAGGGCAATCTGCTAAATTTATACCGTTGAAAACAGCCAAAGACTTTCTGTAGCAATTATCTACAAGATAAAATTCAGTTACATATTTCCGGATATATAAATCTGGAGAATTCAAGACCAAAGAACCCAAACCTTTTACCGACTTATAGTAAGAGGCTGCTTTCTCTGCATAATGAACAACTTTAAGCACCTCCGACTCCCGATTTATCCGGATACTCATCTCCCGCACATAGGAGAAAATACTTTCGGCATCCGTGTTTATCCGCAGTAACAATTGTTGCAAAATAGGCCAACACAAAGCGTCGGGCAAATAGAAATAATTCGCCTTTGCCCCATAATATTTGATAATTTCCGACTCTTGAATATCTTTTCCTAACAGCGTTAATGACTTTAAAAATTTATCAGACAGACGCACATGTTGCAACCCGCATTCCAAAACACGGTTCATTAATTGCAGCCTATAAGCATTTGTTATCTTGTAACCTTTGTATCGATCCGTCGGTATTACCGCTAATGATTGGGCTATCGCATTGTATTTCAGACATTCCACCAATCGTTTTACACGTTCTTCCTCATTATAAGATATTTCAACTCCAAAATAATCTTCTACCGCATGATCCAATGCATGCTGCGCATCTTTATTACCAATCAGCTTCCTGAAAAAAGAGTCCCTTTTATTCTTTTCTTCCGGTAATCCCAATATCAATAAACGAACCAGAATTTCATCCCAATCAAGCAACTTGCTCGCCTCCAGATAAACTGAAATCATTCCACGATTCACAACATTGATATCAAAGCTCTGATTATAATAAGCCCCAATAATCTTATTCACCTTTTCAAGTTGCAATTCTGCTATATGACGTTGAACATACTGGGAAAAGCGCATATCTATATGATTATGCTGCATAAAAGCGGCATAATCATCATTTTTATACTCCATATTGGCAACAAGCAATCCCAACAAGGGAAAATCCTGTTTATCCTTTGTCGTCGCCGGACTTTGACGAAGGAAACGCAATATCACTTTATCGTTCGCCCATTCATGCTCCAATCGATATTGTGTACGAAACCAACATCCATCGAAATCAACATATCGATATCCTGGTTTCCACACCAGGTCATACAGTTCCGCCCCTATTTCATCCACCGGATCAAAGAGGAATAAAACACGGAGATTTTCGTTCCGTTCGAAATAGCTATATATTTTGTTTTGTATCATCATACTTCATTTTCTAACAATCGCGACTAAAACATCTCTCCATAACATACTGATAAAAAGAAATATACATAAACAGAGCGACTAAAACGCGACTAATTCACGACTAATTCACGACTAATTCACGACTAAAAACCATCGTCGATCTTTATATTCGATCTTATGTTCCTTCCTTAATGCTGCCAGATAGTTACTCACCCATTTCAGTTTCTGATTATCATCCTTCATTTCCGAAAGGGCATTAGTCAATGTTTTGAATATATCCGCACGGGAAACTCCCTTATCACCGGACTTCAACAATATCTTTTTCACTAACTCCCAGCAAACATCCTTGTCAATTCCGGATAAACGGACATATTCAGGCAACTGATTCATAGCCTTCGCCGTTTTCGCCGAAATAAAGAAACAGGGTTTTCTTCCTTCAATAAGTTTTTTAGCCTTTAAACTTTTTACAGCATCATCCGTAATGGGTCTGTGCTTCTGTATAGCATCCAGCCACATACACTCAGCCAATGACAGATCCAAATCCTCTTTCAGGATATCTACATATTTTGAATCCAGCATCTGACCATATATTTTCACCGTCACTTCCCGGTTCACCTCGTCAATCATATAATCAGGCATCGGGAAATAGCGCTTTCGCTGCTCCATAAACATCTTTTTAATCCCCCGACCAATCGTATCGATCATGTTGAAATTCACCATTCCTGAGCACAAACAGCGATTCCGGTAATATTTCTGAGGGCCATTCTGCCGAATTGCGTTCTCTACATTACCCGGAATAAAACCTCCACCATTAGAAAAGTACAAGCATGTATTTTCAACCTCCACCAACGTTATGCGCTGTTCCATTTTATAATCCGTATGAGCAATACAATTGTGTAAAGCCTCACGAATCGTATAATCGTCATACTGCTTCATTGTATCCGGGAATAAAGTTCCACCCGGTAACTCGCGAAAAGTGAGATTACGGATCTTTGCCAAAACTTTGTCCACAGTCATCAAATAAGGTATGGTAAAATGTTCATAATCGATTTCCATATCGCGACTGTCGCGCAAAACCCAGGTAATCTGCAAAACAGCCGGACGCATAAAACGACGACAATCCTCTTTTCCCAAAAGCAGCAAAGCAGCCCTCGTCAATTGGCCTTCATACGCAACTTCCGCTTTTTGCAGAAAGGTCCAGGTATCCCAATCATCCACTTCATTGGCCAAACGGGGATTTACCTTTTTGAACATGACACGCGCTTTCGCCAAAGCTTCTTCATCCAAATCATTTAAAGTTGCATCCGGCACGATTACAGCCGACCAATCCGTATGTAAAGTCTGGTTACGCATCTCATCATACTTGCTCGGATCAAGAGGCACAAGGCTTTCTCCCCGTCGCCCATAGCATTGACCGTTCCATGCGATCGGCAAACCTCTGGGTGCTGCCGGAATTTTAAAGATCAAGATGCGTTTACCTTCTTCATAATACTCATAAATATCACGAAAAGAAATCCGCTCGGTCAAATTCTGGGCAATTGTTTCCTTTAATCGCTCCAAATGGATTTGCCCAACCTTGAAAGAAGAACCGGTAACCATACGAGTCTTATCTTCCACACCGAAAACAAGCCATCCGAAATCCAATCCACGCAAATTGGCTTCATTGCTCAAAGCGGAAAAATATTTGCCCAACTCCGAGATATCAAAATTACGTTCCGCTTTTTTGAATTCGATAACTTCATTCTCACATTGGAAACGAAGATGATTAAACAATTCTTTTATATTTTCCATGCAACTTTCTTTCGTTAATGCAATCGTCCTTATTTAATCGGAGCCAAAACTCCCTTAAACTTCGCATAGTTGACCATTACGCCGTCATCCAGATCGAAATCTATTTGTGCGTCGGCAACATCTTTCAAATAGAGATCGTATTCGTTGCACTCGTCCAAATCTTTTTGCAAACCAGCCAGTTCTTTACGTTGGACGGTTGTTAACGACGAGGCCTGCGCTTCCAATTCTGCGATCAGCGAAAGCAAGTACTGAATATGAGGCAACAAATAATGGCTACGGACTTTATCAGCGGAATATTTATTCATCCGATGCATATAGACCAATACTTGAAAAGCGCCTTTCTTACTGCTGAACAGCCAATAGATCGGTCGTTTGCTATAACGCTGGCAATGCTCTTTCCAGAAGTCCTTGACAAAATAGGTTTCCAATGTCTTACCAATGGAGGCTTCTATGAAATTCAGATTTTGCGCCAATGCTTTTTCGCCGAATACTTGCAGGACAAAGTTATTAAAACGATTCAATGCATTGTCCGAGAAATTGCATTTAGATGTCATTAAAGGGATAATACCGTCGTCATCGATCACAAATTCCCTGTCGTTATACATATAGGGAGCAATATCCTCCGCCGAAAGATTCGGATAAGCAATATGCAATCCCGGACGATCCAGACGATAACGTCCCATCATGCAACCGACAGCATAACTGATGAATTGCTTGATAACGGCATCGGCATTAAACTTCAATTGTCCGTCGACGATAGAAATTTCGCCTTGTTGAAGAATTGTGATCTCGTCTAAGGGGACATCGGGCGTAAGTTCGTCTTGCAGGCCGTAGATTTCGATAAACTGTCGGTTGAGTTCTTCCTCGTTATGGTGAAGCTGGAGGAACTGGGATGTCCAGTATTGCTCGTAGACATGGAAAAGTTGTTCCATGCCCATGAAATTTTTGTTCCATGCCCATGGAACTTTTGTTTCATGCTCATGAAACTTTTGTTCCGTGCTGGTGGAACTGAAATCTTCCCGGCTTAAACGGATGAGTTCGTTTTGTTGGAAGTCCCAAGAGGTTTCGTGGGAGTCCCAATCAGTTTTAGAAATAGTTATGCTCTCACAAACTCTTTTCCCTATTTTTTCAATATTACAAAACAGAAATGGAATTGTAATTAAATCATCAGCTGTTATATTTAATGTATTATTCTTTATACTTTTAAAATAATACGACACTTTTGAATTCAAAAACCCCAATAAAATATAATAATAGCCCAACTGATTAACAATAAAATAATTACCGGCTTGATCATTCAAGAAGTCATTATAACTTCTATACGAAGGTTTACCAGAGGTTAATGATGAATAACTAATATTCTGTTTATAATTATATTGCAAATTTTGAGGACGACTAGCTTGTTTGCCATTAGCCAAACAATAATTTATAATTTCAGCACCACTATTTTCCCAATTAATAACATATTCATTATTACCAAACCATTTTCGAAAATCCCCCCCTTTATTATATTTCTGCCATTTCTTTCGATTTACTGTAGGCTTAATATCTATTAAAAAAAAATTTACTTCACTCCAAATTCTTAAAAATCTATTGTTATCACCTGTTCCAATGCCTCTTTTAAATACAGCAATATCCTTTATCTGAGAACCAGAATATAAGTTTACGATCTTCTCACTCACCCAATACCCAATCGGACATCCCGGAATCTTCTCAAAGTTCTTCTGAGAAATATTTTTATAGCAATTATCTCCTTTAAAAAACAAATCCTCCTTATCTGCACAACAGCGTCCATCTATCAATCGATGATACACACCTCCATTTAAAGGCAAATGCTTAGATATAACAAACGCCGTATTCTGAACCACCTCGCCACTCAACTCATCAAATGTGCGAGGACCAAGATGCAGCATATTATCGATCTGATAATTATCCAGGAAAAACTTACGCAGTTTCTCGAACGAAGAAAGAAACATCCAACTCTGCATATTTATCATACCCATCTTTCCTTTGTCCTGAAGCAAGTTCATAGCGACATACATGAAAACAGCAAACAAATCCGCTTTCCCTTCCGTATAATTATCCGCCACATATTTACTCAACTCCGCATTCATATTTCCACTCTTCATATACGGTGGATTGGCTACAACCGCTGCATACTGTGCAGTCAAAACCAACAAGAGTCGGAAAGCCGGAAGGAACGCCTGCACGCTCGGCGGTAATTCGCCATTCTCCCGATATTCCCGTAAACGTCTTTCTACCAAATCGCGCGTTTCCGAAGAAATCCGGAATTTCATAATCGATCCCAAGTTATTCGCTTGCTGCATCAACTTCAAAGCATCCATTAACTCTGTCAGCACTTTATCATCCCGTGTTATCAACAAATCAGACAAATCGCCTTTTGTCCCTGCGTTTATCTCCGGAATGCCACTCATATCAAGCACTTGAGGCAAAACACCGGCTTCTAAAAAATAAGGATCCAGCTGAGCCGCTTTCATCAGCAAGGCAAACATCGCCAACTGGCGGGCACGCGTATCGATATCCACCCCGAACAAGTTGCGTGTCAAGATCGCCTCGACTGCCTCCCGGCGAGAATATCCTTCTTCCCGGTAAATCTGATAAAACAAATCGAAGGCTTCCACCAGAATATGTCCGGAACCGCAAGCCGGATCCAGCACTTTCATCGCTTCGATATCCGGGATTTCCAGTTTTGCCTCTTCCGATATCGCTTCGGAAGGTTCGACCAGATACTTCCAGCCTTCTTTCAAATCACTATACGGGTTATTATCCAAATAAATGCGCCCGACCGTGTTCTGTACCATATATTTCACGATCCAATTCGGCGTAAAGATCTGTGTCGCTGCCGGAATATCCTCTGCTTCCGCTTTCTTTTTGTTCTTGAAAGCGGCAAACACCTCGTCTTTCTTTTCAGAGATATAGAATTGGTAAAGCCAACCGATCAATTCAGACTGCCGGTAGTCTTCATCCGAGATAAAATCCGTATGATTCAGCAAATCAATAAAACCGCCTTCCGACAAGATATTGGTCGGCAACAATAACTCCGTATAATCCGCCATCTGTCCGAACACACGGTTTAGCAACGGATTGAAATGGCAAAACGAAGTGATCAGTAAAGCAAACTGTTCCACCTCTTTCGTATCATCGCCCAACAAACTTTGCAATTTCAGGCGGTCACGTTCCAGCATTTGGGGCAAGCGTCCCCGGCGTGCTTCCGCTACGATCAACGGAATACGCAAATCTTCGGACTCATACGCCAAGACCGGAGCAACAAAACCATTCTTCTGCATAATACGAATCGCCATAAAACGGTTGAACCAGGTATAAGCCGCTTCTTCATACACCTCTTTTATACCCGAACGTTCGATCTGATGATACAGTTTCATCCATTTGTCATAAAATGACTCGTCCCAAAGTCTTTCCTGATATAACGTGCCGCCGGACAGCTGTTGAGGAAGTTCGTCCGCATGACCTTCGCTATCGAAACCCAACGCAGACAAACGCTGTGCCACACCCGCCTTTAATATATCACGTGCCTTTACGGCAAATTTCTTTATCGAATTGGTATCCATTTACTCAATAATAATTTGTTCGTCCTTCTGAATATACGACATCAATTGTTCCTTCAAGGAAGATAAATAGGCATCCACATCTTGTTCTGTTTTTATGACATGAACTGTTCCCGTCTTCAAAGAAACTGTCTTTAATGTGGGAGATTCCGCGACTTTGGAAGAAGGGAGGCCTGAATCAACCGGTTTCCCCATATCGCTACCCTTTACGCCGGAAACAGGCTTTTTCTCTTTCCGGTTGACTTCTGCCCAAATCTTTGCCACCTGATCCGCAAAGAATCTGTCAATCGTATTGAGATTCAATTTTAATGTGGCGATTTGTTCAGGAGCTTTTCTCTTCACAATAACAGCATCCCGATCGGCATAAATACATCGATCTACATTTTGCTGAACGGCTAACTGATCCAATCGGTCAAAGCCCTCATTACAACCGTTTTCGATCTCCTTCCGGATTTGATCCTTTACCTTGCGGATTTCATATTCGATCTCTTTTTTTAGCTTCAGGTAAATACGGAAATCTTGTATCGGCCACTCATCCGTTTTCAACTTTTTCAATTCTCTCAAGGAATCCCAACACGATTCCGGAAGATAATTAAAGTTATCAGTATTCTCTTCCAGGAACCTCAACAGTTTTTCATAGTTATCGACCTGATCATGCATAAAAACTGCCACTTGCTTACAACGATCCACGCAAAGGTGACCCTCTTCACGCATAGCAATCACTTGCTTGAAGAATTTCTCAGGATCCCGTTCTAAGCTCCATTCATCCAACATATCCAACAGTCCGGACAAAACAGAACTGAAGGGATAATGCCGACACTGTTCATATAGTTTCCTGTACTCCTTCCGAACCTGAACCAAAGCGGATCCGTCCGTTTCTTTCATCTGACGGAATAACTCATTTCCATCTATCGTTTTAAAGACCTGTACAATATTAAATATATATTTCCAAGCCTCTATCGCTCCGTTAATCAAATCCTGCGGGATTTGTTCCGCTACGGAAACAGCAAATTTCGGTTGCTCCGAAGTCCTGACAATCCTGTCCGCAATCTGTTCACGGGAACAATTCGGTTCATTATTATATGTAAAAGCTCGTTTGCCTCTCCTAACCAATTCGTTCACGACATAAATCGTCGAGAAATCAGACCAGCCGAAAGGAGATGCTTTAAAATGTTTCAATATTTCGGGAAGCATCACATCCCGTATTTGCCGGTTCAAGAAGGTTTCCACCTCCTGCTCAGGAAGAGTCATGGACAGCTCCGAATAATCGCCTGCTTCAACCGGCCGCATTATTTTCCGTTTCAAATCATCCGTTGTCCGCGGAAAATCAATAGATGAACACATAACCGCACGCGGATAAAGAGTTGACAAATGCCTGGTCAAAACCTCTTTATACCGATCGGCTCCTTTTACAGCACCCAATTCTTCCGATTGGATCACACTCGCACCGGCAACAAAAGAACAAGTATCAAACATCCGGTGGAATATAGGCTTAATCTTATTATTATAGACTTCCAATGCCCGTTCGGCAAATTCCTTATTCGTCTGCGCACGGCTATCATTGGCCGGAGGCACATCCGTGCGATACTTCTGCACTTGGCAGTACCAGAAAAAATCCCGTTGCAATTCTTTATTTTCAGCATACAGCGGAAACAGAAAAACTGCCAAACGATTCTTGTCATTTCTAAAAGCATATTGGTCCGGATTCGGCGTATCGCTATCCATCACAAACTCCACGGCGATATCCGGATTATTCGTCAGATAATTACGGCCCATAATGGAGACGCCCACCGTAAACGCATTATCGCAATAGATTACTTTATTGGACGGATTGGCTAAATAACCGAAGAATATATTTTTCAACTGTTCGGAGATAGAATTTACATCCGGTTGCTGATTCTTAATCAACTGGGCAACCTGCATTTCATCTTCCGAATACAGGCAATAGGTATCGGGCGCCCCGTCTTTCCCCCGTTCACTACGCAAAACGCTCTTCTCTATAAGGAACTGGAGAACCTTTTCAACCTCGCTACGCAACCGCAATTTATTTGCATCGACATCTTGCATCAACAGACAAACAAGATTTTCCAAAGAAGCAGGGAACAACAACTTTTCCGTATCCGAAAGATTGCAGATCATAAAAATGAGCCTTACCACCCGCTCTCCAAATTCCGGATTCGAATAAGTGCTGATAATATCTTTGGCATTTTTCATAGCCTTCTGTCCTAATGCCGTCAGATTCTGGTCGAACATCTCCCGGAAAAACTGGTCGAAAGAAATAAACTTACCGACCTCTTCGTCTTTTGTCAGTTTAGCCGTACTGTGAGTTATCTTCAGAATCGATCGCTCATTATCTTTAACTTCCGTCACCACATATCCTAAATTCTCAAAAGAAGCAAACACTTTAGCGATCAACTTGAACTGATAAGGGACGAAAGGATAATAATCCACAAAATCCTGTTCGGAGTTATACGAACGATAGGACACAGGTAACTGGAACTGGGAAGAGATCGCATCCTTTTTCTCCTGATACAGCTTTCCCAACTCAACCATAGCCGTTCCTTTCTTGTCCAGAATACGTTTTTGGGTAATATATTCGGGTTGTGTACTTTTCAAGGAAGCTCGAACCTCGAAACGTCCCATAATCTTACCATAGTCTTCCGAGCCTTTCACGATGTTACAAGCACCGACCAACTCCGAAAGATCTTGCTGTGCCGTACAAGCCACCCATATTTTATCCCCACATTTTTCATGCAAACTCGTGATCAGTTCCTGCAACTGCAACAATACGCCCCGACGGTTATTGATAAATTGGGAAACCTCATCCGCCAGAAACAACAATCGGTAATCGTTGTCTTTATCCGCCAGATACAGTTGCAATTCGTTCATAAATTTCTCAACACTGACATTATAATCGTCGTTGGCTATTTTTGGACGGATCGCATCGATACTCATCGTCGGAACCAGTTCTTTTCCTATTTCCAAAATAAAATCCAATTCCTGTGTAGCCAAATCATCCGCCTGCTTTTCCCAATCAAATCCTTCCTCTTCCAAACGTGACTTAAAAGCATCAAAAACGCCTTTGCTTTGAAGTAACTTTTCAAAATGCTGTGCCAAAGCAATATTAAAATGGTTGAACCCCCGGAAAGCATTAAATTCGCCCCAGAAAACTTCGGTAAAAACCTGCTTCTCGTTCCCCCGGATATTATGAACCGCTCCGATATTAAACATGACAATATCGACAGTCGCACGCTGAAGCCAAAGAGCCAAGTCTCGCATATCGGAAGGCATTACCTGGCTCGCACTGTTTCCATGTCGCATCGGATCATGCATCTCAACAGCTTCGACCAAACGCGCCAATGCTCTTTCCTGATATTGGGGAGAAATACAATAATTCAAATATTTCAAGAAATGAGACTTTCCGGAGCCATAATAACCATTCAACCAAATACCGGTATGATGTACTTTCTTATTTTTGATCGCATTCAGTATCGTATAAAGTCCATTTATAATTTCATCGGTAAAAACATATTCTTCGATTTCTATCCGGACTGTCTTCTCATCCAAGTCACTTACCGAAACTGCCGGATTGACAGTTCTTGTAATATCTTTACTGTATAAATCTTGTAATTTCATAATATCGCCGTTAATCATTAATTAATAGTGTAGCCCTATAAGCATGGGCATCTTCCAGGCATCCGAAAAGACTAAAAGTATTATCAACCTGTTTTCCCGGATAAAAAACAATTATTTTATACTTGTTCACTTCATTATAAGCTTCATAATTTGTAAGAAACACATTTGTCCGCAACAAAGGATACATCTGCCCTATTCCATACAAAAAAACATAAGGCCGTTTGTAATCCGTTTCCGCAGAGATATGAGCCAATATACGCTGGTGAATATATTCATAAAACTCTTTACTATTCGCTTTTGTCGTCAAAGAGCGCATTACAGCATCTTGATTCGCAGCATCTTTATCAAAAAGATACTTCAAATAAGACGGATGTTTCTTTCCAAAAGAAAGGCCGTCCATAAATTCGCAAAAAGTTTCATACAGATCCAACATCAGTACATCCACATAGTTGGCAGGACGAATCAGATTCTCCTTAAATCGTTGAATCTGCTTGCGTATCTCATATTCTTTTTCCGCATCGTATAGATAAATATAAAAGTTATAAAACAAATCGCCTTCTTCCGTATTCTGGAAACTGGAATCGCATAACTTTTCATACAATTGCTCAACCGTCATCTTAAAATCTCCTTTATTCGTTCTATCTCATAAGCAGGAAGCAGACACGCTTCCAAGAACCACCCTTCATTGTTTTGCAGAAAATAAGCATAGTTCTCATCTTTCAAACGCAAAGAACTTAAATTCATTGTAGCAGCATCCAATATTCCACATTGTTTCAGTATAACAATATAAGTCATTGCTACTTTCTTTTTGGTCTGTTCTGACCAACTATCTACAAACTTGTCTTTTGCCGCTAATTCATATAGTTCTGAAAGAAAATCGGAAGTAGCCACTTTCTGTTCCACCGATCTCCATTTAGGAATGACAACATTAAAATGAAAATCAAAAAGTAAACGGTAACATTTCAGCAGGACAAAGAACAAAAAAGTACGCTGTTCTTTTTCTTGTTGATTCATATACAACTCCCAAAAAGAGCGCCCAACAGATCTAAAGCGTTTTTGAATCTCGGCAATTACGCGTTTACGGGATTGTTCCGAATGGATATGAAGCAATCTATTCTCTCGTATTTCATCCTTTATAAGTACATCTGCGTCAGTAGACATCAAAATCGGCAACAACGCATTCGTCTCGTTAAAAGCCAGACTTGCAGCTGTAAAAGAAGCACTATATAGAGTTTTATTGATAGACATTTTGTTATATTTGTTACTTAGCTTACAAAGCTAAATAAAAAAATTCAATCTGGTAAGTCAAAACAAATATGTATTATCCGGAGAATCGGCAGAATTTTACAATAACCCCCTTTTTCAGCTATTTTTCTATTTCATCCGAAATTCCGATTCATTTTGGATTGACTCTTTTTACGGTTTTAGCCTCTCTTTTTGACAAGTAAAAAAAAGAGGTGCCGGGACTGTTTCAAAAAGTGTGCATTTTGATTGCAGAAAACCGGAAACGCCGTCAAAGTGATAAACCTTAACTCCCGGAGAATCGAATATTTGAAAATTAAACGGATGGCGTCCCAAATATTCAAAGGAAATTCAGGTGCTTTTTTGCCCTGAAAACGGTCCTCTTTCCAATTACGACCGTCCTAATCGCCATTACGACCGTCCTAATCTTCGCGAGGTGCCGAGTGCACTACACATTAGCACGGTCGCAGTGGCAAAGAGGACGGTCGTAATGGAGGAAAACACTCAAAAAAGTAGAAAAAGTCCCTTTTTGAGGTCAAAAAAGCGGATTAACATTTGTTTGGATTCAAACCTCTTTTTCTCTTTAAAAATACGTTTTATACAATAAGCCCCCCTAAATAATAATTGTTTGTCCCATATCCGGCAAAATTTGAATTATCCGTACTTTGTCGAAAAGATATAAAATAACCACTCAGTACAGAGGGCTACTAACTAATTATTTTTTATACGCAAGCACCGCAATTATCCTCTGTTACTGAATGGTATTTTAAATCATAGCCTACAGTTTTAATTAAAGCCTGTCAGGTGTTCGGTTTCAAGGCCTATTATTAATTGTGAATATGGATAAATAATAATAGTGCACCTTATCTTAATTACTGTCACACAAATATATAACTATATATCACAAACAGAGTGTTCTTTTTTACGGAATAAATGGCAAATATTCGCATATTTACAGCAAAAAGCCTCAAACAGGAAATACGGAGAAAAATAACAGAAGCCATGACATTGTCTATGCATTTTTTTATACTTTTGTACGCATAAGACAGAATATACACAACAATGAAAAGTAAAAGTTTAGTTTCTATCGATCAATGTACCAAAGAGGACATTCTTCGTATTCTGGATAACGCCAGGAAGTTTGAAGCGAATCCGAACCGTAAAGTGCTGGAAGGCAAAGTGGCAGCGACCTTGTTCTTCGAGCCCTCCACCCGTACCCGTCTCAGTTTTGAGACTGCCGTGAACCGGTTGGGCGGACGTGTGGTCGGTTTCTCCGATGCATCCACGACCAGTTCTTCCAAAGGCGAAACACTGAAAGATACCATCCTGATGGTAAGCAACTATGTCGACCTGATCATTATGCGCCATCACCTGGAAGGCGCTGCCCGCTATGCTTCGGAGGTAACAAATATTCCTATCATCAATGCCGGAGACGGTGCAAACCAACATCCCTCACAAACCATGCTGGATTTGTATTCCATCCAAAAGACACAAGGCAAGCTGACCGACCTGACCATCACGATGGTGGGCGACCTGAAATACGGACGTACCGTCCACTCGCTGATCGTAGGGATGTCCCATTTCAATCCGACATTCAACTTTATCGCTCCGAACGAACTCCGCATGCCGGACGAACAAAAGAATTTCTGCGATAAACACGGCATCAAATACAACGAATATACCGAATTTACGGAAGAGATCATCAACCAAACGGATATTCTGTACATGACCCGCGTACAACGCGAACGCTTCACCGACCTTGAAGAATACGAACGCGTGAAGAATGTGTATATCCTGAAGAACGACATGCTGAAAAACAGCCGCGAAAACCTGCGCATCCTGCATCCGCTGCCTCGTGTAAACGAGATTGCTTATGATGTGGACGACAATCCCAAGGCTTACTACATCCAGCAGGCACGCAACGGATTGTTTGCCCGCCAGGCTATCATCTGTGAAGTATTGGGAATCCCTGTTGAAGAATAAGAACCCAGTTCATTAATTTTCAATTTTCAATTATCCATTTTCAATTATAAAGCTATGTCAGCAGAAAAGAAAAAAGAATTACAGGTCGCCGCTTTAGAAAACGGTACGGCCATCGATCATATCCCCCCCAGCCAGTTGTTTAAAGTAGCTAAATTGCTAGGACTGGAAAACATGGACAATACAATCACAATCGGCAACAACTTCCACAGCAACAAAATGGGATGTAAAGGTGTAATCAAGATCTCCGACAAGTTCTTCTGCGATGCGGAAATCAACCGGATCGCCCTGATCGCCCCGAATGTGATCCTGAACATTATCCGCGATTATGAAGTTGTAGAGAAGAAGACGGTTACTTTGCCGGACGAACTGGTTGGTCTGGTTAAATGTAACAATCCGAAATGCATCACCAATAATGAACCGATGCCGACCCGCTTCGATGTGATCGACAAGGAAAAAGGCACGATCAGATGTCATTATTGCGAGCGTAAGATCAATAAAGAAGATATTATCATCAAATAATTTGTATGAAACACGACTGGAAGCCCGGCACGATGATCTACCCTTTACCAGCGGTAATGGTAAGTTGTGGCTCAGAGCCTTCAGAATATAATATCATAACCGTCGCGTGGGTCGGTACTATCTGTACCAATCCGCCGATGTGTTATATCTCCGTACGTCCGGAACGTCACTCCTATCCGATCCTGAAAAAGAATATGGAGTTTGTCATCAACCTGACAACCCGGGAACTGGCTTATGCAACCGATTGGTGCGGTGTCAACTCCGGCAGGGACCACGCTAAGTTTGAAGAGATGAAACTGACACCCGGCAAAGCCTCGGTTGTCAATGCCCCGATCATAGAAGAATGTCCGCTCTGTATCGAATGCCGGGTGAAAGAGGTTATGGCGTTGGGAAGCCACGATATGTTTATCGCCGATGTGGTAAACGTACAGGCCGACGACAAATATTTAGATCCGGAGACAGGGGCTTTCGATATGCAACGCGCCGATCTGTTGGCATATTCCCATGGCAAGTATTATGGATTGGGCGACTTTGTCGGTAAGTTCGGCTGGTCGGTCAAAAAGAAAAAATAAAGATGAAGAAGATTTACCTGCTATTGCTGATACTTCCACTCTGCTTTCCGGTAAATGCCCAGAAGTTTATCTCCATAAAAGACAAGACATTCAACTGGGGAGGAAAAGTCGGAATGAACGCAGCCCTTCCTATTGTCAACTCCCTGACAATCGACGATGTGGAGATGGAAGACATACGTCTGCAATATAAGGTAGGTTACCAAGCTTCGGTATTCGCACGTGTGAATATCGATCGTTTTTACATACAGCCGAGCCTTACCTGGCAATATTCGGAAGGCGATATCCGCTTCAACATTCCACAGGAAGACAACTTTCCGCTTGACGGACCACTCGCCCCAAACCCTGTAAGCAAAAACAGGATCACCTATAAGGCTGCCACACTGGAATTACCGGTAATGGTCGGCTATTACCTGGTCAAAGAAGGCCCTTATGCGTTAAGCATGATGTTCGGCCCTAATATCAAATACAACTATAAGAATCGCTACAGTACGAGCCTGACAGACATGCCCCGTGAGTTTGTAGACAACAGTACGCCTTTCGGTATCAGCCTTGCCGCCGGATTAGGAGTCAGCATCTGGCGTCTCTTTTTTGACTTCAGCTATGAATTCGGCTTGAACGAAGTTGCTTCCGACTTCCACGAAATCAACAATAACGCCTCCAACAAGGAAGGAGCGCTCAGCATCGACAAGCGAACGAATATAATGAGTTTCTCACTCGGCTTCCTGTTCTGAAAAGATATCATATTCCCATAATAAAAAAGCCCTGTAATTATTAATTACAGAGCTTTTCTTTATTTTGCTTTCTTCGAAAGCGGTCCGGACGGGACTCGAACCCGCGACCCCATGCGTGACAGGCATGTATTCTAACCAGCTGAACTACCGAACCAAAGTTTAGTGCGATCTCTCTTGATTGCGGTGCAAAGGTAGATATTATTTTGAATCTTGCAATAGTTTCATGACAAATATTTACTTCGGAAGGATTATTTTCCTACTTTTGCCCTTCATATAAATAATAATAATCATGAAGAATACTCCTGTAGATTATCAGACTGCCAGACGAATAATCGATGGCTACGGACTTCCCGACTTCGGGAAAGCTACAATACGTGAGGTTGTTGCGATATCCACACAACTCGAACAAGAGACAAAAACAGAATTTATCCACATGGAAATGGGTGTTCCCGGCCTCAAAGCCGCCCAAGTGGGCGTCGATGCCGAGATCAAAGCACTCCAAGACGGCGTTGCATCCATCTATCCGAATATCAACGGGACGCCGGAAGTAAAAGCCGAAGCCTCCCGCTTCATCAAAGCGTTTATCGACATCGACGTCGCACCGGAAGGATGCGTGCCCGTGACCGGCTCCATGCAGGGAACATATGCTTCATTCCTGGTCAGCGGACAATGCACGCCGGGAAAAGACACGATCCTGTTCATCGACCCGGGTTTCCCTGTGCAGAAACAGCAGATCGTGGTGATGGGTTATAAATATGAATCGTTCGACGTTTACGAATACCGCGGAGAAAAGCTGCGTGAAGTACTGGAACAGTATCTTTCCAAAGGAAACATAGCCGCCATGATCTACTCCAATCCCAACAATCCCGCCTGGTTCTGCCTGAAAGAAGAAGAACTGAAGATTATCGGAGAGATGGCGAATAAATACGACACGATTGTAATCGAAGACCTCGCCTACTTCGCCATGGACTTCCGCAAGCCACTCGGAAAACCGTTTGAGGCGCCTTATCAGGCAACAGTCGCACGCTACACGGACAATTACATCCTGCAAATCTCCGGTTCCAAAGCCTTCAGCTATGCCGGCCAGCGCATCGGTGTAACAGCAATCTCCGACAAACTCTATCACCGCGCCTATCCGGGACTGACACAACGTTACGGCGGAGGCACATTCGGAACGGTGTACATCCACCGCGTGCTCTATGCCATGTCGTCCGGAACAAGCCATTCGGCACAATTTGCACTGGCAGCCATGTTCAAGGCTGCAGCGGACGGAACGTTCGACTTCATTTCGGAAGTGAAAGAATACGGACGCCGGGCGGAAAAGCTCAAGAAGATATTTACAGACTACGGCTTCCGGATCGTGTACGACCACGACTTGGACGAGCCGATTGCCGACGGGTTCTACTTCACGATCTCCTATCCGGGCATGACCGGAGGCGAATTGATGGAAGAACTCATTTACTACGGAGTAAGCGCCATCTCATTGAGCACGACGGGAAGTAACCAGGAAGGTTTGCGCGCCTGCACCTCTTTTATCAAACCGCATCAGTATGCACTCCTCGAAGAGCGCCTGAAGCTCTTCAAAGAGAATCACACGGCATAATTAACACGAATCGGGCTTCTGTTTAATATACATTAACACGGAAGCCCGGTTTTTCATTTGTTTCTTTAACCCAAAAGCTATATATTGTCGCAGTTTTATTATTAACCAGCAAGTTAAAGTCCCGCTATGGCAATGTATAACAACATATTTAAAATAACACATAATGATGTGCTCCCGGCTCAGGGAAGCATACTGATATCAGAACCTTTCCTGCAAGACGCCTATTTCCAACGTTCCGTTGTATTGCTGGTGGAACATGCACCGGAAGGCTCGATGGGACTCGTCCTGAATAAAAAGACCGAACTATTGGTCAACACATTCTTTGAGGACTTGAAGAAGTATCCGGATATGCCGATCTACTTAGGCGGTCCGGTCAGTGCAAACCGCCTGTTCTTTATCCATTCATTGGGAGATATGATTATTCCGAACTCGGTCAAGATCAACGAGCATCTCTACTTCGACGGAGACTTCAATGCGCTGTTGCGCTACATTCAGAACGGGCATCCGATCGATGGGAAAGTGAAATTCTTCCTGGGCTATTCCGGCTGGCAGGAAGGACAGTTGACGAATGAAATCTCTAAAAACTCATGGGTTGTGAGCCATGCCTCCAACCGGAACGTATTGCTTGCCGAGGGCGAAGATTTCTGGAAGCGTTCGCTCGAATCGCTCGGCAGCCAATATGAAACCTGGACCAAGTATCCGAAAGATCCTTATCTGAACTGATCCCCGCCCCTCATTTACACGCTTATTTATTGATACGTTGCATAACCAGTACGTCCGAATAGCCGTCTTCCGTAGCTATCCAGTCTGTCAGTATGCCTGTCACGGTGAAGCCGCAACGGGTAAACAACGTTTTGCTGGCTTCATTGCCAACCGGAATATGCACGTATAGCTGACGCAGTTTAAGGAAAGAGAAAGCATAGCGGATCAACAGGCCGAGCGCCTCCGTTGCCAGGCCGTTCTTCTGATAAACAGGATCGATCAGGATGCCGACTCCGGCACGCCGGTGATGCGGCTCGAAATCGTACAGGTCCAACATCCCGACAGTTGCTCCGGTCGGACGGTAGTCGATCATCAGGCGCAACTGTTTCAGGTCGAACAGATCCCGGTGGGATTCGGCAATATATTCTTTAAGCAGATAGCGCGAATAAGGCGCCAACGTATTTCCCAATCCCCACCATTCGGGTTTATTCTCCCAATGATAAAGCAGTTCCAGGTCTTCCGGTTCCGGAGCGCGAAGGCTTATAGTTTCGTTCGACAACAATTCCATCAGATCAACTTTTTACTTTCCTTATTATATATATGGTAAGAGATCTTCTTATCCACCATCTTGTCCATCAGCAGAAGCATCTGCTCGAAGCGCGCATCGGGATAGCAGAAAGCTAAATCGGTAAAACGCTTCATTTGGTTGCGGCGGCAGATGGCATCCATCACACGCTCTTCGTCCAAGTCCCAGAGATTGACATACTCCAACTCCGGCATCCGCTTGACGCAGGCGGCTTTCACCTCCTCGAACATCTCTTCGCGGCAGAGGATCAGCAGGCGGCGATGGCGCGAGCGCGGTTTCCGCTTCAGCCCCAACAGGCCGACGAGCGCGGACAGCGAACCTTTCAACAGGACAGCCAGCCGGATCAGCAAGCCCATCAGCCAGCCGGAATGCGGATAATATTTCCGGTAGAAGATCAGCATCGCGCCGTAGAACGCTTTCACATACTTGACGTCGCCATGTTTCGTGCTCTCGCCCTTATAATGGAGGATGCGTTCGGGGATGTAATAGTTCTTATAGCCTCCCTGCACAATCCGGTACGACAGGTCTATATCTTCGCCATACATAAAGAACGACTCGTCCAGCAGCCCCACCTTGTCGAGCGCCTCGCGCCGGAGGAACATAAACGCACCGGCCAAGACTTCCACCTTATGCTGCTTCTCCTCGCTCAGATACGGAAGGCTGTAACGGGCAAACACGCGGGAACGGGGAAACAGTTTAGACAACCCGAACAGCTTGCAGAAAGAGACCCAGGGCGACGGAAAACTCCGCTTGCTCTCAGGCAGGAACGCTCCGTGCCCGTCCAGCATCTTCACGCCTATCCCACCCGCTTCCGGATGCTCATCCATAAAGAAGCAGAGGGAACGCAGGCTCTCCTCTCCGATCACGGTGTCGGGATTCAGCAGGAGGACATACTCGCCGCTGCTCGTCCGGATCGCCTGGTTATTGGCTTTTGCAAAACCGGGATTATCGGAGTTCTCGATAAAGGTCACTTCCGGAAAGCGCGGGCGGAGGTATTCGAGGGAACCGTCCGTCGAATGGTTGTCGACCACCAGCACTTCCGCCTCCATGCCCCGGACGGCGGCGCGAACCGAACAGAGGCATTGCTCGAGGAAATACTTTACATTATAGTTGACTATGACTATTGATAGCTTCATATCTTTATGGAATCATTAAAACTTGTGCGGTTCACGATGGAACGGCCCAGGGTTATTTCGTCGGCATACTCGATCTCGTCGCCAATAGAAACGCCGCGGGCAATGACGGAAATCTTTACATCGTATGGCGACAGCTTGCGATAGATGAAGAAGTTGGTCGTGTCGCCCTCCATCGTCGTACTGAGCGCCAGAACCACTTCGCCCACTTCGCCGTCCGCCACACGCTGCACAAGGCTGTCGATCTGCAGGTCGCCCGGTCCGATCCCGTCCATCGGCGAGATGATGCCGCCCAGGACGTGGTAGACGCCCCGGAACTGTCCGGTGTTCTCGATCGCCATTACCTCTTTGATGTTCTCGACTACGCAAACCGTCGAACGGTCGCGTTGCGGGTCGGCACAGATGGAACAGATGTCCTCATCGCATATGTTATGGCATACCTTGCAGTATTTCACATCCCGCCGAAGCGCCACCAAAGCGGCGGCAAAGCCTTCCGTATATCCGGCATCCCGGCGGAGCATGTACAAAGCCAGACGGAGCGCAGTCTTCCGCCCTACGCCCGGCAAGGACGACAACTCGTTCACTGCATTTTCCAATAAGACAGATGGATATTTCTGATTCATTCCTTTTATCTTCTTTCTGCGCAAAGATAAGCAAAATCTTCCTTATGCATTAACTCTTTCCATGTATTCCCTTAGTTGTCCGCTTGGCGGCGGACGATCGTTCGCCGGCCGCCGGACGATCGTTCACCACCAAGCGGACGATCGTTCACCGCCAAGCGAACGTTTTATATGTAGTTAGGAAAGAGTTAACGGATCGTAGACAAAACTCTACTTCACCGCAGTCTTTCCTCTTGCTTCTTATTGAGAAATAGTGTAGATTTGCGTGATTAATCAGTAAGCGATAAGTGTATTCAAATTAAATCTAACTAAATAAGTAAACACCGTGAAGAAGGAAGACGAAGAAAAGGTGGGCGGGCTACCGGAAAATGCCTATAGAGAATTGAAAGAAGGTGAGGTCTACGAACCCATCATGTCGCCCGACAAACAATATCGGGAAGTAACACCCTGGTCCGTATTCTGGGGACTGGTCATGGCCGTCATATTCAGTGCGGCAGCAGCTTTCCTGGGGCTGAAGGTCGGACAGGTATTCGAGGCAGCCATTCCGATTGCGATCATTGCTGTCGGACTGTCGAGCGGCTTTAAACGGAAGAACGCACTGGGCGAGAATGTCATTATCCAGTCTATCGGGGCGAACAGCGGGGTGATCGTGGCTGGTGCTATCTTTACGCTTCCCGCGCTTTATATCCTGCAAGACAAATATCCGGAGATTACGATCAACTTCTTCGAAGTGTTTATGAGCTCGCTGTTGGGCGGAATCCTCGGCATCCTGCTGTTGATCCCGTTCCGGAAGTATTTCGTTTCGACGATGCACGGCAAGTATCCGTTCCCGGAAGCCACTGCAACCACGCAAGTCCTGGTGTCCGGCGAAAAGGGAGGCAACCAGGCTAAACCGCTTATCTATGCCGGTTTGATCGGCGGGCTGTATGACTTTATCGTCTCGACGTTCGGTTGGTGGAGCGAAACTGTCAGCACGCGTATCGTCGGTTTCGGCGAAATGTTGGCCGATAAGATAAAGGTTGTGTTTAAGGTAAACACAGGTGCGGCCGTTTTAGGGCTTGGATATATCATCGGGCTGAAGTATTCGGCTATTATCTGTGCCGGCTCGTTCCTCGTCTGGTTAGTGATTATTCCGCTGATGTCCGCGTTCTTTGGCGCCGAAGTGCTGACGTTCGGCAACGACGCCATCACAGCGACAGTGGGAAGCATGAGTGCGGAACAGATCTTTACGACCTATGCGCGCCACATCGGTATCGGCGGCATTGCGACGGCAGGCGTGATCGGTATTATCAATTCATGGGGAATCATCAAGGGCGCAGTCGGCCTGGCAGCCAAAGAGCTGAAAGGAAAGACGGGCGCTGTGCAGACGGAAGAGCTCCGGACACAGAAGGACTTGTCGATGAAAGTAATCGCTATCGGCATCTTTGTGGCGTTGATCGCAACGTATCTGTTCTTCCATTTCGGCGTATTGGATAACTGGTATTACGCGCTGATCGGACTGCTGATTGTCGGTATCATCGCATTCCTCTTCACAACTGTTGCAGCCAACGCGATTGCAATCGTAGGGACAAACCCGGTATCGGGCATGACGCTGATGACGCTGATCCTGTCGTCCATCATCCTGGTAGCTGTCGGACTGAAAGGGACAGCCGGTATGGTTTCGGCACTGATTATCGGAGGCGTGGTTTGTACGGCACTGTCGATGGCCGGCGGTTTCATCACCGACCTGAAGATCGGTTACTGGTTAGGCAGCACACCCGCCAAGCAGGAAAGCTGGAAATTCCTCGGGACGTTGGTTTCGGCAGCCACTGTAGGCGGCGTCATCCTGGTCCTGAACCAGTCATACGGTTTCACGAGCGGACAGTTGGCCGCTCCGCAAGCCAACGCCATGGCGGCCGTGATCGAACCGCTGATGAGCGGGTCGGGCGCTCCCTGGCTTTTATATGCCATCGGTGCCGTACTGGCAATTATCCTGAACATCTGCAAGATTCCGGCACTGGCCTTTTCGTTAGGTATGTTTATCCCGCTGGAACTGAACACGCCGCTATTGATCGGAGGCGCTATCAGTTGGTACGTGGGCAGCCGCAGCAAAGACCAGGCATTGAACAATGCACGCCTTGAAAAAGGGACATTGCTGGCCTCCGGTTTCATTGCCGGTGGAGCTTTGATGGGTGTAGTGAGTGCTACAATGCGTTTCGGCGGTATAAATCTTGTGAATGAAGAGTGGATGGAAAGCAACTTTGCAGGGGTGATAGCTGTTGTAATGTATATCATGTTAATGTCCTATCTGGCGATAAGTTCATTAAAAGCTAAGAAATAATATGCAAATGTGCCAATGTGACGTTGCACTAAATGTGCCAATCACAATCTTTCATTGGCACATTGGCACATTTACACATTGAATAATTATTAATATGGAAGCACCTGTAGTGAATGTCGGCATCATGCGTGAGAAGGCCGTCTCGTTTGTATTTCATGGGGAGTATGTGCATACGGAAACCGGTCAGTTCCTGACCGGAGAACAACGTGTATTGTTTGTAGGCGGAAACATTGTCTTCAACGGCAAGCTATACAAAGAACTTTTCTTCGAGCCCGCCTCCCCCGCCTCGTCCTTCGAACTGAAGGCAGTCACTATAGGTCATAATTTCCACTGGCAACGGCAGGAAGACCAGTGCTTCAAGGGAGCCTTTAACCTCGTCACCTGCAAGGACAGCATCGTCGTCATCAACCAGATAGACGTGGAAGAGTACCTGACAAGCGTAATCTCTTCGGAGATGAGCGCAGAAGCCTCGAAAGAGCTGTTGAAAGCGCATGCCGTCATCTCGCGCAGCTGGCTCCTTGCACAGGTAGAAAAGAACTTCCGCCTGGCGGGAAAAGAGGAAAAGCAGCAGAGCTACTACCGCGACAACGAGCAATTGATACGCTGGTACGACCGCGAAGACCACGATATATTCGATGTCTGTGCCGACGACCATTGCCAGCGTTACCAGGGTATTACGCGTGCCTCCACCCCGATCGTACAGAAAGTCGTCCATGAGACGCGCGGCGAAATACTGACGGATGGCGAAATGATCTGCGACGCCCGCTTCTCAAAATGTTGCGGAGGCGTCACCGAGCAGTTCGAGCATTGCTGGGAACCGGTTCCCCACTCCTACTTGGCTGCCCTGCGCGACAGCCGCGAAACAACCTTCCCGGACCTCACAAAGGAAGAAGAGGCGGAGAAATGGATACGTTCCGCACCCGAAGCATTCTGCAATACATCCGACAAGGAAATCCTCAGCCAGGTATTGAACAACTACGATCAGGAAACAACAGACTTCTACCGCTGGAAAGTATCTTATACGCAAAAAGAACTGGCCGAACTGGTGCATCGCAAGAGCGGCATCGACTTCGGACAGATACTGGACCTCATCCCGGTTAGCCGCGGTACTTCCGGACGCATCGACCTGCTGAAGATTGTCGGAACGCACCGTAGCTTTACGATCGGCAAGGAACTGGAAATACGCCGCACACTGTCGGAAACGCATCTCTACAGTTCGGCTTTCGTCGTGGACAAGGAAGATATCCGGCTCGATATTCCCGGCCGGTTCGTCCTGACCGGCGCAGGTTGGGGACATGGCGTAGGGCTTTGCCAGATCGGGGCTGCCATGATGAGCGCCCAGGGATATGATTACCGGCAGATTCTCTCGCATTACTTCCCCGGAGCGTCCATTGAGAAAAGGTATTAATCAAAAAGGCTGCGTATCCGAAGATCGCAGCCTTTTCTTTATTGTGTTTACCTATTTGTCTCCGGTCTTGTAAACCGGTCGCCTTAACTCTCCCGAGCTCCAGCTGATACAAAGGAACAAGAAATTAATCACATACGCAAAACAAATTAGATAAAAAGCTAAAATTTCCCTGCGAAATCGACTATTCTACCGACGAAAAGGCATTCCGCAACCCGAACTGCAAATAGTGCGTAACGAATAATTAATGTATCTTTGCCGTAAATTTCTAACAAGCAATGAACAGCTACATCATCCTCTTTATCATAGCCGCCTATTTCGGCATCCTCCTGCTGATAGCCTGGATCACGGGACGGAAGAGCACCAGCAACGAAGCTTTTTTCCTCGGTAACCGCAAATCGCCTTGGTATATCGTGTCGATCGGGATGGTCGGAACGTCGCTTTCGGGCGTTACCTTCGTGTCTGTTCCGGGGATGGTGCGCAGCATAGACATGACGTATATGCAGACTGTCCTGGGGTTCTTCTTCGGATATATCCTGATTGCCAAAGTGCTGTTGCCGCTTTACTATAAATTACAACTGACCACCATTTACTCGTATCTGGACGACCGGATCGGGCGGCACAGTTATAAGACTGGAGCTTCCTTTTTCCTACTTTCCAAGATCGTAGGCGCGGCGGCACGGCTTTACCTGGTCGTGCTGATCCTGCAACATTACGTATTCAGCACCTGGAACATACCGTTTGCCGTCACTGTCGTGATCAGTATTTTCCTGGTATGGCTGTACACCTACCGGAGCGGCATCAAGACGATCATCTGGACGGACACATTGCAGGCATTATGCCTGGTCGCGATGCTGATCGTGATTATCTGGCAGGTCAAAGACAAGATGCAGCTGGATTTCGGCGGTATGGTGCAAACCTTGCAGGCAAGTCCGCATTTCCGCATCTTCGAGTTCGACGACTGGCACAGCACGCAGCATTTCGTAAAACAATTCTTCAGCGGTATCTTTATCACGATCGTCATGACGGGACTCGACCAGGATATGATGCAAAAGAACCTCTCCTGCAAAAGCCTGAAAGATGCGCAGAAGAATATGTACACCTACGGCTTCGCTTTCACGCCGGTCAATTTCCTGTTCCTTTCGCTCGGCGTCCTGCTGGTGGCGCTTGCATCCCAGCAGCATATCGAACTGCCCGCGATGAACGATGATATCCTCCCGATGTTTTGCACGTCCGGGATATTGGGACACTCGATCCTGATCTTTTTTACGATCGGTATCATCGCAGCTGCATTCAGCAGTGCCGACTCCGCCCTGACAGCGCTTACCACCTCTTTCTGTATCGATATTTTAGGGGTAGATAAGGAACAGGCACAGACAGCCAAGCGTACCCGTCTGGCGGTTCATTTGATGATCTCTGCCTTATTTGCAATAATTATTCTTATCTTTAAGGCCGTAAACAGCCGGAGCGTGATCGATGCGATCTATATGATTGCCTCCTACACCTACGGCCCTTTACTGGGATTATTCGTTTTTGGATTGTTCACGAAGCTGCAGCCGCGTGATAAGTTCGTTCCTTACATATGTATCCTTTCACCGTTGCTCTGTTTTGCTACGGACTATTTAGTGAAGCAATATACAGGATATGTATTCGGGTATGAAATGCTGATGCTAAACGGTGGCCTGACCTTCTTAGGACTATGGTTAAGCTCCCTGAACACAAAAAGGATTCCCACTATTTTATAATTCGTAATTCATAATTCACAAACATGGAAATCAAAAGCGCAGAATTTGTTATCAGTAACACAGACGTGAAGAAATGTCCCGCAGGCAATCTGCCGGAATATGCTTTTATCGGGCGAAGTAATGTTGGCAAATCCTCCCTCATCAATATGCTGACCGGAAAGAAAGGGCTTGCCATGACCTCGCAGAAACCGGGTAAGACAATGCTTATCAATCATTTTCTTATCAACGGACAATGGTATCTGGTCGACCTTCCCGGTTACGGCTTTGCCCAACGGGGAAAAGAAGGACGGGATAATATCCAGCGGATCATCGAAGATTATATCCTGGAACGGGAACAGCTGACGAATCTTTTTGTCCTGATCGACAGCCGCCACGAACCGCAGAAGATAGACCTGGAATTCATGGAATGGTTGGGCGAGAACGGTATTCCATTCTCCCTTATCTTCACAAAGATCGACAAGATCAGTAAAAGTCGCCTGCAGGAAAACCTGAAAGCTTATCAGACAAAACTGCTGGAATCATGGGAAGAACTCCCTCCCATCCTTCTCTCCTCTTCAGAGAAGAAAGAAGGACGGGATGAAATCCTGAATTATATTGAAGAGATCAACAAGAGTTTATGAAACTTACAACACTCAATAACAACTTGGGGTGACAAGAGGTACGGGTGGTATGGAAATCGCCAACAACTTTACCGAAGCCGGCACAATCTATCCGGCTTCGAGAGGGCAGCACCCCGCCGAGTACAGTTGACCAGCCACCGTACTACTGTTTTACATCTTAATAACTGATCCGCATTAATTTACAATGAAATAATTTCTTTCCTGCCGGAAAAGAGCTACATTTGTAAACGTTATACAACCAAAATAAGTAAAGATATGAATACAATGAATTTACAAGGAGAACAGCTCGAACTGTTCAACCAGATTGCCAGGCTTGACAATGAAAGTTTTGTTAAGGTGAAGAAATACGTCAAAAGAATTATCCACAATCGCCATCATGTGAAAGAGGAAAGAGCTATTCTCGATGACATAGATATCGTCACTGATGAAGAAATCGAAAATGCAATGAAACCATTAACTCATGAAGAAAAAGTTAGACGGCTCATTGAAGCTGAGAACGATCCGGTTTATTACACCCATGAAGAAGTGAAAAAAGCAGCTTTAGAATGGCTCAAATGAAAATACACTGGAAACGTAAAGCCTTAACAAAATATAAAAGCATCATACTCTGGTATAAAAAGAAGATGGGAACATCAGCTGCAGGAAAATTTATGCAGGGTATCAATGATGTTGTTGCTGTTTTAGAACAGAATCCTTATATGGGAAAAGAGGAACCAGAACTTAAGGCATACAAAAAGAACTACCGTTCCTTTGTTGAGCACCGCAATCACAAGATTATCTATTATGTAGAAAAAGACACAGTCTACATTGCCGATATTTGGCCTAACAGCCAAAATCCAGAAAACATGAACGAGCGATTGAAATAAAAGACAAAAGTCCGATAAAGGTTTTACACTTTACCGGACTTTTGTCTTTAGTAACTGATCTTGCACCCAACAAAGTAGCTCCTTGGAGTTCCCGGTCCATAAATATATTTGGAGTCGCGATCCTTTCCCTGGTCGAAATCGTTCTGATATGCTTCGAAGATATTCTGAATACCGGCATTCAGCTGTAACGTCACCGACTTATACAAGGGGAAATCATAGGAAACCTTCATATTCAAATCGAAGAAATCGGAAGTTTTCTCTTCCCGATCCTCCGGAATGTAGCCGGCGAGGTGTTGCACTAACATACTGCCCGTATAGGTTCCGGTCAAGGAAACGGCCAGGCGTTTTACCGGAGTAAAAGTAGATGTGAAATAACCATACACATCCGGCGTACGGAACATCTTCTTCTGAGCCGGAAGATCCGGATTCGTCTCGCTCCAGGTCAAAGCTTCTTTGTAACGGCTGCGCTGGATCGTTGCCCCGGCTTGAAACTGCATCCAGGAGTAGGCCATCTTTCCCTCCAGGTTAAGTCCCATCACACGTGCGCCATCCTTATTGCGGCGCTCTAATATCAGATTGCCCTTGTCATCGTGTCCCTTTTCCTGCAGGAAGAACACATCGTTCAAATCGGTATAGAAACCTTCTACCAAGAAATTCAGCTGGACAGCGCCGAAACGATGATAGAAATCAGCCGAGGCACTGATACTTTTCGACTTCTCCTCTTTCAGGTCATCGGCAAGCTGAATAATCGCCACCTCGCCGCCGACAGCCGCCACATGCAAGTCTTCGTCAAACGCCTGCGGAGCACGGAAACCGCTGGAATAGGATAGACGCAAATTAATGTCTTGCGTCGGATTGAAGCGGATATTTGCCCGGGGACTGAAGATCAGATGATCGATCAGGTTATGCTTGTCGAAACGGCCGCCGACCAGGAAACTCCATTTCTCATTCTTCCATTCGTTCTGCAGGAACAGGCTACCGATATGGACCGTCTGATCCACAACGCGGTTATACCCTAACATCTCATCCTTCAGTTCATCGAAGTTATATTCCAGTCCTCCGGTAAACTCGGCCGGCATGAACAGGCACTTATCCGCAGAATAAGAATATTGAGAACCGCCGACAAACGTCATATCCGTCGTATGCCCGTATGCATCTAAATTTTGGTTCGTACCGTAATAGCTCTTACGGTTCGTATGCTGTGCGGAAGTGTATATATTCAGACGGTGCTTGTAGTCTTTGGAGAAAAGATCGAACTTCAGGCCGCCGCCGTTGATGCTGTGATCAGTCTGTTCCGCCACCCAGGCTTCGTGGGGCGGCCGGCCGATCTGGTCGCCACCGCGACGGTATTCGCTGATGTTATGATATTCGAATCCCAATTTGGAATAAGTACTTGTCTTCAGATAGGAACGGAAACCAACCGTACGCGCCTCCAACTGGCCAAGTTCGGAAAAGCCGTCTCCGTCGTGGTCATAAGCCGAACGATGGCGGCTCTGGCCGAAGATATAAATCCCCGCCTTATGATCGTCCGTCACAAGGGAAGCATTCAACGTCGTGTTGTTATCCGGCCGGTCTCCCCCGATCATCGTCAGCGAGTGGGCGATCTGGGCCGAGTTGCGCAAAGGTTCTTTCGTGATGATATTGATCGTCCCGGCAATAGCCGAAGAGCCGAAAAGGGCCGAACCGCCTCCACGCATGATCTCGACACGTTCGATCATGTTGGCCGGAATCTGCTCAAGCCCGTAGACCCCGGTCAATGCGCTGAAGATCGGACGGCTATCCACCAATATCTGCGTATAGGGTCCTTCCAGACCGTTGATACGCACCTGCTGGAAACCACAGTTCTGGCAGTTGTTTTCCACGCGCACACCCGGCTGGAAGTTCAGGCCGTCGGCTAACGAAGTCGAATGCGTCGTCTCGAACGTCTTTGCGTCCAACACGTTCACAAGCGACGGAGCCATGCGGCGTGTCGTCTCATTCCGGTTTGCGGAAACGACCACTCCGTCGAGCGACATTGCCTCCTCTTCCGCTTCAAAATCTACTTCCAGCGTCTTGCCCTTTTTCAGTGTCACAGGCTTCTCGACCGTTTTATACCCCATCGTCTTCATAACGATGGTGAATTTGCCTTCCGGCAGGTTCTTCAGATAATAATGGCCTGTCGCATCAGTCGAAGTCCCGATGGTCGTTCCTTTCAGAAAGATTGTAATAAAAGAAAGATGTTCGCCGGTTTTCTTGTCTAATACATGACCGACAATATTTGCGTCCGACGGATTCAAAGCCGGATCGCCCTCTGCCCGCATTACTGTAAAGAGACAGCACAGGCATAACGTAAGCGTAATAAATTTATTCATTTCGTTCGTTTTTAATAAAATAGAGATTTAGGCATGAAAAATCTCTTCCACCGACAAAACACATTCAGATTGTCAAATGGAAATACAGAATAACCCAATATTTTATTAAACGACAGGAGGTGCGCGAAGCGACAGTTTCCCCAGGACAGGGATCAAATGATCCGGATAGACCGGACGTTCGGTTATCTTATAAATCGGTATAGCATAGAAATGTAGCTGTAACGGATGGACAGCCCCGTCCTCCACATTGACAGTCGTCAGCAAGTGAAACAACTGGATTTCCGACAGGGATGAGTGGTGATGACAAGTGCCATCGGCGGCCTTCTTAAACGGATGCGCGTGAACAATCGTCGTCCCATGCTCGATATGGACGTGCATAAACAAAGAAATACTACTGTAATACCCGATGAAGAGTATCGGCAGCAGCCATTTCATATATTTTACAATTGTCTGTTTCACATTCTATTCCCTGTTCAATTGAGATTGCAAAGATAAAGCGAATCCTTGACATCTGCAATATCATATTTTCATAAAAGAGAGGAAAGAGCGGCAACTAAATGTAAGCTATCAATACCATTATCATAATAATTTGTTACTTTTGTGCTCGATTTTCAAAAGACACATAACAATATAAAAACTATAAAGTCTATGGCTAAGATTACTAAAGAAGAAGCTCTCCGCTATCATGCGGAAGGCAAGCCGGGAAAGATTGAAGTCGTTCCCACCAAACCCTATAGTACGCAGACAGACTTGTCGCTGGCTTATTCGCCCGGCGTAGCAGAACCCTGTCTGGAGATTGAAAAGAATCCGCTGGATGCCTATAAATATACATCTAAAGGAAACTTAGTTGCCGTAATTTCAAACGGAACAGCCGTATTGGGATTAGGTGATATAGGCCCATTGGCAGGCAAACCGGTTATGGAAGGAAAAGGACTGTTGTTCAAGATATTCGCCGGCATCGACGTGTTCGACATCGAAGTCAACGAGAAAGACCCGGACAAATTCATCGAAACGGTAAAAGCCATCGCTCCTACCTTCGGAGGTATCAACCTGGAAGACATCAAAGCTCCGGAATGTTTCAAGATCGAAACACGCCTGAAAGAGGAACTGGATATTCCGGTGATGCATGACGACCAGCACGGAACGGCAATCATATCCGGTGCCGGCCTGATCAATGCACTGGAAATTGCAGGTAAGAAAATCGAAGATGTAAAGATCGTCGTGAACGGAGCCGGAGCCGCATCCATCTCTTGCACGAAACTGTACATCATGCTGGGAGCCAAGAAGGAAAATATTATCATGTGTGACAGTAAAGGCGTTATCTCTACACACCGTACGGACCTGAACGAATCGAAGAAATTCTTTGCCACCGACCGCAATATCAAGACACTGCAGGAAGCAGTCGTCGGTTGCGACGTGTTCCTCGGCCTGTCCGTAGCCAACGTCCTGACACAAGATATGGTCCGTTCCATGAACGAAAACCCGATTGTCTTTGCACTGGCAAACCCGAACCCGGAAATCTCTTATGCAGACGCAATGGCTTCACGCGACGATATCATCTTTGCGACAGGCCGCTCGGACTATCCGAACCAGATTAACAATGTATTAGGTTTCCCCTATATCTTCCGCGGTGCATTGGACACACACGCCAAGGCGATCAACGAAGAAATGAAGTTAGCTGCCGTTTACGCAATCGCCGAGCTGGCCAAAGAACCGGTCCCCGACGTTGTGAACGCCGCCTACAAGCTGAAACGGACGACTTTCGGACGTGATTACATCCTGCCTAAAGCGCTCGACCCGCGCTTGCTGACACGTGTTTCCTGTGCAGTTGCCAAAGCGGCTATCGAATCGGGTGTTTCCCGCAAGACGATCACCGACTGGGACGGCTATGCCAACCATCTGCGCGAAATGATGGGATATGACAACAAACTGCTCCGCCGCTTCACCGATATGGCAAAAGCCAATCCGAAACGTGTGGTATTCGCCGAAGCTAACCATGTCAATATGCTGAAAGCCGCTGCCGAAGCCAAGGCCGAAGGTATCTGTATTCCGATCCTGCTGGGTAACGAAGAACGCCTGGCCAAGATTGCCGCAGAAGAAAGCATCAGCCTGGAAGGCATCGAAATCGTCAACCTGCGCCACGATCGCGAAACGGAACGCCGCCACCGCTACGCCAAGATCCTGTCGGAAAAGAAGGCCCGCGAAGGCGTCACCTATGCCGAGGCCTGTGAAAAGATGGTCGACCGTAATGCATTCGGTATGATGATGGTTGCGACAGGCGACGCCGACGCATTCGTAACGGGTGTCTACAGCCGCTATTCCGAAGTAACCAAGATGGCGGAACAGATCATTGGTATCCGTCCGTCATACACGCATTTCGGCGCACTGAACATCCTGACTTGCAAGAAAGGTACATTCTTCATTGCCGACACGCTGATCAATCGCCACCCGTCGACGGAAGTATTGATCGACATCGCCCGTCTGACCGAAGACGCAGTGAAGTTCTTCGCCCATGAGCCTGTTATGGCTATGCTGTCATACTCGAACTTCGGTTCCGACAAGCAGGGCAGCCCGCTGAAGGTTCACGATGCGATCAACTATCTGCACAAGAACTATCCGGAGATGATGGTAGACGGTGAAATGCAGGTTAACTTCGCCCTTGACAAGAAACTGCGCGACGAAATGTATCCGTTCAACAAGCTGAAAGGCCAGGATGTCAACACGCTGATATTCCCGAACCTGAGTTCAGCCAACAGTGCCTACAAGCTGCTGGATACGTTAGGCATCACCGAAACGATCGGTCCGATCCAGATGGGATTGAACAAACCGATCCACTTCACCGACGTAGAAAGCTCCACGCGCGACATCCTGAATCTGACGACTGTTGCCGTCGTAGACGCAATCGTACAGGAACAGATTGAGAAAGGCGAATAAACGTTCAGTATGCCAAAATAAAAGTGCCCTCAAAAGCTGCTGTATAACTTTTGAGGGCACTTTCTTTATTCTTTACTAACGCGCAACAGTTGCTCAGAAACCTAATATTACCGCAGGAGGAATATTCAGAACTTTGCATATCATACGCGCTATTTTTAAGGTCGGTTCAGACCGTCCATTCAAATAATCGCTAACACGGGAAGGACTCACACCAATTTCCTTTGCAAAATCCTTTTTAGACATCCCCTTATCTTCTAATGAGGCGGTTCGCGAACCGCCCCTATGAAGTCTGTTTGGTTCACTTCTGGCAAGTTTTGAACCCCTGCAAATCTGATGAATATTACAATAACCCCCATTTCGGACGTTTTTCTATTTCGTCCGAAATTCTGAT
The DNA here is from genome assembly GCF_003479205.1 of Parabacteroides sp. AF17-28. Taxonomy (NCBI): domain Bacteria; kingdom Pseudomonadati; phylum Bacteroidota; class Bacteroidia; order Bacteroidales; family Tannerellaceae; genus Parabacteroides; species Parabacteroides sp. AF17-28. Next base: position 612 of record NZ_QUGV01000022.1, on the reverse strand, counting down.
CGATTTTAGATTGACTCTTTTCACGGTTTAAACTCCCCTTCCTGACAATAGGAAAAACGAGGTACGCAGCCCGTTCCGAAAAGCGTGCAATTTGATTGCCGAAAGACGGAAACGCCGACAATGTGATAAAGCTTACTCCCGGAGAATCGATTATTTGAAAATAAAACGGACGGCGTCCCAAATATCGCAAGGAAATTAAGGGGCTTTTTTGCCATGAAAACGGTCCTCTTTACAATTACGACCGTCCTAATCGCCATTACGACCGTCCTAATCTTCGCGAGCTGCCGAGTGCACTACACATTAGCACGGTCGTGGTGCCAAAGAGGACGGTCATAATTGCGGAAAACGCTCAAAAAAGGCGATAAAGTCCCTTTTTGAGGCAAAAAAAGCGGATTAACATTTGTTTGGTTTCGGCCGTCTTTTGGAACTAAAAAATCCGTTTTATACAATAAGCCCCCCCGGATAGTTGAGAGTTAAGAGTTGAAAGTTGAAAGTTGAATGTTATAAGGAATCGCATTTAAGAAATTGTGAACCTGTAAATGATGATTTAGTGACGTTCTCTTAGGGCTGTAAGCCCGGCAGATCTCAGCCCAAGGCGTGAGCCTTGGGTTA
>NZ_QUGV01000021.1:0-94715 GCF_003479205.1 Parabacteroides sp. AF17-28 | reverse complement strand
TTTTGTTTGCTTTTTATCATAGTATCTGTAAGGGCGATACCTTGTGACACAGGTCGTTAACGGTGTCGCCCTTACAGGGCTAAGAAGAGAGAAGGAAGTCATTCCCTAAACCCAAGGCTCACGCCTTGGGCTGAGATCTGCCGGGCTTACAGCCCTAAGACAACGACGCTACGACACTGTCATTGGGCGCTATCTTCCCAACCTGCCTACATATCTTGACCAGCGCCTGACGGTAGGCGGTGCGGTTGTCGCCGTTGACTTCGCTGATGTATTTGCTGCAGGAGATTATGCGGGCGAAGGTCGGCGGGTCGTTGCTGGCATCGGCGGCCGAGGGATAGGCGTGGCGGATCAGACGGGCGTAGTCCATGAGGGAGTCTCCGGGTGTGTCGTAGACACGGAAGCGGAGGGAGTGGGGGCCCAAGCTGATACTTTCGCCTTTCCACCAGACGTTTTTCTTGCCGTAGGCGGTGATGCCGAAATAGTTGCGGTACAAGGTGGACAGGTCGCTCTGTCCCCAGCCGGATTCGATAGCCGCCTGTGCCAGGATGACTACCGGGTTGATCCGGAAAGCTTCCCCCGCCTTTCGGGCAAGGGGAAGGAGAGAGGTGATGAAGTCTGCTTGTTTCATAATATTCCCGGGCGTTCTACGCCGCCGTTAGGGTTTTCGTCCGGATCTTCGAACGGTTCGAGTTTCATGAAAGACGGTTTGGAGATGATGGTTTGCAGGATGGCTCCGGGGGTGAAAACGATACGGCCCTTTTTGAACATCGACGGATCGAAATTTCTCAGGGTAGCCGAACCGCGGCTGCCGGCAAGCATGCGGAAGTTGCCGAATGCACCCATCTGGACGATGTTGCCGCTTTCGAGTTCGTTTTTCATGATGTTGATCAGGCCGTCGACGACGAGTTCGACTTCGCCCTTTTTGGCCGTGCAGTAGCCCGACACCAGTTCGCACAATTTTTTGAACTCGGTTTTTTCTATCGAACGGACTTGGCCGTAGAATAGTTTGGCATCGGCTGCGGCACCTTTGCTCATGTCCCTTTTCAGGACGATACGATACTTTAACGCCATAAGGTTTGTTTTTAGAATAAATAAATGACTTATTGTAAATAATATTACAAATATACTGACATGGAGTAGGTCGATTTTGATGAATTTATCTAATCGAATACGAACTATGATATATTTTCGTATAATATTACGTTTTATGTCGATAAAATTTCTTTTAATGGTATTTCGTCCTTATATTTGTCCTGTTATTATTAATCAAAATAACTAATAGAAAAAATGGACGGAATTTTTAAAATCAAGAGTTTTGGATGGCAGGAATTAGCGATCCTCTACGCTCCCGGGATTACGCCCCGGGCTGCAACGCAAAGGTTAACCATGTGGGTGAAGAACAACCAGAATTTAGCCGAAAGCCTGAAAGAAAAAGGTTGGATTAAGGGACAACGCTTGTTGACGCCTGTACAAGTAAAATTAATCGTGGATTATCTGGGTGAACCATAGTTTCGGTAAGGGAAAACAATTATTTTTAGATTTAAATACAGTTGTTTTTGAAAACGGAAACAATTGTTTTTGGAACCGTAGACTATTGCCTTTGCGTTAAATCGAATTTTTAATCATAAACCGGAAATGTTAAGTTGTTAGCCTTTGATTTGATAAAATGGAGAAAGAATATATATTTATATTATATATATATGGTAGGGAAAAACCATTCTTCGTTCAGGATATCGCTGTGCGATATGAATATCAAGGCGCACATTAAGTCATTTCTCGTTCAAAAGAAAAAAGTACTATGAATGACAGTGAGTTGCGTGACAAAGATGTCGATGCAGTCCGCTATTTAGGGAAGCGGTATATTAAATTCCCCTGGGCGATTATCAACCGTATGTTGGATGCCAACCAGCGTGAACGCCGGCTCGGGTTTGTGCATATGGTTTTGTTTGTCAGCAGTAATTTTATGGACGGTAAGTCTGTCGTAAACGGTAAAGTGAACGTATGCGATACCGGGGAGTTCGTCTCTACTTATGAAGATCTGGCTGCATTGCTGGATTTGAGTACCTCCACGTTAAGACGCTGTGTGCAGGAATTGCGAGAGGCCGGTCTGGTCGATATAGACAGGGCGAGTGATGCTTCCCGCTTTCACGTCAATGGATACGAAGCCTTTATGCGTGGGACGGAAACGGGAACCTTTCCTCAAAATTCGCCGGGAAAGAATCACCATTCGGCCGAGAAGCTGAAGGAGGAAGAGTTACGGCGTTTTGGAGATCAGAAACCGCGTACGGACCTGTTAGATTGAAAGAAGCCATGGAAGAAGAAATGAATGTCGAGCGTGCGTTGCTGTGCGCCCTCTTCCTGGATGGGGAAGTGCTGACGGAGGTGATGGCGGTAGTTCGCCCGGAGATGTTCCGGGACGTGAACTTGGGGTTTATCTATGCTGCGTTTTTGTCCTTGTATGGGAGGGGAGAACAGCCGGATATGATGTTGGTGGAAACGGAAATGAAGAAAACGGATATGGACCGTTGTGCCCGGATGGGCGGATTGTCGTATTTGTCGGGCGATATGTCGAAGTATCGCCTGGACTTCAACGCCGTTTCGTATGCACGGGAAATCAAACGCCTTTTTATGCTGGACTGCCTGGACAAAATCTTTAAGAAACAAGAGCTGAAAGCCAACCAGTACGAGACGGATTATATGCAACTGATAGGCGAGACGGAGAACCTGCTGCTCGGTTTGCGGGAAGACTGCAATGAGGATGAACCGATGGTGCCGCTCTCCCGCTTGGCGGCCGAAACGATCGGTATCCAGCGGAACCGCATGGAACATAAGACCGATCCCCACCGCATCCGGAGCGGGGTCGATGAGTTCGACGGCATTACGGGCGGATTCTACATGGGTGAAATCGTGGTGCTCGGCGGTCTGACGAGTGACGGAAAGACCTCGTTGGCGATGTTTATGGCCATGTCTGCCGCGTTGTCCGGCCGGCATGTGCTCCATTTCAGCTACGAGATGACGGGGTTGCAGACGATGAACCGCATTTTTGCCGGTTATGCCGGTGTGGAACCGGAGCTGCTGCGTATCGGGGGCTTGCAGACGCGAGACTTGGAGAAGATGGAAAAATATGCCGGGACATTGGAGGACTTGCCCTATCATTTTATCAATCCGGCCTCTTCGAGCCTCGAATCGTTGCGTGCACAGGCACAGTTGATGCACCGCAAAGGGCAGTGTGACTTGATCTTGGTGGATTACCTCCACCAGATGGTCGGCCAGCCGGGCAAGGGGGAGACGATGGAAAGCCTGGTGAACAATTACATCCGCGGCTTGAAAAAGATTGCGACGGAGTTGAATTGCGCCATACTGGTCGTCTCGCAGTTGAACCGTGAAGTACACAAACGGGAAGAACATCTACCGGTTTTGAGCGATTTGCGCGATTCGGGTGCGATCGAACAGGTGGCCGACAATGTGGTCATCCTTCATCGTCCGGAGGAGTACGGGATTCCGAAAACCGCAGAAGGGCGGAGTACCCATCACCTGATCCGGATGTATGTCCTGAAGACAAGAAACGGCGCGCGTGGCGTGGCTGATGTGTATCGCAATAAATCGTTCACCTATTTCTGGAATCCCGACCGGAAATTAAACATGGAAAGTAGATGAATAATCCGATAGACATAGCGTCCCTACGCGGACGGATCGATATCGTGCAGGTGATCGGCCATTACCTGCACTTGCAGAAACAGGGGGCGGGCTACGTGGGGCTTTGCCCGTTCCATGAGGATAAACACCCCTCTTTGCAGGTCAACCCTGCAAAGGGGCTCTACCATTGTTTCAGTTGCGGGGCGGGAGGCGATGCGTTCACCTTCGTGCAAAAGCGCGAGGGATGCGGTTTCGGGGAAGCTGTCCGGATTTGTGCGGACCTCTGCCATACCGGTTATATTCCCCGGGAGCCGGAGGTACGGCAACCGGAAACGAAGAAAAAGGACCTGCAGGACGAAGCGCCGACGGTCTCCGGCAACGAGCGTTTTTGGAAGACTTTGCTTCCCTATGACCCGGGGTGCGGGGAGTTGAGGGAGACGTATGAGCGGTTCGGGGTACGGATGGGGGCGGATACCGCTACTCCTGCTTTGTACCGGTTCACCGAGGGACGCCTTGTGTTCCCGATACGGGACGGCGCCGGGCAGCTTGTCGCCTTTGCCGCACGCTATCTGGGTACGGACCCCGAAGTGCTGAAGCAACGCAAATACATGAACAGCAAAACCAGTTCGATTTATAAAAAAGATCACCTGCTTTATGCCTGGCATGAGGCGGAGGCGGCTATACGCGAAAGCGGGCAGGTTTTTATCACCGAGGGCTATAAGGATGCTTTGGCGATGCATGCCGCGGGTTTCAGCCGGACAGTCGCCCTGTGCGGGGTGAATCTTTCCGAAGTGCATCTGTCCCTGATACGTGGGGCGGCGGATACGGTTTTCCTGTTGTTGGATGCCGATCGGGCGGGGCGCGAGACGGCGGGTAAGTTGGTCTCCCTGCTCCGGAAATCCGGTTTGCAGGTCGTGAACCTGGTCCCGGAAGGGGGAAAAGACCCCGACGAGATGTTCCGCCGGATGGGACGCGAGGCGTTTGCCGCCTGGGTACGGAAGGCGATGATACCGCCTGCCCGGTCGAGGGTCGGGGAGCTTTTGTCGGCGGCTTGCCGGCGTTGGCCGGAGAGCGTCGCGGAGGGGTACGGCCCGGAAGAGATACCGGAGATGTCGCTACCGGAAGATAGGCAGTCGTTCACCGGCTGTTTCCCGGAGCTGGACAAGTTGTACGAGCAGCATACGGAGCTCTCCCATACGGAACCGGTCCGGCAGGGCGAACTGATCCGTTACCTGCATCTCTGCTACCGGGAAATATGCCTGGAGACGGATGTCCGGAACGAATGCCGCCGCCTGGCCCGGACTGCCGACGAGGACGCCCGTGCCGCTTGCATCGATTCCTTGCAACGCTATCGCTTGGAGCTGCGTGATGCTTCGTTGGCGTTACACAGAAGGGGGTGAATAGTTGAAAGTTGAGAGTTGAAAGTTAAAAAAATACATAAAAAACGGATGAAGGGGAGATTGTTGGGGGTGGTTTGCGGCTGGTTGTTGGCATTGCCTGTATGGGGGCAGTATTCGATGGGGACGACCGGCTTATTGAACACTCCGTCTGCGGATATGCAGCAAGACGGTACTTTCATGGCGGGGGGAAACTTCCTTCCCAGGCAGTTGATGCCGGAGGCATGGAAGTCGAATACGGGTAATTATTTTGTGAATATGACGTTCCTGCCTTTTTTCGAGGTTGCCTACCGGTGTACATTGGTGCACGACGAGTTTAAGGCGGGGAATAAATGGCAGCAAGACCGTTCGGTGTCGGTGCGTCTTCGCCCGCTGAAAGAGGACCGGTGGTGGCCGTCGGTGGTGATCGGGTCGAGTGATGCGTTTACGACCTACGAGCTGAATATGTTCAGTGAGGCAAAGGGAAATCGTTTTTTTTCTTCCGTATATGGAGTGGCGACGAAGCATTTGGCAGTGTCCGGACATGATATCGGGTTTACTTTCGGGGGGAATATCCCTTTCCGCAAGAATAGCTATAAACAGGGGATATTCGGGGGTATCAGCTACCGTCCCGCATTCCTAACGCCTGTCTGCCTGATGGCGGAATATGATACGACGGATGCGGTGAATGTCGGTATGGCAGCCCGGCTGTTCGGCCATTTATCTCTCTACGCTTTTTGCTATGACTTTAAGGCGGTCTGCGGAGGGATACGGTATGAATTCCGGTTAATCGGAAAGAGAGGGGATAGATGATGAATTGGAAGTATCTGTTTTGTGCTTTGTTCATGTTGCTTGCCGGCAGGATGGACGCAACCACTTTTCCCGAGGCCGGAGTTACAGCCGACAGGCTCGTTCGGATGGGGATGGAAGACGTACGGGTGAAAGAGACGGGGGATATCCTCCGCATTGCCTATGAAGATAATGTCTACCGGGGGACATACAGGGGATTGGGAGCCGTCATCGGCATGTTGCTGGACGAGGGGACGGCGGCAGGGGCCATACACCTGGTCGTACTCGAAGACCGTGTACCGCAGATAGCCGTCCGGATACCGGAGGAGGCGGTTGCCGGATACCGAACGGGGGCATGGAGCTGGGAGCAGCTGGTCGGCAGCTTGCAGATCGGCTACGATACGGATGAAGATATGCGTCAGCTGGAGGCTGTCAAGGCGTTGAACCGTTCGGCGGGCAAGGTGGACCTGGTGGTCTATCCCGAAGTCGTGCTGAACAATTCCTGGTTGGATAAGCTCTACGGGACGGTTGTCAACCTGTCGCCTGCTGTCGAGGTGGGGCTTTGGAAAGGGGCTTCCTTTACGGGACAAGTCATTTTCCCGATCTGGAATAATATGAAAGGAGAGATGGATTATATCCGTCCGGGAATGTTGGTTTTCAGGCAGGAATTGCGTTTCCCGCATAATTTGTTTGCCACCCTTAACGCCGGAAACTTCAACGGCAATCGTATCGGGGCGGAAGTTTCGCTATTGTACCGGATGAATAGCGGCCGTTGGGCGTTCGGGGTGGATGCCGGCCTGACAGGCTCGTCTACCTTTTACGGGGGAAAATGGGAGGTCACGCAATGGCGGCGTCTGAACGGTTCGGCGTTGGTTAGTTATCATGAGCCGTATTACAACCTGGAGTTCGATTTGCGTGCCATGCGTTTTGTTTATGGCGACTACGGGGTACGGCTGGACTGTGTCCGTCACTTCGGCGAAGTCTCGGTCGGGCTTTATGCGATGTGCGCCGGAGGGCTTGCCAACGGAGGCTTCAATTTTGCCATCCCGCTACCGCGCGGGAAGAGGAGCAAGCGGCGTGCCGTACGTGTGCGCCTGCCGGAGTATTTCGACTGGGAGTATGAAGCGCAGAGCGGCAATGAGTATGCTGCGCGCCGTCTGGGACGTACTTTCGAAACCCGTCCGGATGCCAACCATAGCCGGGCTTACTATGATCCTTCCTTTATCCGGGACAACCTGATGAAACAGGGTGTCCGGTGATGACTTCGAAAATGAATCGAGTTTTAAATATATTTTTTTATTCACATTAATTTTTCAAGTATGAGAAAGAAAAGTTTGTTAGTGGCTGGACTGGCTATAAGCCTGCTGGCTACAATGAGTATGGGGATGATCTCCTGTAGTAAAGATGATCCGAAACCGGATGTAGTGGAGAATCCGTTAGATGCCGAGGTGTACTATATTATCGGCAAAGTGAGCCAGGGCACGGCTGCCCTCGAAGGAGTGAAGGTCAGTGCCGGAGGCTCTGAAGCGACGACGGCTGCCGACGGTACTTTCCAGCTGGAAGTAACGAAGAAGGGCGACTATTCGGTAGCGTTTGCCAAAGACGGTTATATCTCCGTATCGGCCAATGCGACAATTGCATCCGATGCTGCCAAGCGCAGTAGTGTGGCTGTTCTTCAGGAATTGACAAAGGCGAATGCACCTGTAACGGTGGAACCGGACAAGGAAGCGACCGTCTCGGGTGGCGAAGAGAGCGCAGCCTCCTTGGATATTCCGGCGGGAGCTGTTAAAACGGCGACGGATATCACGGTGACCGAATATGTTGCCGGCGCCCAGAAAGAGGCTACACATGCAAGTTTGTCTACGATCAATTGCCAGCCCGACGGCCTGACTTTTGAAAAGCCGGTAAAGGTTTCCGTTAAGAACCAGACCAGCAGCACGATCTATTTTGCCGATGTAGTCCATTATGTGGAAAAGAGCGGCTCCTGGACAAAAAGCGGCGATGCAGCCTATGACGCGTCTGCCAATGCTTACGTAACAGAGTTGACCAGCTTCTCCAACCACTCGTTCGGCCCGTCTTATACGGCAGCTTCGAAGGGTTCCTCTTCGGAAGATTTGGGTGAGGTGACAATCGACAACTTAGGCAATATGTCTGCAAAGGATGGCGAGATCAAGGCTAAACAGAAAATGGGATGGACCATCGACGGCGACTTGAGCGCATTGCTGAAAGCACAGTTCCCCGCCCTGACATCCGCCGATATCGAAAGCTTAGTTGCCTCTATCAACAGTGCTATCGCTTCGACGAAGGGGGCTTCTGCCGGAATTAGCGAATCGACTGTTTCAATGGGGACAGCCAAGGTGAGCGGCGATACGAAGATGACCGTAAAACTCTCCGCCTCTGTACGGCAGACAACCGGAACATTCAACTTCATGTACCAGGGCAAGCCGGTAAGCTTCAGCGTCCCGGTTAAAACTTACAGCGGAGTGGCTACACAGATAACTTATCAGTATGGTTCAAGCCATACGGACCATTCCGGTGGCACAGGCAAATAACCGGATTAATTCCTCAATGATGATGAAGTATCTGAAGTTGATAATGATGTACATGGCGGTATTGTTTACCGCCTGTACTTCTCCGAAGGAAGTCTTGTACCTGCAGGATGTGGAACCGTACAAACAGCAGGAGATCGAGCAAAAGTACAAGGTGATTATCCATAGCGACGACTTGTTGTCGATCATGGTGAATTGTAAGGAGCCGGAGTTGGCTTTGCCGTTTAACATGCCGATGGTGACTTACCAGTTGGGCACGACGGGGGGCGTCATGAACGGGCAGCAGCGTGTGTTGGGCTATCTGGTGGATGCGAACGGGGATATCGATTTCCCGATCCTCGGAAAGATGCATGTCGAAGGGCTTACGCGTATGCAGCTGACCGACCAGATCAAGGAGAAACTGATTGAAGGCGACCTGATCAAGGACCCGATCGTCACGGTGCAGTTCCTGAACTATAAGATATCGGTGATGGGGGAAGTGGCGCGTCCGGGAAGTTTCAATATTTCGGGAGACCGCATCACGCTGTTGGAAGCGCTCAGTATGGCGGGCGACCTGACCATCTACGGTAAACGTGACCGGGTGGCGGTGATACGCGAGAAAGACGGGAAGCGGACGATCCTCTACCATGACCTCCGTTCGGCCGATCTCTTTAAATCGCCTTGCTATTACTTGCAGCAGAACGATATCGTGTATGTAGAGCCCAATAAGGCGAAAGCGGGACAGAGCGGCATTAACCAGAATAATTCGGTCGGCGTATGGCTGTCCGGTATATCGGTCCTGGCGTCGGTAATCTCATTGATTGTAACACTCTCTAAATAACAAAAGAATTGCATGGAACCTAATCAGGAATTAGAAAACTTACAGCAGCAGGAAGAGAACGAGCTGAACCTGGGAGATATCATTCAGATCGTACGGGCCAACTGGTATTGGTTTGCTTTGTCGGTAGTGGTCTGTATGTCGGCCGCTTTTGTCTATTTGCAATGGGCCCCCAAACAGTACACACGTACCGCATCGGTCCTGATTAAAGACGACACGAAGGGATCGGGGGCAATGAGTGAGGCATCGGCTTTTTCGGACCTGGGAATGTTTAGCATGAAAAGCAGCGTGGATAACGAGGTACTTGTGTTCCAGTCGAGGCAACTGATGCAGAATGTCGTTAAACGCTTGAAGTTGGATATCAGCTATACGCAGAAAAGGGGATTGAGAACTACGGAACTATATACGCAAAGCCCGGTCCATCTGGAGTTTCCGGATGCGGAGCCGAACCAGCAGTTCCGGTTGGTGGCGACGGCGATAGATGAAAGCAAGGTGGCTTTGTCCGATTTTGAAGCGGATTCGGTGGATGTCTCGGATGCCATGACGGTAGCGTTGAACGACACGGTGCAGACGCCTGTCGGCCGCGTGGTGGTGACGCCTACCTTGTTCTATACGACAGCGTATTTCGGGACGCCGGTGCGGGTGACGAAAAGCGACCTCGACGAGACGGTCTTGCATTTCAACCGGATATTGCAGGTGGCGCTTGCCAGCAAGACGGCGACGATCATCAACCTGACTTTGCAGGACGAATCGATCCAGCGGGCGGAAGATATTGTCAATACCTTGATCGCGATCTATAACGAAGATGTGATAAACGATAAGAACCAGATAACGGTCAACACCTCGGATTTCATTAACGACCGTCTGATCATTATCGAAAAGGAGTTGGGGAACGTGGACTCGCATATCGAATCGTTCAAACGGGAAAACCAACTGACGGATATCGTTTCGGAAACAGGCATGTACCTGAAGGAGAGCAGCGAATACAGCCGCGAGGGATTGAGCCTGGAGAACCAGCTGACATTGGCCCGGTATATCCGCAGCTACCTGGTCGACCCGTCGAAAGAGGCGGAATTGATACCGGCCAATACGGGCATATCGGATTCGAACGTCGAGTCGCAGATAGGGGAGTACAACGCCTTGCTGTTGAAACGGGACCGCCTGGTCAGCAGCAGCAGCAACCGAAACCCGGTGGTCATGAGCCTGAACAGCTCGATACAGGCGATGAAACAGACGATTGTCCGTTCGGTGGACAACCTGATTGTAAGCCTGAACATCCAGATAAAGAATGTCCGTAGCAGGGAGGAACAGAACGTTCGCCGTATCTCGGCCGTGCCGGGACAGCAAAAGCAGGTCCTGTCGATCGAGCGGCAACAGAAAATCAAGGAAGAACTTTATCTCTACTTATTGAATAAACGGGAGGAAAACGCGCTCTCGCAGGCGATCACGGAGAGCAATGCGCGTATCATCGACCCGGCATCCGGAAGCAAGAACCCGGTGGCTCCGAAGTCGATGATGGTGATGTTAGCTTCCCTGATATTAGGGTGCATGATCCCGGCCGGCGTCTTCTGGATACGGGCAACGATGGATACGAAGGTGCGTACGCGCAAAGACCTGGAAGGCCGTATGACGATCCCGTTCCTCGGCGAGATCCCGTCACGCGAGAAAAAGGATAAGAATGAGATTGTGGTCCGGGAAGGGGGACGCGACTCCGTATCGGAGGCTTTCCGTATTGTCCGGACAAATATGGACTTCATGCGTGTGAAGGCAAAAGACCTGAAGGTGGTGATGTTCACCTCTTTCAACCCGGGTGCGGGTAAGACGTTTGTTTCGATGAACCTGGCGATGAGTTTTGCCCTGACAAAGAAGAAAGTGGTGTTGGTCGACCTGGATATCCGGAAAGGAACCCTGACTGCGCATACGGCTGGTTCGGGTAAAGGAGTGACGAATTTCCTTTCGGGCAAGGTGACGGATGTGGATGAGATTATCTCGAAAAATGAAATCCATGAAAATTTAGATGTTATCCATACGGGTCCCGTACCGCCCAATCCGGCAGAACTGTTGTTGAGCGACCGTCTGGAAACGCTTATAGCCGGGCTGAAGGAACGGTACGACTATGTGCTTCTGGATAACGTGCCGAGCGGGGTAGTGGCGGATGCGGCTATTGTCAACCGGGTAGCAGACCTGACGATCTATGTGATTCGCGCCGGCTTGTTCGACCGCCGCCAGTTGCCGGATCTGGAGCGCATGTACAGGCAGGAGAAACTGCGTAACCTGTGTGTCATATTGAACGGTGTCAATTATAAACGTACCGGTTACGGATATGGCTATGGTTACGGGTATGGATATGGTTACGGCTACGGGAATAAGGAATAGGAATGTTTTCATTTTTTAGCCGGAAGAAAAATATCCTTCAGACCGGATTATTGGAAGGGATGGCGGATGTGCACTGCCATCTTCTTCCCGGTGTGGACGACGGTGTACAGACGGAAGAGGAGGCGATGGCCGCTTTTCGCGCCTTGTCCGATATGGGAGTGGCTTCTTTTTACCTGACTCCCCATGTGATGGAAGATCTGCCCATGAACAACCGCTCTTTCCTGTCGGAAAAGTTCGCAATGTTGCAGGAGATGCTTCCTCCGGGCATTCAGGTGAAGTTGGCGGCGGAGTATATGCTGGATGCGGGGTTTGCTTCCCATCAGAAAGACGGGTATCTAACGATGGGTGACGAGAGGCTGGTGCTGGTCGAGACTTCTTACCTGTCGGCTCCCCCGGAGTTGGACGGGATGTTGTATGACTTGACTGTGAGCGGATATACGCCTCTTATCGCACATCCTGAACGGTATATCTATATGGAGCACGAGAAGTACGTATCGCTGAAAGAGCGCGGGTATAAGTTCCAGTTGAATATCCTGTCACTGGCAGGTTTCTATGGGAAGCAGGCTCTTGATAAGTCCCGCTATCTGTTGAAGAACGGCTTCTATGATTTTGCCGGTTCCGATTTTCATAATCTGGAAAAGTATCAGCGGGGATTGGCGCATCTGTCTCTCTCCGGCTCCGAACAGGAAGCGTTAAGGATATTACTGAAAAATAATGACGTAATTTTTTTTCATAAGTAATCTTTGCTTTTTTAAGCAAGGTTTTAATAGTGAGTTTTGGGAAAGGGGGGCCGTGAGGTTCCCCTTTCTGTTTGACTCAAATGGCTACTGTCAGCGCGTCTCTTTCAACGCGTCTTCCAGGCTGATCCCTAAGGCGTCGGCAACACCTTTGCCGTAGGCGGGGTCGGCTTTGTAGCAGTTGCGGACGTGACGTTGTTGGATGAACAGTTCGGCTCCTCCTATCTGGCGGGCCGTGTTCTCGAACAACAGCTGTTGTTCGTCGGCAGGCATCAGGCGGAACAGGTCGCCGGGCTGGCTGTAGTAGTCGTCATCGTATTCACGTTCGTTGTAGTTGTAGATGGCGCCGTTGGCGGGGTAGGGCGGTTCCTTGTTCTCGGGAGAGTCCTTCCATTCGCCGTAGCTGTTGGGTTCGTATCCTTTGGTTGCCCCGTAGTTGCCGTCTACACGCATGGCTCCGTCGCGGTGATAGGCGTGGAACGGGCAGCGCGGCTTGTTTACCGGGATTTGTTCGGAGTTTACGCCCAAGCGGTAACGTTGTGCGTCACCGTAGGAGAAAAGGCGTCCCTGGAGCATCTTGTCGGGCGAGAAGCCGATGCCGTCGACGATGTTGATCGGGTTGAAAGCGGCTTGTTCCACTTCGGCGAAGTAGTTTTCCGGGTTACGGTTCAACTCGAGGATACCTACGTCCTGCAGCGGGAAGTCTCCGTGCGGCCAGACCTTTGTCAGGTCGAAGGGGTTGATACGGTAGTTGTCCGCCTGCTCGGTCGTCATCAGCTGGATTTGGAATTTCCATTTCGGGAAGTCACCTTTCTCGATGCTTTCGAACAGGTCGCGCTGGTGAGACTCGCGGTCTTTGGCAATGATCGCCTCCGCTTCCTGGTCGGTCAGGTTCTTGATGCCCTGCATGGTTCTTAGGTGGAACTTCACCCAGATACGTTCGTTGTCGGCATTGATGAAGCTGTACGTATGGCTCCCGAATCCATGCATGTGGCGGTAGGAATAAGGGATGCCGCGCGGGCTCATGGTGATAGTGATCTGGTGCAACGCTTCGGGAAGCAGTGTCCAGAAGTCCCAGTTGTTGTTGGCACTGCGCATGTTCGTCTTCGGATCACGTTTGATGGCGTGGTTAAGGTCGGGGAACTTCAACGGATCGCGCAGGAAGAATACCGGCGTGTTGTTTCCCACCAAGTCCCAGTTGCCCTCTTCCGTATAGAACTTCATGGCGAAGCCGCGTATGTCACGCTCGGCGTCGGCAGCTCCACGTTCTCCGGCTACGGTCGAGAAGCGGACAAAGCAGTCTGTCTTCTTGCCTACCTCGCTGAAGATGGCGGCTTTCGTGTAGCGGGTGATATCGTGTGTGACGGTAAAAGTGCCGTACGCACCCGAACCTTTGGCATGCATACGGCGTTCGGGGATTACTTCCCGGTCGAAGTGTGCGAGTTTTTCGATCAGCCAGGGATCTTGCAATAAGACCTGGCCGCGCGGACCTACTGTCTGCGTGTTCTGATTGTCTGCCACGGGACGCCCGTTGGCAGCAGTTAGTTTCTTGTCATTCATACTGATTTTTTTATTAGTCCGTATTCTTTCAGCTTCACTTTATCCTTTAAAATAAAACTGCCTGTCTACAGATATTGTTTTTGACTGTGGTGTAAAAGTAAGATGTTCTTAAACACTTGTCAAATAGGTAATTTCAATACCTGGATAGACTTTTTTTATTTCCGGCTGAACCTGTCCAGCACCTTTTCCTGGAAATCTTGCATCAGCTCATAGAAGCTCGGGATGAACATCGTTGCAAAAATGGTGTTGACCGCCATACCGAATACGACGGCTGCACCTAATGACAGGCGGCTTCCCGCTCCGGCTCCCGTAGCGAATAGCAGAGGCATGACACCCAGCACGAAGGCGAATGAGGTCATCAGGATCGGGCGCAGGCGGACGTGGCCGGCTTCGAGGGCCGATTCACGTATCGGATTGCCGGCTTTATGGTAGTCGCGGGCGAACTCGACGATCAGGATACCGTTCTTGGCCGAGAGGGCGATCAGGAGGATGATACCGATCTGCGTATAGATACTGACCGGGACACCCATCACGAAACAGCCCAGGATCGCACCCAACAGGGCGATCGGCAGTCCTAAAATGGCGGCAATCGGGCTTGTCCAGCTTTCATACTGGGCGGAAAGGACCAGGAAGGCGACCAACAGCGCCATGGCAAAGACGAGCATCGTCGTAGAACCGGCTTTCGTCTCCTGGTAGGCGACGGAGGTCCATTCGTATCCGAAATTATCACCCAACTGTTCCTGTACCAGCTCTTCCATGGCCTGTATCGCTTCACCGGAGCTGTATTCCGGGTTGGCGATGCAGGTGATGGACGCGGACTTATACATATTATAGAGGTTGATCTGGTCCAGCCCCAACTGGTCTTTCACTTCGGTGAAAGCAGAGAAGGGAACCATTTTTCCCGCATTGTTCTCGAGGCTCAGGTGCATGACATCGTCTATGACCTTCTGTGCCTCTCCGTTAGCCTCGATCTTGACCTGGTAGATGCGTCCGAACTCAACGAAGTCGTTGACGTAGGCGGCTCCCATGTAGTAGCTCAACGTGGAGAATACTTGGTTGAGTTGGAGTCCTGACAGCTGCACCTTGTCGCGGTCGATCTCCAGTTTATACTGAGGGACGTTCGCCTGGTACATGCTCGAGAGGCTGAGCAACTGCGGCTTGCTGCGGTAGATCTGCTGGAGGGTCTCGATGGCATGTTGCATCTCTGTCGGACCGAGGTTCTTACGGTCTTCCAATTGCAGCTGCAAACCACCCGAAGCACCTAATCCGGGGATGGCAGGGGGAACCATTGCGAATATCTGGGCTTCCTCGATACCATAGGCTTCGCGGTTGAAGCGGTTGACGACGGCCGAGGCTGTATGCGCCTTGCCTTTCCGCTCGTCCCAGTTCTTCAGGATCACAAAATAGGTACCGGCATTGGAGAGTTCGCCGCCGCCCATAATGGAGAAACCGTTTACCCCGATATAGGTCTTGACCTCCGGGTAGCTGTTGAGTATCTTGTCTATCTTTTTTCCGACCGCTTCCGTACGGTTCAGGCTGGCAGCCGGAGGGAGCTGGGCGGATACAAGGAAGTAGCCGTCGTCCTCTTCAGGGATGAAGGTGGTCGGCCAGCGCATAAACATGACGATAGCCACGGCGGTTATGACACCGAACACTAACATGGTGACAACCGGATGTTTCAGCATACGGCCGACAATGTCGTCATAGAGACTCTGCGTCTTGCCGAAAACCTTGTTGAATGCTTTGAACACAAAGAACTTCGGCTCTTTGTTGGCTTGCAGGAACAGGGCGCAGAGGGCGGGCGTAAGCGTCAGCGAGTTGAATCCACTCAGGACGGTGGCTGCTGCAATGGTCAGTGCGAATTGTTTGTACAGCTGTCCGGAGATGCCGCCAATGAAAGTGGTCGGGATAAACACCGCCAGCAGAACTAACACGACACCGACAATCGGGCCGACGATTTCCCCCATGGCCTCCGTTACCGCCTCGCGTGCGGTGTATTTACCCGTGTCCATCAGGCGCGATGAGTTTTCCACCACCACGATCGCGTCGTCCACCACAATCGCTATTGCAAGGATCAGCCCGAACAGTGTCAGCGTATTGATCGAAAATCCCAATGCAGACATCACCGCCAACGTTCCGATCAGGGAGACGGGAATGGTGATACAGGGGATGATGACCGCCCGGAAGTTTTGCAGGAAAAGGAAGATCACGAGAATCACAAGCGCGGTCGTTTCGAGGAAGGTGACGAGCACCTCGTCGATGGAAGCGTTGATGACCTGTGTCGTGTCCAAGGTTACATCATAGGTGACGTCCTCCGGCAGGTTGGCGGCCAGCTGTTTCATCTTGTCGCGCACCCCTTTGGCCACTTCGAGCGAGTTGGAGCCGGGTAGCTGGTAGATGGCGATGGCTGCACTCGAATGGCCTTTCAGGCTGGAGGTGACATTGTAGGAAGAGCTGCCCAGTTCGATGTGGGCGACGTCTTTCAGCCGTAGGATCTTGCCACCCTCTTCGGTGCGGAGGATGATGTTGCCGAACTCTTCCGGTGTCGTGAGGCGTCCTTTTACGGTCAGCGTGTATTGGAAGGGGTTGTCCGCTTTGGCGATCGGTTGCCCGACATAGCCGGCGGAGACCTGTGTGTTCTGTGTCGAGATGGCCTGGAAGATCATATCGGGAGTCAGGTTCCGGATACGCATGGCGTCAGGGTCGAGCCAGACGCGCATGCTGTAGCTGCCTGCACCCATGACACTGACAGAGCCTACACCCGGCAGGCGGGTCAGTTCGTCGGTCATGTTGAGGTTTGCGTAGTTGCTCAGGTAAAGCCCGTTGTAGATGGGATTCTTGGAGCTTAAAGTCAGCATCATGACGATGTTCGACGATTGTTTCTTAGTCGTGATGCCCTGTACGATCACCGCCTCCGGCAAGCTGCTTTGTGCGATGCTGACACGGTTTTGCACCATGACGGTTGCCATGTCGATGTCTGTCCCGACGGCAAACGTGATGGTCAGCGAATAGGCTCCCGAGCTGGATGAATTGGAACTCATGTACAGCATGCCGTCCACACCGTTCACCTGCTGTTCGATGGGCAGCCCGACAGTCTGTGCGACTGTTTCCGCATCCGCACCCGGATAGACGGCCGAGACTTGTACGGTAGGCGGTGTGATCTCCGGATATTGTGCGATCGGCAATATATGTAGCGTGACCAATCCGGCTACCACCAGGATGAGGGCGAGGACGGTAGCGAATATGGGTCTGTTGATGAAGAATTTTACCATAGCTTTTTATTTTATAGGCTTAATACTCATACCGTCCCTTACTTTCAGCAGGGCTGTTGTCACATAGCGTTCATCCGGACGGATACCGCTGACGATCTGCCGGAGCGTGTCGTTAACCAACTGTCCGGCTTCGATGTGGCGATAGCGTACGATGTTCGAGTCGTTGACGATATACAGGAATTTCCCTAACTGGTCGGTACCGATGGAGGCGTCGCGCACCAGGATGGCATCTTTCTGTTCGCTGTAAGGCAGTGTGATGGTGACGTAGAGACCACTCTTCAGTTCGCCGTCTTCGTTCTTCAGGTTGGCACGGACGTTCAGTGTCCCGGTCGAGAGGTCGATATTGGGGGAGAGGTAGTCCAGTGTGCCGGTGTAGGTCTGGCGTCCGTCCTGTCCGGCGCGTATGGTGACATGGGTCGGCATCTTGATACTGGGATCGTTCTGTGCGGCAATCAGCTTCATGCGCATGAACTGGTTGTCTTCGATGTTGAAGTTGGCATACATCAGGTCGTCTTTATATAAGGTGGCCAGTGTGACGGGTTGGACGGCTCCGTTGATATAGTTGCCTACGTCATAGCTTGCCCGTGTGACGCGTCCGTCGTAAGGAGCCCGTATGAAGCAATAGCCCAGGTTGGTCCGGGCCGTTTTCAGGGCGGCTTCGGCGTTACGTACGGAGGCTTCCATCTCGGCGGCTGTCGATTGTGCCTGCAAGACCTGTATCTGGCTGACGGCACCGCTTTTGGCGGCCTCTTTCATGCGTTCGTAGTTGCTTCGGGCATAATCCACCTGGGCTTTTGCCGTGTTGAGGGCGGCTTCCGCCTGTGTGACATTATTCTGGTAGACCTCCGGTTCGATCACGAATATCAGGTCGCCTTTCTTCACTTTGGCTCCCGGCACAAGCTCGGACGATTGCAGGTATCCGTTTACACGTGCAACAAGGTTGACCATCCTGTCCGAACTCAGATAGCCCGGATAATCCTTCGTCAAGGTTATATCTTTTACAACCGGCATCGCCACGCTGATCGAAGGCGCCGGCGTTTCCGTCTGCTGTTTCTTCTCCTTGCAGCCTGCCAGCATCACCACCGCCAGCCCCACAATCCCTATTCTAAAATACGTCTTCATCTTCTTATTTTTTAATTTTTAATTTTCAATTCCCCAACCTCCCCCTAACGCCTGATAAAGCTGTATCAGGCTAAGGAGGGAAGATCCTTTCGCCTGTGTCAACTCGTTTTCGTAGGAAAGGAGGGAGCGTTGGGCGTCCAGTACGTTCTGGAAAGGAGTCAATCCCTGTTTGTATAGGTCGAGGGAGAGTTCCAGGGTTTGCTTTCCCTGGTTGACCACTTCCCGGAGGGCGACGATCTGCCGGATCGAGTTTTTGTAGGTGTTCATCGCATTGTCTACTTCCTGGACGGCTGTCAGCACATCCTGGTTGAACTGTCGGATCGACTCGTCGAGTTGGGCTTTGGCAAGCCGTGTGGCCTGTGCCAGTTTGCCTCCCTGGAAGAAGCTCCAGGAGATAGATGGGGCGATCTCGTACGTGAGGCTGTTGTGGTTCGCCAGTTTATCCAAATCGTGCGATGCGAACCCTACCGAACCGTTTACAAATACCTTTGGCCACCAATCGGATTTGGATGCTCCGAGGGAGGCAGCCTGTGCATTCACCAGCCGTTCGGCTGACCGGATATCCGGACGGCGGAGCAGCAGGTTGGCCGGAATGCCGATACCGACCATCTCGACATACTCCGGCAACGGTTTCTGTGTCTCCATGATCTTACGGGCATCCTGAGGGTAGAGTCCCATCAATACGCCTAATGCGTTTGTGTATTGGATAATCCCGGCTTCCAGCATCGGAAGGGAGGCTTTCGTGTCGTAGTAGACGGATAGGGCCTGTGCTACGTCGAGCTTGGAGACAAGCCCTGTCTCATACCGTTTTTCCGTGATCTTGACGACGGCAAGTTGTGATTGGCAGTTCTTTTTCACAACCTCCACTTCCTGTTGCAGTTCCCGCAGGTTGATGTAGGCGGAGGCTACCTGTGCACAGAGGGACACCATCACGGCATTATAGTCCTCTTTCGAGGCGGCGAAGTTTTCCTTCTGTGCCTTTACACGGTTACGGATGCTGCCGAATACGTCGATCTCCCAATTCATCGAGAGGGTGGCATCGCTGTATTGGGTTGTTGTTCGCGGCAGGCTGCCGGTGTTGCCGCTGGTTTGCTGGCGGGTCCAGCCTGCCGAAAGCCCGAGGGTGGGCGAGTAGCTGCCTTGTTGGATGCGCAGATTTGCTTTAGCCATTGCAATGCGATCTGCCGCCATCAGTACGGAGTAGTTTTGCCGGACGGCCACTTCGATCAGCGAATCCAGTACGGGGTCGTTGAAGTTCTTCCACCACTGGTCGTCTACCGGTAATGTCTGTTGGAAATTACTGTCGTCTTCCTGCCACGCCTCCGGCAATGCGTGATCCAGGTATTTGTGTTCCCCTTGTGCCTGTACCATTACAGGCAAAATTAGGGAGAGCACAGCATAACACCATGTACGTATGTGCATAACTTTTTTGTTTAGATTTAGCCATTAAAGAACAGACTTCTGGTAGAATTGTTTGTCTCTTTTTATTTCTTTCTGTTTATTTTAGCCTCCCTTCCTTCCTTGTCGGGTCGTTTAATACTGGCAAGTAGTGAGCAATAACGGGTAAACACCGGTCTTCTATTGCATGTTACGGTTGTATTCTTTGCATGTCACAACTGTCTTCCTTCTATGTTACAGTTGGATTTCTTTTGTTTTACAGCTGTGACATGAATAGCGGGTAGGTATGGAGGGGGCACACATTCCGCATCGTTCATTCTATCTGCCGGGTCATTCATTCCTTTACGGCACCATACCCTCATGAAGTACTGCAATACTATTTCGTTTTGTATCTTTGCCCATGAATTAAATGAAATTCGAATGGGAAAGAAAGAAGAATATAAGGAACAGAATTTGCTGTTTATGGATGAGATGGCCGGACAGGCGGGAGTTATGAAACTTCCTTGCGGCGTGTTATATAAAGAAATAGAGAAAGGCTCCGGTATGGTTTCGCCGGGGTTGAGTGATGTAGTTTCCGTCCATTATCGCGGCACGTTGATTAACGGACGTGAGTTCGACAACTCTTGGAAACGAGGATATCCGGAGGCTTTCCGGCTGAACCAGGTGATCGAAGGCTGGCAGGAAGCCCTTCGGCACATGCATGTAGGGGACCGTTGGATGATCTATATTCCTTATACGCTTGGATACGGCACACGTGCATCCGGTCCGATCCCCGGTTTCTCTACGCTGGTCTTTGAAGTGGAGCTGCTGGGCATTGCCTGATCAGGCGCTCCGTACCGTCTTTTTCAATCTGCGGTAGACATAGATGAACGCCGGAACCAGAAACAGGTCGGCTGCGACCCAAGCTGTCGGGTCACCGAAGCAGACGGCAAGGAACCCGAATACCGGTACGGCAAGAACACTGACTAATGCCCGCGCTATCATCTCGGACACGCCGGAGAGCATGGCGAGATTGGTGTAGCCCGCCCCTTGTATGGTGTAGCGCAGGATACAGAGCAATCCTAAAATCGGGAAGAAATAACAGGAGGCATGGAGGAACAAGACTGTGTTTTCCAGTATTTCCGTCTCCGAAGTATCCACGAACAGCAGGGAAATCTTGTCGGAAGCCCACATTAATATGATGAAAGTAACCACGGCATAGAGCATCATCATCAGGGAGCTGGCTTTGATACCCTGCCAGATACGTTCCGGCTTACCCGCCCCGTAGTTTTGTCCTGCATAGGTCGCCATCGCAATACCCAGGCTTTCAAAAGGACAGATAAAGAACATCTTGATTCGCATAGCGGCGGTAAAGGCGGCTACACAGGCGGTTCCCAGTGCGTTGTTGGCACTTTGCAGCATGATACTGCCGATAGCCGTAATCGAGAATTGGAGCCCCATCGGGACGCCTATATACAGTAAGTTCTTAGCCAATGGCAGGCGGAATTTACGATCTTCGGGAGTCCCTCTTAGAATCGGGAAATGCCGGTACATATAGAAGTAACACAGCAAGGCCGATACGCCTTGTGACACAACGGTTGCGATTCCCGCACCCAACACGCCCCATCCCAGTACGAGGATACAGAAGAGGTCGAGCACGATATTCAATACGGTCGAGAAAAGAAGGAACCAGAATGGCGTTTTGCTGTCTCCAAGTGCACGTATGATACTCGATAGCAGGTTGTAGAAGAACGTACAAGGTACTCCGATAAACGTCACCAACAGGTAAAGATAGGCTCCGCGGAAAATATTGTCCGGCGTCCGCATATTACGCAGAATATCCGCGCAGTAGATACTTGTCAGGATCGCAATGACGACAGACATCAGGGTTGCCAGTTGCAGGCTGACCGCCACATAACGCCTCATTGTCTTGTAATCCCTCGCCCCGAACTTCTGTGCAACCGGAATCCCGAACCCGCAACAACACCCGTTACAGAATCCCAGTATCAGGAACACGACCGACGTACTTGCCCCGATTGCAGCCAGGTCGTTAATCCCTAAGAATTTTCCAACGATAGCGGCATCGACAAGCGAATAGGTTTGTTGCAATATATTTCCAAGCAACAGCGGGAAGGTAAAATTGAGAATAAGCGGAAGGGGAGCTCCCGCCGTCATTTCTTTAGTAGTAGTTGCCATAAATTTGATCCCTAAACAATTTGGATGCAAATATAGAGAAAAGGTGGAAATGTTGTTCTGATAAGTGTATTTTTTAGTTTTATAAGAAGAAAAAGGTTTCAATGCCGGAATATAGAATATATGACGATAGAATCCAAAAATATCAGTACATTTGCGGAGAATAATTTATAAACGTAAAAACAAATAAACATGGAAAACACAAACTCTGCTTCAAAAGGGTATTTATTCCCTTTGGTTGTAATTGGCGTACTGTTCTTTATGATCGGCTTCGCTTTAGGTATTAACGGATTGATTATTCCGTTCCTGCGTACGGCATTGGATTTGACTACCGCTGAATCCTATCTGGTTCTGGCCGCTACTTTCTCTACATTTGTTATCTTCGGTTATCCCTGCGGGCTTATTATCAAGGCGATTGGGTATAAGAAGACGATGATTCTTTCGTTCCTGTTTTTTGCAATTGGTTTGTATCTGTTTATCCCGTCTGCCGAGAACCAGAGTTTTGCCATGTTCCTGTTGGCTTCGTTCGTAAGCGGTATCGGTAATACGATGTTGCAGGCGGCTGTAAATCCCTATATTACAATCCTCGGACCGCTGGAAAGCGCTGCTACCCGTATGAGCATGATGGGGATTGCCAATAAGGCGGCTTGGGCGATCGCCCCTATTTTCCTGGGCGTATTCCTGAATCTGGGCGATGTGCAGTTGGATGACATTAAGTTGCCGTTCTACTTTATCTCCGGTATTTTTGTCTTGTTGGGCGTTTTGGTTGCTTTTGTCCCGCTGCCCGAAGTGAAAGCGGAAGGGGAGGATGAGAGTGATGAGGAAGCTTCTTCTTCCTATGCCTCCACGAAGACAAGTATCTGGCAGTTCCCGCACCTGCTGTTAGGTCTGGTGTCTTTGCTGTGTTATGTAGGCGTTGAGACGTTGGCAATGGCAAGTATCGTGGATTATGCTAAATCGATCGGTCTGGCCGACCCGCAGATATATACTTCTTATACGGTGATCGGTATGGTGGCCGGTTATCTGGTCGGCGTATTCTTTATTCCGAAATATCTCTCACAGGAAAGGGCTATGTTTATCTGTGCTATTATCGGTGTGATAAGTTCTTTGCTGGTCGTATTCCTTCCGGTTCATATATCTATCTGGTTCGTCGCCCTGTTGGGGCTTGCCAACTCGTTGATGTGGCCGGCTTTGTGGCCGCTTGCCATGAAAGACTTGGGCAAATTCACCAAGACGGGTTCTTCGCTGTTGGTGATGGCTATCGTGGGTGGCGCTATCTTCCCGTTACTGTTCGGTTGGTTGGCTGATGTGTTCGGCGACTTGCAACAGGCTTACTGGATCTGCTTCCCGGCTTATCTGATGATTTTCTATTACGCGTTGAGCGGGCATAAGATTCGGGTTTGACCTGATAATAAAATATAGAGAAGGGGATGTGTCAAAAGTCCTATTTATAGCGTCTGTGTCCTGGCGGGCTTGACCCGCCATCTCATACTAATTATTGTAAATCAGTTTAGTATGAGGTTGCGGGTCAAGCCCGCAATGACACGCTAAAGCGTTAGAACTTACTTTTGACACATCCCCTTTTTGTGTCGGTCAGGATGTCTTGGATGGATGTCCCGGTCAGCCTGCTTTCGATCCAAGCTGTAAAATCGAATGTTTTAAGGAGTTGTTTTTCATATTTGTCTTGTCGGATTAGTGTGATCTCTTTCCGGTATTGCTGCCAAAGTTTTTCCCTGTCTTTTTTATAGACGGGCAACGGATGGGCCATCAGGAAACGGAACAGGAGTTTTTCGGTTCTGTATGTTTGTTTCTCGTAGCGGATATTGCGTTTGATGGAGTTGATTTCGTTTGCAAAAAAGTCATAATTGCCCGATTCCGCCTGTATCAGCAGATTGACAAGACGGGCTGTTTTATAAGAGGGCAATGTGTGGAATGATTTGCCGGAGCCGAATATCTTTTTCATGCTCTTACGGGCTTTTGCCGGTTCTCCCAGGCAAAGATGGAGGATGGCGGAATAAAGGGCCAGCCGCAATTGTGTTTCCGGTCCCGCTGTCGTTGCTTTTTTTGATACGAGTTCGTTGTTCTCCGCTGCAAGATCTGAAGCCACTTCGAATTGTCCTGTATTGAGCAAGCTTGAGAGTCTATACAAATAGAGGCGGGCTTGCACTTCTATCAGAAATTCCGACGGGTAGTCGCCTGTGCTGATCTCTTCGAGTTTGGACAGGAAGAAAGGCATTTCCTGATATAATCCGGCGACGTGCAGGCTGTCCAGTACTCCTTCGATGGCGCTGAGATAGTAGATCGGCGGGTTGAGAATCAGATGGCGGTTGGCTTCAAACAGGGTGATCAATTCCTGATAGAAGCGGATGGCGGATTTGTAGTTTCCCGTGTTCAGGTAATAGGTTGCCTGGAACAGCAAGTGAAGCTTGCGGGCCTCGAATCCCTGGTAGGAATGGTTGGCAACCAGGTTTAGTTCACTTAAAACAAGATCGTTCAGGTCTTCTTTCTGCTTGTCGGAACGGGCATATCCTTTGTAAGTGATGCGGTGTTTCAGAATGTCATATAATTGCAGGTGGAGGTTGGTGTTGCGGGCGTATTTCATCACGTCGTTAATCTGCATCTGTTTATTTACCAACTCTTTCTCACTGATACCTTCAAAGCCGAGCGCACTCATATATTTTAGCTCCGTACGGCGGATCAACAGAAGCAGCGGGTCGTTTTCATACGTGACAGCCAGCTTCCGGGCCTTATCTAATTCGTCAAACGCATTGTCGAATAGTTCGCGTTCAAACAAGATACCGGCTTTGGTGATGTAATTGAAAATGGCTGTCTGTATATCCTGCTTTTCACGCAATTGCACAAGGCTGTCCAACAATACCTGGTAGAGATGTTTGGCTGCCATCTCGAAGCTTTTTTCATTTACTTCGTCGCAGAATTTCTCGAATATCTGGTCGGGAGAGAAGCCTTCACATATCAGATCATACAGGATCATATAGTTCTTATCCCCGTTTTGCAGATTGGAGCAGAGCCGGATATACCGTTTTTCCGCTTTGGAGAGCGATTGGATCAGTAGAATGATCTGGTTGAGTTTTGTGGCTTGTTTCATGAACTTATCTGCTTGTATATGAGTTTTATTCTTGCAAACTTCTTTTGCAAAAGTAAGATTTGGGTTTATCTTTACAAAAGAATTATGCAGAAAAAGAGAAAAGATATACGATTATATTTGTAACGCTTCATTGTGGACAATTATATTTAATACGAGATACAGGCATGGATACAACACAGTCAATCAGGCAACAGATCCTGGTGGTCGGTAGCAGCAATACCGATATGGTCATAAAAGCCGCCCATCTGCCCCGGCCGGGTGAGACGATTTTAGGCGGAACCTTCTTCATGAATCCCGGTGGGAAAGGGGCAAACCAGGCAGTTGCCATTGCACGCCTGGGTGGTCCGGTTACTTTTATCTGCAAGACCGGAAGTGATATATTCGGCCATCAGTCGCAACAGCTTTTCGAGGAGGAGGGTATCTATACTTCTTATATATTTTCAGATTCCGAGCATCCTTCCGGTGTGGCGCTGATCACGGTGGATGAAAAGGCCGAAAATTGTATTGTCGTTGCCTCCGGTGCGAATGCCAACCTGATGCCCTCCGATTTGGCCAGGGCGGAGGAGGCCATCGAGCAGGCCGATCTGGTTTTGATGCAGTTGGAGATTCCGATGGAGACAGTCTGTTATGTCGCCGATCTGGCTTGGGAGAAGGGAAAGAAGGTGATCCTGAATCCGGCTCCCGCTCATCCGTTATCAGCTGAGTTGCTTCGCCGTTTATATCTGATCACACCGAATGAGACGGAAGCGGAAATGATTTCCGGCGTGAAGATAACAGACGACTCCTCCGCCTGTGAAGCCGCCCGTGTCCTTTCCGGGATGGGAGTGCAGAACGTGATCATTACACTCGGATCGAAAGGAGCGCTTATCTACTGTGACGGAAAGTCTGAGATTGTCCCGGCCTGGAAAGTGGAGGCTGTCGATACGACGGCAGCCGGTGATGTGTTTAACGGAGCCCTGACCGTAGCCCTTTCCGAGGGGCGCGACCTGAAGGATGCTGCCCGTTTTGCTTGTAAAGCTTCGGCTATATCGGTGACACGTGTAGGGGCGCAATCATCGGCACCTTATCGGAATGAAGTGGATATTTTCGGTTAATATAAATCTTATTTGTTATTATGAAAAAGGCAATATTACAAATGCTGGCTGTTGTTTTGATAGGGGGAGCAACCTCTTGTTCGCAGCAACCGGCCGGACAAAAAACGGCAACTCTTCCCGAAACATTTACAATCAGCCGGGAAAAATTATTGGATAAGATAAAAGGCGGTTGGGCCGGACAAACGATCGGTTGTACCTATGGCGGACCGACAGAGTTCAGGTATAACGGGACGATGATCCAGGAGTATGTCCCGATTCCCTGGACGGATGGGTATATCAAGTGGTGGTATGAGAACTCGCCCGGGTTGTATGACGATGTTTATATGGACCTGACGTTTGTCGATGTCTTCGACCGCTTGGGGCTGGATGCTCCGGTCGATTCGTTTGCAATGGCTTTTGCAACAGCCGGCTATCCTCTCTGGCATGCGAACCAGTCGGCCCGTTATAATATTCTGCAGGGAATCATGCCGCCCGCTTCCGGGCATTGGTTGAATAATCCTCATGCAGACGATCTGGATTACCAGATAGAGGCGGACTATTCCGGTCTGATGTCGCCGGGAATGCCGAATGCGGCTTCCGAAATATCCGACAAGATCGGACATATCATGAATTATGGGGACGGATGGTATGGCGGCGTATATGTCGGTGCTATGTATTCGCTTGCCTTCGTGTCGGACGATATCGGATTTATTGTAACGGAAGCCTTGAAAACAATACCGGAACAAAGCCGTTACTACCAATGCATGAGCGATGTGATCCGTTGGCATGCAGAATTTCCGGACGATTGGAAACGTACCTGGTTTGAATGCGAAAAGAAATGGAGTGAGGATATCGGTTGTCCGGATGGTGTCTTTGTCCCGTTTAATATTGATGCTGTTATAAACAGTGCTTATATCCTGATCGGGCTGTTGTATGGCGAGGGCGATTTCTTCAAGACAATGGATATTGCTACCCGTTGCGGCCAGGATTCGGACTGTAATCCTGCTTCGGCAGCCGGTATCTTAGGAACTGTCTTGGGCTATAGCGGGATTCCGGAATACTGGTTGAAGAATCTCAAGGAGGTGGAGGATATGGATTTTGCCTATACGGATATATCGCTGAACCGGACTTATGAGATGTCATTCAAGCAGGCCTTGCAGATGATCGAACGGAACGGTGGAACGGTGGGGGAAAAAGAGGTCACGATTGCTTGTCAATCGCCTGTTCCGGTGCGTTATGAGAAAGCGTTTGAAGGATTATTTCCCCAAAATCTCATTCGTGTGAATAGAAATATAACCGATGTCGGGGAGATTGTGCTCGACGGAACAGGAATCGTCTTCAAAGGATATGTACGGGCTGCCGATGAGCGTTATGTTGCCCGCGTCGAAATGTATATGGACGGCGAATGTGTCGAAACGGCTAATCTGCCTGCCGCTTCCAGAACCCGCAGAAATGATTTGTTCTGGAAATATCAGATTCCCAAAGGAAAGCATATCTTTACATTCAAATGGCTGAATCCGGCACCGGATGCTTCCGTTCATTTTAATGAGGCATTGGTCTATTCTGATGCGCCTCTTCAAGTTGTTCATCAATAAATTATAATACCATGAAGAAATCAATTCTTTTTATCTGTTTGGCCGCACTATTGGCTGCCTGTACCGGTAAGCCGGCGGCAACAACCGCAGAAGAGCCGGCTGCACAACCTGTCAACCTGATACTGGATACCGACCTGGGACCGGATTATGACGATGTAGGGGCAATGGCCCTGATGCATGCGCTGGCCGATAGCGGGCAGGTGAATATTCTGGCGACTGTTTCTTCCAATAAGGATGAGAATGTCGTGCCTTGTATCGAAGTGTTGAATACCTATTTCAAGCGGCCGGATATTCCTGTCGGAGCTCCGAAAAGTGAAGGGGGCGCCTCCTTGACTACCTGGCATAAGGTTAAATGGACGGAAGCACTTCCCGCCAACTATCCGCATAAGACAGCTAAAACATCGGATGCTCCCGACGCGGTGAAGGTGTACCGCCGGATTTTGAGTGCACAGCCCGATAACAGTGTCGTGGTTTGTACGATCGGCTTTTTCACAAACCTGAAAGATCTTTTGCTCTCGCAGGGTGACGAATACAGTCCTCTTACCGGTCGCGAGTTGGTGGCCAAGAAGGTGAAACGCTTGGTTTCGATGGCTGGTTTCTTTCCGGAAGGGAAAGAGTTTAATGTTTATTGTGATGTCCCGGCTTCCCGTGTAGTGGCGGAACAGTGGCCTGTGGAAATCGTATTCAGTGGCTTTGAGATTGGAAACGCGATCCTTACCGGAAAGAAGTTAGTACGGATGAATGTGGAGAACAGCCCGGTGAAAGATGCCTATTCCCTCTGTTTTGCCGAGGGTGATCCGGACGGGCGGATGAGTTGGGACCTTACGGCTGTATTGGTTGCTATCAAAGGATATGAACCTTACTATAACGTAGAGCGTGGAACTTTCCGTGTCGTGGACGATGAAGGAACGAATAGCTGGACACTGGACGAGAGAGGCAGGGACCTTCGTCTGATAGAGAAAGTACCGCCGACGGAAATGGCGGCTTTGATCGAGAATTACATGATGCATCAACCTGTTTCAAAATAAGAATATTATGTTTATAGTACAAGATTATTCGTTGGCGATCCTGTTCTGCGTTGTAACAATGCTCTGTTGGGGATCGTGGGGAAATACACAGAAGCTGGCTTCCAGAACGTGGCGGTATGAGTTCTTTTACTGGGATTATGTGATCGGAGTTTTACTCTTTTCCATATTGTCCGCCTTTACGTTAGGAAGCATCGGCACTGAAGGACAGAGCTTCCTGTCCAATCTGGCACAGGCCGATATGGGCTCGTTGGGAAGCGCTTTCCTGGGGGGTATCGTTTTTAATGCTGCCAATATCCTCTTGTCGGCGGCCATTGCGATCTGCGGGATGTCGGTCGCTTTCCCGGTAGGGATCGGGTTGGCATTAGTGTTGGGCGTATTGGTCAACTACTTCGGGGCGGCTAAAGGTGAACCGATGTATATCTTTATCGGTGTGGCATTGATCACTGTTGCCATCCTCCTGAACGGGCTGGCCTATAAAAAAGCATTGGTCGGCTCGAAGAAGGTTTCCGGAAAGGGTATCTTCATTTCTGTTGCCGCAGGTGTAATCATGGCTTTCTTCTACCGTTTCGTTGCCGCTTCGATGGACCTGGGGAATTTTGCCAATCCGGCTCCGGGCAAGCTGACTCCCTATACGGCTGTATTTATCTTCTCCCTGGGTGTGTTTATCAGTAATTTCCTGTTCAATACGATAGCGATGAAACGTCCGGTGGAAGGAGCTCCGGTATCCATCTCCGGTTATTTCAAAGGAAATGCCAAAACGCATCTTGTCGGTATGTTGGGCGGTGTAATCTGGTGTATCGGCCAGTCTTTCAGTATGATCGCATCCGAAAAGGCAGGAGCTGCCATCTCTTACGGTTTAGGACAGGGGGCAACCTTAGTCTCTGCTTTGTGGGGGATTTTGATCTGGCATGAGTTTAAGGGAGCTCCGCGTTCGTCGGACTATCTGAATGCCGGAATGTTTGTCCTGTTTGTGATCGGTTTGGGATTTTTGATCTATGCCGGAGCATAATAATATCCCGTTTTTACCTTCCCGATAGTTATTTATCGGGAAAAAGCCTTACATTTGTCTTAGTTTCTTGTTTAATGGATATGTACAAAACTAAAAAGTAGGCTTATGAAAGAGGATAATGACATTTTCAAGAAGTTCCGGGACTCTTTTAGTAGGATTGACGGACATTTCCATATATTAGAACAGCGTGTACCGGTAGAACGGCAGATGGAATATTTTAAATATTCCGAGAAGATCAGGAAAGATAAAGACAAGCCGGATATCTCGAATATGGATTTTTCCATTTTCGAAAATAGTCTGGATGATCCCGAATCGTCTACGGAACATAAGAGATATGTATTGTCCATGCTGGCTACTTCCCGTAAGGTGAAAGCTTACCGGATCCTGGAAGAATATGCGCAGGCCCCTGATCCGGATGTGGCGGATTGGGCTTATATGGCGTTAATGGAGAGCCGTATCGCGTTGGAGTCCGAACTGTCTGACGAGAAGCAGGTTTATATCTCCACCGGTTTGGGTGGAAAAGGAGAGAAGTTACGTTTTTATGTCCTGATCCTGGCGAATGAACTGAAGCCGTTTCAGGATTATCAGCGGACAGTGATCGAACGTGAGTTTCCGTATTCCCTCGGGAAAGCGGACTGTGAGATCGAACGGTTGACAATCAATGAGAATTATTTGGAGCTGGTTTTTCTGATTCCGGTCCGGACAGATATCAAGTTGACGCTTGATCTGGTGATCGGCGAATGTAACCAGTATGGAAACTTCCTTTCCGATGTCTTCACAATCACAAATGTGAAGGAATTGTCGGCGGAGGAAGTGGACGAGATTATAAAGAAGAATGGAGGAAACAGTCAAGCAAGCCATTAAATATGGCATAGTTGGAGTAAGTAATACGGTAATAACCGCTGTTGTCATCTGGGTTATGATGAAGTTGTTCGGGTGTTCGGATGTGGTCTCGAACGTAGTCGGTTATGTGGCAGGCGTATTAAATAGTTTTATATGGAATAAGCAATGGACATTCCGGAGCTCGGCAGGATGGATCGGCAGTGCCGTCCGTTTTGGCGTAGTGTTCGGAGTGTGCTATTTGTTGCAGTTGGGATTGTTAGTGTATGTCCTGAATCCCTGCCTGCCGATCGATCCGTATTATAACCAGTTGATAGCAATGGCTTTCTATACGGTGATTAATTTTATAATGAATAAGTTCTATACGTTTAAGGCTTAAATGCAGATGAAGAAACTTGCGGTTATAGTTCCCTGTTATAACGAGGAATTGGTTATTGCCGAATCGTACCGGCGTACACGGGAAGCGTTGAGACAGCTTCCGGTTCAAACGGAAATTATTTACATCAACGACGGTAGCCGGGATCGCACGCGCGTGATGCTGAACGAGATTGCAGCAACCGATCCGCAGGTGAAAGTGATCCATTTCTCCCGCAACTTCGGCCACCAGCCGGCAGTGACGGCAGGCATCAATAATTGTGATGCCGACCTGGCTGTTATCCTGGATGCCGATATGCAAGACCCTCCTGAACTGATCTCCGATATCCTGGCTTTGCAAGAGAAGGAAGAGGCTAACGTGGTCTATTGTGTCCGCAAGTCGAGGGAAGGTGAGGGGCTTTTTAAGAAAATTACAGCGAAAGCCTTTTATCGTATGCTCAACTATATGAGTGATGTCAGCTTTCCTTTGGATACGGGCGATTTCCGTATGATAGACCGTAAAGTGATGGACCAGTTCGACCGCTTCCAGGAGCGGGGCAAATATATTCGCGGGCTGATCAGTTGGGTGGGTTTTAAGCAAGTTCCCTTTTATTACGAGCGTGAGGCGCGTATTGCCGGCGAGACGAAATACCCGTTTAGCAAGATGTGGAAGTTTGCCACGACTGCCATGCTCTATTTCTCCAAGAAGCCGTTACGACTGGCTACGAGCCTGGGATTTATAGCCGTGTTGGTCGGTATTGTATTGGCAATCTGGTTTACCTTAGGCAAGATATACGGTTTCAGCAAAGCCGAAACAGGCTGGACATCTATCATGACATCCGTCATTTTCTTTGGCGGCGTCCAATTGCTGACAGTCGGGGTGTTAGGACAATACGTCGGAATCCTGTTTGATGAAATCAAAGCACGTCCGGAATATATCATCGATGAGAAGATGAACTTCTAAAACGCTTATTTTATCGGGTAATAAACGGACGGATCGCCGAGCAGACTTGGCTGACTGTCCGGCGGATGTTTGCTTTGGCAAACTCCGGTTGCATCGCTTTTTCTAATGAGATCGGGCCCGGCGTAATAGAGAATACTCCCTGGAAACCTGCCCGGTTCATCTTTTCCGTATCTTCTATGCTTCCGGCTATCACGATGACGGGAATATTCTGTTTCTGTGCCACTTTCAGGATACCGGAAGGGACTTTCCCCATGGCCGTTTGCCCGTCTACCCGTCCTTCACCGGTGATAACCAGATCGGCCCCTTTTACCTTTTCTTCAAAATCCAGTGCTTCGAGCATCAGACGGATACCCGGCTTCAATTCGGCATTCAGGAATGCGAGGAAACCGCCGCCCATGCCTCCGGCCGCTCCGGCTCCGGGATAATCGGCAATCTCTTTGCCTGTTACTGACCAGATGACTTGTGCAAAAGAACGCATACCGGCGTCCAGTTCTTTCACCATATCGGAATCAGCCCCTTTTTGAGGGGCGAAGATATAAGCCGCCCCGTCAGGACCGCAGAAAGGATTCTCCACGTCGCAGGCAATTGTGAAATGTGCCTCTTTTAAGGCCGGATGAACAGCAGACGTATCTATGGCTGCCACTTCCGACATAACCTTTCCACCTGTTCCCAACGGATTACTGTCCCTGTCCAGAAAGCGGAATCCCAATGCTTGCAGCATTCCCAGTCCGGCATCGTTGGTTGCACTGCCTCCGATACCGACAATAAATTTGCGGCAACCTCGCCGGAGTGCATCGAGGATCAGTTCGCCTGTCCCGTAGGTCGTAGTTAGCATCGGGTTTCTTTTCTTCCGCGGCACGAGTGGCAGTCCGCTGACTGTCGCCATCTCGATCAAAGCTGTCCGTCCGTCACCCGAGAGACCATATCTGCCTTCTACGGGTTCCATCAGAGGACCGTGTACCGTCAGACTTTCGTACGTCCCGTTTGTCGTGGAAAGAAGTACATCCAACATGCCTTCGCCTCCGTCGGCGATAGGGAAAAGAAGTGTTTCGCAATCAGGAAAGACCGCCTTTATTCCTGCCTCCGCCGCTTTCCCGGCCTCTTCAGTGGTCAGGCAACCTTTGAAGGAGTCGATAGCTATTACTACTTTATTCATTTCTTCCGTCTTATTTAAGTATCGCTAATACGAAAAAATTCGCTTTCCTTCTCAAGTTGTTCGCGTAGAGGAGTTCCGGTAGCACCAAAGAGTTCATCTTGTACTTCGTCCCAACTTTGGCAGTTGTTTGGTTGTAAATAAGTTGTCATAGTCAATTCTTTATTGTTTTTATCTCTGAGACAAAAGTATTTATAATTTGTGACATAACCAATAGCGAATATATTATATGGTTTATAATCATTTCTTTTTTTCCCAGAAAGGTCTTTGCCGGCCACCAGCTAATGCCAGGAATAGATATCCGGAAAGGAAAACAATTGTCTGTAACTATAAAAACAATTATTTTTGAATGCGAAATAAATTGCTTTTAACTACACTGACAATTGCTTTCCTTCTAAAAAATAGTGAACCTGTAAATGATGATTTATCGGGGTGTCGCTATGTTTGTATTACCGGACGCAGATTTCGCAGACGACGCAGACGAAAGCAGATCATTTATTGTTTTAAAAAAAATAAGTCTGCGTTCCTCTGCGTAATCTGCGCCCGTCTGCGTCCGGTAAATACGAGCAAACGCACCGATAAATTATCATTTATTGTTTCAAATATGTCAAGTTTTGGACCTCCTGTAAACCAGATAGATTACAATAACCCCCATTTTCGACTGTTTTTCTATTTCGTCCGAAATCTTGATCGATTTTGGTTTGACTTTTTTCATGGTTTATCCCTCCCTGTCTGACAATAGGTGGGGTGAGGTGCGCAGCCCGTTCTGAAATACATTCTTTTTGATTGCCGGAAGGCATAAACGCCGACAAAGTGATAAACCTTAACTTCCGGAGAATCGAATATTTGAAAACAAAACGGACGGCGTCCCAAATATCGCAAGGAAATTCAGGCGCTTTTTTGCCCTAAAGACGGTCCTCTTTTCAATTACGACCGTCCAAATCGCCATTACGACCGTGCTAATCTTCGCGAGGTGCCGAGTGCACTGCACATTAGCACGGTCGTAATGGCAAAGAGGACGGTCGTAATTGCTGGAAACGCTCAAAAAAGGGGAAAAAGTGCTTTTTTGAGGTCAAAAAAAGCCATTAACATTTGTTTGGTTTCGGATGCCTTTCGGGCCGGAAAAATGCGTTTTATACAATAAGCTTTCCTTTGGGGGAGTTGAAAGTTTAGAGTTGATACCTCTCTGTCTGATATTGTGATAATTTTTTTTTGTAACTTTTAATAGTCAGTAATACGGAAGACTTATATATTTGTCACCGCCTATTGATAATTATTTTGTGAGAAAATTATTATAAAAATGCGAACTAATCATCTTAATTTACTACTTGTACTCGTACTTGTATTATTTGTGATGAGTACACGCGCAAATGGCGCAGAGAAAAATGTGATGTTGTACACTCCCTACACTCAGATTGCGGTTCCGCCGGGAGAGTCTATCAATTACAGTGTTGACGTCATTAATAACAGTGACGAAGTGAAGAATGCTTCTATCCTTGTGGAAGGAATGCCGCGAGGGTGGAAATATGAGATGAAGGCCGGCGGCTGGACGGTGAGCCAGATATCTGTTCTGCCAGGTGAAAAAAAGAATTTCTCGTTGAAAGTCGATGTCCCGTTTAAGGTCAATAAGGGAACATATCATTTTACCGTGACTGCTCCCGGAGTGGTCGAACTGCCGTTGACGGTGACCGTCTCCGAGCAGGGTACTTACCAGACGGACTTTACGACAAAGCAGCCCAATATGCAGGGCAATTCAAAATCAACCTTTAATTTCAGCGCCACGCTGAAGAACCAGACAGCCGACCAGCAACTTTATGCGCTGATGGCGGAAGCTCCGCGAGGATGGAACGTGACGTTCCGGGTAGGTGGCAAGCAGGCCACTTCTGCGCAGGTGGAAGCCAATGCGACGGAAAATATCAGTATCGATATAACTCCGTCTGCGACCGTACAGGCCGGCAGTTATAAAATACCGATTCATGCGACAACCAGTTCGACTTCAGCCGATATAGAGCTGGAGGTTGTTATCACTGGTTCCTATGATATAGAACTGACCACCCCACGCGGTCTGTTGAGTACGGATATTACGGCGGGGGATACGAAGCGCATCGATCTGGTGGTGCGTAATAACGGATCTGCCGAGTTGAAGGATGTACAGTTGTCTGCCAGCAAGCCGGTCGATTGGGAAGTGGCTTTCGAACCTTCTAAAATAGAGAAAATGACTGCCGGCAGTACAACTAATGTGACGGCGACAATAAAAGCCTCTAAAAAAGCCCTCCCGGGCGATTATGTAACCAAAATGACCGCGAAGACGCCGGAAGTGAATACGACTGCCGAATTCCGAATCTCTGTCCGTACGCCGATGATTTACGGATGGTTAGGAGTTCTGATTATTGTGATCGTACTGGGTGGCGTTTATTATCTGTTCCGTAAATATGGAAGGAGGTAAGCGATGTGCCAGTATGTGATCGAACTTACCGGTTTGACGAAGAAATACGGGAACTTTACTGCTGTGAACGACTTGAACCTGAATATCCGCAAAGGCGAAATATTCGGGTTGCTGGGACCTAACGGGGCGGGAAAGTCGACGACTATCCTGATGATGTTAGGACTGACGGAGCCGACTTCGGGTTCGGTCAATGTGTGTGGCATCAACTCGACAACTCATCCGGTCGATGTCAAGCGGAAAGTCGGCTACCTGCCTGAAGACGTTGGCTTTTATGAGGATATGACAGGCATCGAGAACATTCTTTATACCGCAGCCCTGAACGGGATCGGAAAAAAGGAAGGGCGTGCCAAGGCCGAACAGCTGCTCGAACGGGTTGGCCTGGCAAAAGAGGCGGACAAGAAGGCCAGTAAATATTCCAAAGGGATGCGGCAACGCCTCGGGCTGGCCGATGTGCTGATCAAGAGTCCGGAAGTAATCATCCTGGACGAACCGACTTCGGGTATCGATCCGGCTGGTGTACAGGAGTTTATGGATCTGATCTTGCAACTGAGCCGGGAAGAGGGGCTGACAGTCCTGTTTTCTTCTCATCATCTGCACCAGGTGCAGCAGGTGTGCGACCGCGTCGGGTTGTTTGGTGGAGGACGGTTATTGGCGGAAGTCGAGCTGACCGATTTGCATAAGACCGAGCATGGTCTTGACGATATCTATAACCAGTATTTCGGAGGAGGGCACGGCCATGAGTAATACGAATCATCCTTTTTGGGTTATTGTCAATAAGGAAATAACCGATTATGTGAGAAGCTGGCGCTTTATCATCCTGATCGTTATCATTGCGCTGACTTGCATGGGGTCTTTATATACAGCTTTGACAAATATTCGCGAAGCGATAAAGCCGAATGATCCGGATGGGGCTTTCCTGTTCCTGAAATTATTCACGGTATCGGATGGGACGCTACCTTCGTTTGTCGTGTTTATCAGCTTCCTGGGACCTTTGTTGGGGATCTCGTTAGGATTCGATGCTATCAACTCGGAACAGAACAAGGGGACGTTGAGTCGTATCCTGTCCCAGCCGATCCACCGGGATTACCTGATTAACGCCAAGTTTGTAGCAGCTCTGATCGTGATTGGCATTATGCTGTTTGTACTGGGTTTCCTGGTGATGGGGTTCGGATTGGTTGCGATCGGGATTCCGCCTACGGCTGAAGAATTTATGCGGGTTGTCTTCTTCCTGATCGTGAGTCTTTTTTATGTGGCGTTCTGGTTGAACCTGTCAATCTTCTTTTCAATCCGTTTCAAGCAGGCGGCGACTTCGGCACTGGCATGTGTGGCGATATGGCTGTTTTTCAGCGTTTTCTATAATATGATCGTGAATCTGGTAGGGAAGGCGTTGAGCCCTTCGGCCTGGGCTTCCGACTATCAGGTGATTGCCTACCAGCGGTTTATGCTGAATCTGCTGCGTTTTGCCCCGAGCGAATTGTTCAATGAGGCGACCATGACGTTGCTGATGCCTTCGGTGCGCAGCCTTGGTCCGCTGACGATGGAGCAGGTACATGGTGCAATCCCCAGTCCGCTGCCTTTGGGACAGAGCCTTTTGGTTGTCTGGCCTCAGTTGACGGGGCTGGTTGCAGCAACGGTTGTCTGCTTCGGCTTGTCGTATGTCTCATTTATGAGAAAGGAGGTACGATCCAGGTAAATAATGTGCCAATATGACGAATGTGCTAATATGCCAATGAACAGGTAATTTCCCTCAATTGGCATATTGGCACATTAACATATTGGCATATTATTTTATTCTGTCAATTTGAAACGCATACGCAACCGTCCGTCGGCATAGTCGTAGGTGAGCATCTTGAAATGCCCGATTTCGGATGTGTTGCCGACATGTGTACCGATACAGGCACAAACGTCGTAATCGCCGATCCGGACGATACGCAATGTTTCGCTTGCATCTTCCGGCAATTTACTTAGATCGACAAGGGCTCCTGCCTCTGCTTTGGGCATAAACTCTATGGTAACAGGCAGATGCCGGTCGATCACTTCGTTAATACGACGTTCCACCTCTGCCATCATTTCTGCAGTCGGTTCTTCCGCCAACTCATAATCACATTTACTCTTTTTCCTCTCGATATGACTATTCTTCGAGCGCGGACAACCAAACATACGCACCATTGTCTGATTCAAGATATGCTCGGCTGTGTGCATAGGTGGATACTCCGCTTTGTTGTGTTCGTTTAATTGGATTTCTGGTTCCATATTAATTATTTTGATTGATTAAATTGACTACTACTTTGACTATGATATCTTTTTCTTCTGTACGGCTTTCGGCTATCATCAAAGTGAGAGCTACCAATGTATTATCAGCAATCCGTTTTTCTCCATTTTCACGATAGAGTATGCCGTTATTTTCCATGAACCAAAGAAACAGCATAGCAGCAATACGCTTATTTCCATCGCTGAACGAATGATTCTTGGTAACGAGGTATAACAACATAGCAGCCTTCTCTTCAATGCTTGGATAGAGTTCTTTACCTCCAAAAGTCTGATAGATAGTGGAGATGGAACTTTTAAATGACTGGTCTTTCTCATGGGCAAATAGTTTGCTTCCTCCAAACTTTCCTTTTAGACTCATAATGGCTTTCATTGCATTTTCGTAAGTAGCATGGAATTGATTGCTTTGGGTAGTTTGTTCGATAGTGAGTTGCTGATAGTCATATTTATCAAGTGTATCGAGAGCATAAACATAGTCAGTTACTACTGCTAATAGTCCTTTGGATTGTTCGGAAGTTAGTTGTTCTTGGTTCTTAATTGTGTTACTGAGAATATGAATCATGCCTTTCAGCTCATCATACTGTTCTAATTTTATCTTTTGGTTAATGGCATATCCTTTAATAAGATAGTCTTTCAATATCTTGTTCGCCCAAATGCGGAATTGGGTGCCACGTTTAGATTTTACTCGATAACCAACAGATATAATAACATCCAGATTGTAAAGAGCGGCTTCATACTTTTGGTCACCTTCAGAACCCATATGTGCAAATTTTGCACATGTGATATGTTTTTCTAATTCTCCTTCTTTATATATATTATTGATGTGTCGTCCAATGACTGTTCTGTCTTTTTGGAACAAATCTCCCATCTGTGCCTGTGTTAGCCACACAGTGTCTGCTTCCATTTTTACATCTAATTGGATTTTACCATCTTCTGCTTGGTAGATAATAATATTATTTGAAGCTGTGTTTAATTCATCTATATGCATGGGTGGATACTCCGCTTTGTTGTGTTCGTTTAATTGGATTTCTGGTTCCATATTTATTGCAGTTGTTGTAAATGACGAAAAGATATGCTTATGTCGAAAAATATTTTTGTTTTTCCGGTTGGAAGTTTGACGTTGAATACGTCATATTTATTTTCGAGGGTGGCTTGTTGTTGAATGGATTTTGCTTGAAGCGGTTTAAAAATGATTTCATATTCATCCGATACGCATATTATTTTGTATGCTGTTTCTGTACTGGCGCCATTACCTGTTGCTAAAATCGCTTGGATGATTTGTTGATAACGCAGAGAAGTGTTCTCGAGAAATGATTGCAAATCGGGATCTTTCAGTGCTATGCTACATGTCATTGCTTTAATAAGCAAGCTTAAAGAAAGCGGATTCTTTTTGAGTTCTTCCTTAATCAAGGGAAGTGCCGTTGCAAAATCGTTTTTTGAGTAGGCTTTATCTATATTCATGTAAAGTGCGAAACTGTTATATTCATCAGTAAAAGGAAATCCATAATAGATTTGGGCTACTTCTTCCTTGGAAAGAGTGGGATCTCCTTGCTCAAAGCGTGTGAGTAAAAGATCGTATTCGATACGTTCATCTTTGACAAATCGCTCCATTTCAGCATAATCGATTTGCATAAATTCATTTTGAGCAAAAGCA
Source organism: Parabacteroides sp. AF17-28 (assembly GCF_003479205.1). NCBI lineage: Bacteria > Pseudomonadati > Bacteroidota > Bacteroidia > Bacteroidales > Tannerellaceae > Parabacteroides > Parabacteroides sp. AF17-28. Next base: position 55,421 of record NZ_QUGV01000021.1, on the reverse strand, counting down.
GTAAAAGTGTTGGTAATAAAGAATAGTATTACTCCCGTTAAAATTCTTGCCATGACCTTATTGTTTAAAATCGTTTTTCAGTAAACTGTATATATTGATATCCGTATATTCTCCCGATAGCAACAATTCCCCTTCCCGTTCCGTTCCTTCAAGGGTAAATCCTAAGCGTTTGGGGATGGCGTTGCTGGGATGGTTGTCGACGGCACAGCGGATTTGGATGCGATTGATATTTCGCTCATGAAAAGCCCACTGGCAGAGGAAACGGACTGCGTTTGTCACAATCCCTTTGCCGCGATAGGCGGGGAGCAGCCAATAACCGATTTCGGTACGGTGATTAGATGGATCGGAGAAATGGAAACCTGCTAATCCGCAGATATCTGTATCATGTTCCAGGATAAATACCGGATCACGTTTTTCATAAGGGGTCGCCAGTATAGGATGCAGAAATTGCTGTTCATCGGCTACGCTCTGAAGACTGTCCACAAACGGGAGCCAAGTGCGAAGATCATCCCGATTCTTGTCGATCGCCTCGAAAATGATGCCGGCATCTTCATAAGTCGCTTCCCGGATTGTGTAGCCGGTAACTCCGATCGGGTTGGAATGGGGACGGAGTGTTTTCTCGAAAGCTTTTCGGGCACTGTTGTTCCGGTAATACACTTCCCCGCAATAGTTGAAATCCAGTGAGTCGATCAACCGGAGCATATAAGCATTGTCATATTTCGTATCGACACGGAAATTGTAGATCCCTTTTCGGCGGCTGACTTCTTCGGCCTGCAACATGAACTGTTTCGCCATGCCTTGCCGTTTCATCTCGTCGGCGACGGCAAGCCGGTGAACGATGAGATACGGCAAATCGTTCGACCATTTATCTTTTATCTGCTCGTACACAGGTTCGCCGTCAAAAGATACGACACCATAAGCTACAACCCGGTTTTCCCGGCAGATCACATATCCGTTTCCGTCCCGGATATCTTGCCGGATATTTTCGATGGACGGGTAATTTTCATCCCATTGCCGGCTGCCGAGCCGGCGCATTTGCGCTTTCGCCTGTTCGATGATTTGCCATATCCGTTCTGTATCTGTTTCTTCTGCTTTACGAAAGATGTCGGGGTTGTCTGAATATTCCATTAAGTCTCTGATTTTTGTTCTTTATGAACATCAAAGATACTCTTATTTTTCTTTTTCTCAATACCTTTTGTCAATATGTTAAAATGAGAAATAGAATTCAGTTTTTATAAACATTTGCTATTCTTAACCCAGTAATCGGAATCAAAACAGTTTAATTTTTGTTATAAAGATAAATTTAAGTCTGAAACGGTCTAAACAATTTATTAGGTATGATACGAAAACTATTGATTCGGGATCTGACTCTTCGGGATGGTCAGCAATCTGCTTTTGCGACGCGGATGTCACAGGAGCAAATAGACAGAGTGCTTCCTTTTTATCGGAAAGCCGGTTTTTATGCGATGGAAGTGTGGGGAGGCGCAGTGCCTGATTCTGTTATGCGTTATTTGGGAGAAGATCCTTGGGAACGGTTGGAGAAAATAAAAACGGCCGTCGGTAATGCCTCTAAGTTGGCAGCCCTTTCACGTGGGCGTAACTTGTTTGGTTATGATCCTTATCCGGATAAGATAATCAAAGGGTTTTGCCGTAATTCCATTGAGTCCGGATTGGATATTATGCGTATATTTGATGCTCTGAATGATGTGGAAAACATCAAGTCGACAGTAAAATATGTAAAACGTTTTGGAGGGATAGCCGATTGTGCTGTTTGCTACACGATCGATCCGCATCATTCGGCTGTCGAAAGGATCAAGGCTGCTTTGCATGGACATGCTCTGCACAAGCCGGTTTTCACGAATGAATATTTCCTTGACAAGGCACTTCAGATGGAGGCTTTAGGGGCAGATATGATTACGATCAAGGATATGAGCGGTCTGCTTCCTCCCGAGAGAAGTGCTGAGATCGTGCGGTTATTTAAGAAACACCTGAAAGTTCCGGTTGATTTCCATACTCACTGTACGCCCGGTTATGGCCTGGCCTCCGTTCTGGCGGCTATCGTCAACGGGGTGGATATTGTCGATACCAATATCTGGTATTTTGCCGGCGGAACGGCAGCTCCGGCTGTTGAACTGGTATATGTGTTCTGTAAGAAAATGGGGATTGAACTGGATATTAATATGGAAGTGATTACGAAGATTAACGCCCATTTGCTGGATATCCGCAAGGAACTGTCTTCTTTCGATATGGCAAAACAATTGCCGAAACCGTTTAATCCGTTGACGGATAAAATTCCGACGGAAGTAGACCGTTTCTTTAATGATGCGATCGAGGCGGCGCGGAAGGATAAAGAGGACGATTTGCTTATATTCTGCCATGCGATAGAAGAATATTTCGGTTTCCCCGAGCCGAATGAATTGGTGAAGAAAGCCCAGATACCGGGAGGGATGTACACGAATATGATCGCCCAATTGAAACAGCTGGGCCAGTTGGATTTACTGGAAAAAGCAATGTCATTGATCCCCCAGGTGCGTATGGATGCCGGTTTGCCGCCTTTGGTGACACCGACCAGCCAAATTATCGCGGCACAAGCTGTTTCATGTGCACAGGACCAGTTGAATGGACGTCCGTTGTATAGCCACCCTTCCAATCAGTTTATTGCCTTAGTCAAAGGGGAATATGGAAAGACGCCTGTTCCTGTAGATCCGGAGTTCCGGTTGATGATTACAGGGTCGAGAGACGAGGTTCCTTACGATCCTTCGGATTATGAGATGCAGGAGAATCCTGTGATAGAAGAAATCGGTGTCCAGTTGGCGGAAAATGAAAAAGAGGTTTTGCTTTTGGAACTTTTCCCGATGATGGCACATAACTTTCTGGCAAAAAAGAAACAGAAACGGGCGCATACTACTTTTCCTCCGGTCAGATGACCGGGGAAAACTTTTTTTGTCTTACATTTGTCTGCCGGATGTAAGCCCGATAGGATATGAGAGAGAGGTGGAGTATAATTTTGTTTTTACTTTTTACTGCAAATATAGCTTTTGCGGACAATAACCTCGACTCAATATTGATCCGTCTGGATCAGACAATCCTCCGGCATGAGATATATAAGAACGCAAGGGAAGCCCGTATCCGTGTCCTAAAGGAAAAAACAGTAAATGCTGCGCCTGTCTCTCTTGCCGCTTATCAGTTGAATGATAGTATTTTCCGGGAGTATAAATCCTATATGTGTGATTCTGCAGTTCATTATCTGAATAAAAACGTCGAGATTGCCCGTAAGCTTCATGACCGTGAACGGGAATATAAAAGTATATTTCTTTTATCTTCATTGCTTGCTACTGCCGGCATGTACCAGGAAGCTGTCGATATGTTGGGAGATATCCGGCGGGAGCAGTTACCCTCCTCCCTTATTCAGGATTATTACGTTTGTAAGGAACATGTTTACAGGGAAATATCGGGGAACTCCCGTGAACCGAAAAGTAAACGCCGTTATGGGGATTTGTCTCTGGCTTACCGCGATTCCTTATTAAGGATACTGCCGGAAGGTGTAGACAAGCGGATTGAGTTGCAGGAACTTGTCTTACGAGCAGACGGACGTATGGAAGATGCTTGCCGGATAAACGATGCCAGGCTGGCAAGAGTGCCTTTCGGCTCTCCGGAGTATGCACTGACCTCTTATCAACGTGCCATGATCTACCGTCAGGAGGGGAATCGGGAGAAAGAGAAACTCTATTTGGCTCTGTCATCTCTGTCAGACGTGCAATCTGCCATCACGGATCATGCTTCTCTGTGGATGCTGGCCGATTTATTGCTCAAGGATGGCGATATAGAACGTGCTTATCACTATATCCGTTTTTCCTGGGATGAGACAAACCGGTTTCGGGCCCGTTCGAGAAGTTGGCAGAGCGCTGATATCCTTTCGCTGATCGACAAGAACTATCAGGCAACGATCGAGAAAAAGAACGGGATGCTGGTGACCTACCTGGCTCTGATCAGCTTGCTGACCTTGTTACTGATTTCAGCCGTTATTTATATCTATCGGCAGATGAAACGCCTGGCGGAAGCCCGGAATCATTTGCAGGAAACAAATGGGCAGTTAAAGGTTTTGAATGGGGAACTGCATCAGATGAACGCACGTTTGCAGTTGGCCAACCGGCAACTTTCCGAATCCAACCAGATTAAAGAGGAATATATCGGACGTTTCATAAAGCTATGTTCTACTTATATCGATAAGCTGGATGGTTACCGCCGTATGGTCAATAAGAAAGTCTGTGCCGGACAGATAGAGGAGCTGGCCAAAATAACCCGTTCTTCTAATGCGCTGAACGCGGAACTGGATGAATTGTATAAGAATTTTGATACGGCATTCCTTCATTTGTTCCCTAACTTTGTGGCGCAGTTTAATGCGCTTTTGCAGGAAGACGAACAGATCGTATTGAAGAGAGATGAGTTGTTGAACACGGAACTCCGTATTTTTGCTTTGATTCGCTTAGGCATTAATGATAGTTCTCAGATTGCAGAATTTCTTCGTTATTCGGTTAACACGATCTACAACTATAGGGCGAAGGTAAAAAACAAAGCCTGTGTTTCCCGGGATGATTTTGAGAATTTGGTGCGTGAAATACATTAATCCTTTCACTGCTAATCCACTTTTTTAGTAATATTGTTTTGAGTTATTATGCTGTAATATAGTGTATTAATATTTTTGTTTGTCCACTTATTTGTTCACTGATCCTGTTTTGTCTTTTCTTTCTGCTTAATTTTGAATCACACAAAAAGTAATACGCATGGAGAAGAACATAAGGGAGTTTCTATCCCGCAAAAGTACGGAGATAATCGCTATAATTGCTTGTATCGGTTTAGTTGTTACTCTGATTCTTGCTGCCGGAACGATTCGAATTGAGCAGGAGAAGGCGTGTATTGTGTCGCATAAATAAAGAAAGTGTTTTTGGTATTCTCTTATATATAAATACCCGGTTTAATGTTTTTAGGGTACGCTGTTTGTGATAATCCCCGAACTTTCTAAAATGAAAGTGGCGGGGATTCTTTTTTTCTTATTACTTTTGCCGTTGAAACAGGTTTCATTATCCTTTTCAGGATAAGGATTAAAAGGGAACCGGGTGGGAATCCCGGACAGACCACGCTGCTGTGAAACTTCAGGAACATCCTGGCAATACTTTATGCCACTGACGTCTTGATTAAAGAGTCGGGAAGGTGCCAGGATGGAAGTAAGTCAGAAGACCTGCCGTTTCAATTAACTAAGAGTACTTGTTCCCGTGGGGTAGGATAAGACTTGTCGGCAAGAAATAAAATAAATTGAATATGAAAAAGTGTCTGGTAGGATGTTGCCTGCTTCTGTCGTTATTGGTTGTATCATCGTGCACAACCAATAACAACCGGCAGACTGAAAAGGAAGAAGTAGCCGAACAAAATGCGTATTCTGCTACCGTCCGTATTGTGCCGGAATATGCCCGTGGTTTTAGTGTATCTTACAATGACGGATATGTTTTGTTGGATATTCAGGACCCGCAAAATGAGGAAAGTACGACTTTTCATTATGCACTTGTCAAGAGAGGGACTAAGCCGGCGGGTATCCCTGAATCATATACGGTGATCGAGACGCCTATCCGGAGTGTTATTTGTATGACATCCCTTCAACTATCCAACTTTATTAAAATGGATGCCTTAGATAAAGTTGTGGGAATTACCAGCACGCGGCATCTGTTTAACAAAAAAATGAATGAACGGTTGGAGAGCGGGAAGACTGCTAAGATCGGTATAGAAGGAAATTTCGACAATGAAGTGATCATGAGCATGAATCCGGACTTGATTCTCGTTTCACCTTTTAAGCGGGGTGGATATGAAACCTTGAAAGACGTCGGTATTCCACTGATTCCCCACTTGGGATATAAGGAGATGACGCCGTTAGGACAGGCGGAATGGGTGAAGTTCGTAGGTCTGTTGTTGGGTGAAGAACAGAAGGCGAATGAAACCTTCTTGACCATAGCAACGCGGTATAATGAATTGAAAGCTTTGACGGCGGAAGGAAAGGTAAAGAGACGTCCGGTCGTTCTGAGCGGTGAGATGAGAGGCGGAAACTGGTATGCCGTGGGAGGCGAGAGTTTCCTGGCACAACTCTTTAAGGATGCCGGAGCCGATTATTTCCTGAAGGACGACAAACGTTCGGGAGGTGTGATACTCGACTTCGAGACTGTCTATAACCAGGGGGACGAGGCCGACTACTGGCGCATCGTGAACAGCTATCCAGGTACATTCAGCTATAAAGCTCTGCAAGACCAGGACCCGCGTTATGCAGATTTCCGGGCTTTCAAGGAAAAAGGCATCATCTATTGCAATATGAAAGATACTCCTTTTTACGAAAGCATGCCGACCGAGCCGGAAGTTGTATTGGCCGACCTGCTGCATATCTTCCATCCGGACCTGTTGCCCGGCCATACGCCTGTTTATTACGCACTACTAAAATAAGCTACGTTGATGAGACACTCTACTACTTTTCTGATGTTGCTGATCGTGGCGTCTATCCTTGTTTTGATGTTCCTCAATCTGGTGTTGGGATCGGTATCTATTCCGTTGAAGTCCGTTTGGAATATCGTATGCGGAATAGGAGAGGAACCGGTGACCTGGCAGAATATTGTCTGGAAATCTCGCCTTCCGCAAGCCTTGACGGCATTGGTGGCAGGAGCTGGTCTGGCGATAAGCGGTTTGCAGATGCAGACGGTTTTCCGGAATCCGCTGGCTGGGCCGTCCGTGTTGGGCATCAGTTCCGGTGCCAGTATGGGGGTTGCCTTTGTGGTGCTGTTGAGCGGAAGCCTGGGCGGTGTGGCGCTTAGCAAATTGGGGTTTATGGGAGAGATTGCCCTTTCTATTGCGGCGGTGATCGGTTCGTTGTCGGTGATGGCGTTGATTGTCTATGTTTCGCAAAAGGTAAAAGGGAATGTGACGTTATTGATTATCGGTGTGATGATCGGATATGTGGCGAATGCGGTGATCGGCGTGCTGAAGTTTTTCAGTGTGGAGGAGGATATCCGTGCTTATGTGATCTGGGGGTTGGGTAGCTTCTCCCGTGTATCGGGTAACCAGATGATGCTGTTTGTCGCAATCATGGCGATTCTGATTCCGTTATCTTTCCTTTTGATAAAGACACTGAACTTGATGTTGTTAGGAGACGGATATGCCCGTAACTTAGGGTTGAATATTAAGCGGGCGCGTCTGCTGGTGATCACTTCGGCCGGTGTGCTGACAGCTATCGTAACGGCTTATTGTGGTCCTATCATCTTTTTAGGGTTAGCGGTGCCGCATCTTTGCCGGGCGATATTTCAGACATCCGATCACCGGATACTGATGCCTGCCGTATTGTTTGCCGGGGCTGCATTGGCACTGGTTTGCAACCTGATTGCTCGTATGCCGGGGTTCGAGGGAGCTTTGCCGGTCAATTCGGTGACGGCTCTGGTCGGTGCTCCGGTGATTGCTTCCGTACTATTCAGCAAACGTAAGAACGAACTGAACGAATGATGAAACAAGATACAATTCATATAGATAACCTCTCTATCGGCTATCAGTCGAGGAACGATACTAAACTGGTCGCAAGCCATATACAGGCCCGCATCTACAGTGGTGAATTGACGTGCCTGTTAGGAGCGAACGGGGTGGGAAAGTCGACGTTGTTGCGTACCTTATCCGCTTTCCAACCAAAGATAGAAGGGGTGATTTCTGTCTTGGGACGTGATGTCGACAGCTATTCGGATAGGGAACTGAGTACGACTATCGGCGTCGTGCTGACCGAGAAATGCGATATCCGGAATATGTCCGTGCATGAACTGGTCGGGATGGGACGCAGCCCTTATACCGGTTTCTGGGGGCGGTTAAGCAAGGAAGACAAACGGATTGTGGAAGAGTCGATCGCCTTGGTGAAAATTGAAAACCTCACCTCTCGGATGGTACATACCTTGTCTGATGGAGAGCGGCAGAAAGTGATGATCGCGAAAGCACTTGCCCAGGAAACGCCTGTAATCTTTCTGGATGAACCGACCGCCTTCCTCGACTTTCCGAGCAAGGTGGAAATCATGCAACTTCTTCATCGCTTGACAAGAAGTACGAACAAGACGATCTTCCTGTCTACGCACGACCTGGAACTGGCCTTACAGATTGCCGATAAAATTTGGCTGATGGATAAGGCTAACGGCATTACGACCGGAATTCCCGAAGACTTGGCTTTAAGCGGTCATTTGAGCGGCTTCTTTGCCCGCAAGGGGATTGTGTTCGACACCGAGACCGGCCTGTTCCGCATTGATAACCAATATTCGACGGAAATACGCCTGAACGGGCACGGGCAGAAATACGCAATGGTTCGCAAAGCCCTCCAACGAAACGGCATACGTGCCGACCGTCGTGTGGAATCGTCCGCTTGGATAGAGACGACGGGAGAAACCTCTACATTTATTGTTCATTTGCCTGACGAACAAGTCCGCAATGCCGGGACTATAGAGGAGCTCTTACAGATTATATCTACCCATCTTTAACAAACTTCCTTTTCCGTTTGTTATCAGTAGACAGATTGTCAAACGCTGAAAAACTAAACGATATGAAAAGGTATTTTCTTTATGTTTCCCTGCTGTTTGCAGGTGTGCTTACCTCTTGCGGGGATGATGCTCCGAGCGAGATCGATCCGTCAGTCCCTTTCTACCAGAATCTGGGTGTCGAATACAATATTACGCAGAATCATACGCATATAGGTGCAAACTTCAACAAGTATAACAGCGAAGGTGTGAGCCTAAGGCTGCCGGATAAAGACATCCTGTTCAACGGGAAGGAACCGGATTTCTTAGGACAGGGTACTTATATGTATATGCTCTCGGAATCCGGACTGGATCCGGTTACCTTTACTTTCACCCGTTGGAAAGGCCAGGTGTACACGAATAAGGTCTCTATCGAAGATGTCGATCCGATAGCCATTCCCGAATCATTTGCAGCTATCAAGGGAAGCGGAAGTACGGTTATCACTTGGGAAGGCAATCCGATCGGGAAAGACGAATATGTCCAAGCGCATCTCACCTATAGCGGAGGCGTTTATGACCTCAACAATACGCAGGAGGGCGCGACCTCTATCACGCTGAACTTTACAAACCCGACCTCGGCTGCTAATGGAACGCTATATCTGAGCCGTGTCAGGAAATTACCTTTGCAGGAAAGCAATGGCGATGCCGGTGGAAAGATCGATGTCTCATACGTGCAAAATAAAGACGTTGTATTCGAGTGATTACATCCGGTAAGGTATTTCCCCGTTTTCTGCGATCAATAGGATAGAGAGTTTTCCATCCGGTAACAGGGGGGCACAATGTTCTTGGCATTTCTTCAACAGAAGTGGGAAGAAACGTGCTTGCCCGGCCGGATCGAACAACTCCCATAGCTCACGGGCCAGGGTCAGGGAATCTATCCGAATGATCGTTTCGGGGGTACAGCCGGCTTGTGCGGCGAGTTCCTTCAGGAAGGATTTGTTCATGATGACTTTCTTGCTATGCGTGTCCAGTGCCCCTTCCGCCAGTTTGACGGCTTTGCCGATCATAATACCAATGATTACCTCTTTGAAGTGCAGTTCGGAAGCAATCTTCAATGTCTCGCCGATGAAATTCCCATAGTGGATGAACATTTGCGGGGGAAGTTCCCCGCAAAGTTTGCCTGCCAGATCTGCTTTCAGGAAGCGTTCGCTTTTAGCGCCGGAGTTGATGACCAGGCGGGAACAGCCTATTGCTTTGGCTACTTCAGCTTCCTTGCGAATGGAAGCAATAAAAGCCTCGTTGGAGAAAGGGCGGACGATACCCGATGTACCGATGATGGAGATTCCGCCGACGATCCCTAATTTAGGGTTGAAAGTACGGGCGGCCAGGGCTTGCCCTCCGGGGACGGATATTGTGACGATTACTTCTTTAGTCAGGCCAGTTAGGTCGTTTTCATGTAACACCTTGGTTAGCTCTTCCGTCATTAGCCGGCGTGGAGTAGCATTGATCGCAGGGCCGCCGATTTCGAGTCCCAAGCCCGGAAGGGTAACTGTGCCGACCCCTTCACCGCCTCTGAACAGGATAGCAGGAGTATGGCCTCTCCCGGCAAAGCTTGAGTCCGATTTTACCAGTTCGATACGTGCTATGATGGAACAGCCGTTTGTCACGTCCGGATCGTCACCCGAATCCTTAATGACAGTGCATTGTGTCGCCTTATCCTCCCATTCGGTCGAGGCTATCGGAAGCGTGATGCACTCGCCCGACGGCAGTGTAATCCGGCTGTCCGGCTGCTCTTCTCCCGTCAGCAATGCCAGCAATGCCGCTTTGGCTGCAGCAGTGGCACAGGCTCCGGTTGTAAAGCCATTACGGAGTGGGAAGAAGTCCGGTGCCAGCCGTTCAATAGCCTTCCGCAATCCTTCTACGCCTTGTACAAAGGTGAATGTCTCAGGTAGGGCAGGCCGTTGGATGACATAAACGGGAATGCCGGAGGCTTGTGCCGCTTCCACTTTTTCGTTAAAATAACCGCTTTCCCCGCTTTCTTTCGTTAGGATCGCATCCGGGCGAAGTTGTTCGAATAATCGTTTTTCATCTTCTCCCTCTTGAAAAAAGACAAGCCGTTCGCGGGGAAAACCGCTTGCATCGGCCAATGATAGCGACTCTTCCCGGTTCAGGATACGGAACCGGCAGGGCGTCTTTTCCCAATAAGGACGCAGCTTAGCGATTGTCTTTACACCTGTTAGCGCCAGCAGGTCGCGGATGCCGTTGGCACGGAGGCGGTCGATGGCATCCGCATAGTCCGCACACCATATCAGCCGTCCGTCCCGTGCGGGATATTGCCTTTCGAGACGGACAACCGGGATTTGCAGTCTGGAAGAAACTTTGGCAAGTGTCCGGTGCAACTGGATGGCGAAAGGATGGGCAGCGTCTATCAGCAATGAGATTTGTCTCTCATGGCAGAACTCCGTCATCTCTTCTTCCTGCATACCGCCCGTGATTCGGAAGGCATGAGCTGTTTCGATCATTTGCTCATTGCTCACCGTCGAGTAGTAGTAAGGCTTACCGGCGCTTTCTACTACTTGGATGGCTTTGCGTCCTTCTGTTGTTCCTCCCAGAATCAGAATCATACTTATTTCCGGAATAGATGTTTAAACTCGTCTGCATATAGGCGGGAAAGTCCCTCTCGGTTATCAATGGCGTCGCCTACGACCAGCAGGGTTGTCAGCGTCAGGTTGTTGTCCTTGACGATCCGCGCCAGGTCTTTCAGTTCGCCCCTGTAAATACGTTCGTCTTTCCAGGTCAGCTTGTAGCAGGCGGCAACCGGCGTCGTCGGCGGGTAATGTTCCAGTAGTTCTTTCTGCACCTGTTCGGCAATTCCGGCACTGAGGAAGATACACATGGTACTCTGGCTGGCAGCCAACTTATGAAGTTGTTCTTTCTCGGGCATAGGCGTACGTCCTTCGCCACGTGTCAGGATGATCGTTTGTACTTTTTCCGGTATGGTGAACTGGGAGCGGAGGGCAGCTGCGGCGGCTTGGAAAGAGGAGATTCCCGGCGTGATGTGGTAGCTCATTCCGTATTGGTCGAAGAAGGCCATTTGCTCTTGTATCGCTCCGTAAATGCAAGGGTCTCCTGTGTGCAGGCGGACTACAAACAAACTTTTATCGTAGAACTCTTTCATCAACATAAATTGCTCTTCCAGATTCATGTCGGCAGAGCTTCGCACTGTAGCCCCTTTCTTGGCGCACAATGTCAGCTCTTTCGGGACAAGGCTGCCGGCATACAGGATCAAGTCTGCCTTTTCCAGCATTCGCCTGCCTCGGATGGAGATCAATTCGGGATCGCCCGGTCCGGCTCCTACGATTTCGATATGTCCCTGTTTCTCTTCCTGACGCTGCGCATACTTGTCCAGAGCAACTGAAAAGGTAAAGTCGCATACATCCCGTGTCTGTCCTTTATGTTTTTCGATAATCAACGGGCCGCCTTCCGCACTCCGGATAGCTGCTGCTTCCGAGACACTTGCCGAGCTGGTGACATCTTCTACTTTGGAAGAGGGATTCGGTACGTTGATCTTATTCAGTTCCTCTGCCGGATAAGTCTTAAACGGACACTTCAGATACTCTTTTGCAAAGGTGTTGAGCAACGGTTCGTCCTTTTTAAGGTCGATGGACGATACATCCGCAATGGCTTTCGGATTGATATGAAAGGAGGATAGATGCCGGATTACTTCCTTTGTAAAAGCATCCATATCGTCCAGTCCCTTCTTACAGCCGACGCCCATATGGAGCACCTTTGGGAAGAACGACAGGCAAGGAATCGGTGAATCTCCGTAGAAATAGGGACTGACTGTAATCAGTTGTTCGTATTTCTCCATATCGATATCCGGATAATGATAGAATATGTCCACATGAGAAGGGCAGGTCTGTTCCAGATAGTCCGTATCTTTTGTACGGACATTGAGCAGAAGGGCTGTCGGTTTCAGGTTGACGAATCGTGCAATGCATTCGTTCATCAGCTTCTGTGGGCACTCTTGCGTGCCGGCCTTCCGGTCGTATATATCCGTCTCCCAGCCGAACTGTTTGGAGAAGGTGTCCAAAGCCCAAAGCCCCTGGTTGTCGCTTTGAGTCGTAACGACTGCCTCAGCATCCAGTATCCGGGCCAATACGTGCGTCAGGCTGTTTGCCCCGCCGATATGTCCGGAGAGGACTGACACGACATATTTTCCGGTACTGTCGATGCAGACAACCGCCGGGTCTGTATATTTACTCTTTATATAAGGTGCGATGCTCCGCACGCAAATACCCATCGCTCCGATGAAAACAAGGTTTCCGGATGCAGCGAACAGCTCACCTGTCAGTTCCTCGAAGGAGGAGAACTGGCAGGTATCATCCGCTATGTCCTTGCTATAGATAACTGTCTCTCCGGGATATCCGTCCCGTATCTTGCGTGCTAACGGCAGGCTGCTTGCCGATACTACAATGATATTCAAAGAATCTTTATACATAATGTTTACCGGTTGCACAAAGTATTGTTATCGGATTATATTGATCGAGCGTGATATTCATCTTTGAATGCAACTTCAGACCGTTCTCTTCAACCGCCTCCCGGAACAGTTTGCAGCTTTCTTCCGATACGGAGTTGAATACGATCTTGCCATTCAGCGAATCCAGGTGAGGAACGATTTTCCGGACCATTTCTTTTAGCTTGCCGCTATGTCCGCCGATAAAGACAGCATCTACAATCGTATTCTCTTCGATAGTCGTGTTCAGGAAATCGCCTATATGCAGGTCGATACCGGGAGCGCTATGCAGCCGTGCATTGGATTGTATGATCGTTTCGCATTCTTCCCGCACTTCGAAAGCCCGGATGTGAAGATGCGGATATTGCCGGCGCGCCTCGATCGAGATAGACCCGGTGCAGGCGCCGATGTCCCAGAAGCTACGGCTGTTGTGCAGCTCCAGCAGGCTCAGGTCGATTGTGCGGATCGGCGCTTTGGTGATCATCTTTGCCCTGTCGTCCAGCAAAAGGAATTCCGTGTCCGGAATGCCGACAGCCGGACGTTGCCGGTTGCAATGCGGAGCCTTGAACAGCAAGACGCAGTTCGGCCTTTTGAAACTCATCCGGCTGATTTCCTCGATAGAATATATCTTATATATCTTTTCTTCATCCGGATTGCCCAAATGTTCGGCAACCCGCATTGTGTAGTCTTTGTCCAGATGGTATTCCATCATTCTTTTAGCAATCGCGTCAGGCGTGTGGACATGGTCGGTCAGCACACCGATCAGCGGATGGTATTCTAACAACGCCCGGTCAAGCTCGTGCCAAGGGCGTCCGGTGACGGATACGGCGTGCATATTCTCGTAGGCTATCTGTTCCCGGTGGGCGAACATCTGCAAGGAATTAAAATAAGGGAATACTTTCATGCCGACCCCTAAAAGGTGTTTCCGGACGGTGGAAGCGAAGCCGAAGAAGAACGGGTCGCCCGAAACGAAGGAGACTATCACTTTATCCTCCTGAATCAACCGGCTGTATTCAGCCATAACCTCGTCTATCGGTGCTTTTATCTCGATCCATATCGCATCGGCGGGCAGGAAAGGCTTCACGATCTCGTAATGCCGTTTCCCTCCGGAGAAGATATTGTCGTGTTTGATACTCTTGATGATTACTTCTATATGCTTGGGTTGTGGATTATCGTCCATACCGACCATATAGATGTGTGTTTTGCCGTAAGTCTCTACTATTTCTCTTGTGTTCATACGTCTCTACCTGGTTTTAATTGTTCTGCGTCATTGTAGCAAAGTATAGCGTTTACCAAAGTTGCGGCCAGGTTGCTACCTCCTTTCCGTCCTTCGACAATGAGTTTAGGAATGGAGACAAACGGTTTTACCATGTGTTTGGATTCCTGTACGTGTACAAAACCGACAGGAGCGGCAATGATGCCGGCGGGCGTGGCTTTCCCTTTCCTTATCAGGTCACAAAGTTCTATCAGCGCCGTGGGCGCATTGCCAAAAACATATAATGCATCAGGATGTTCGCTCGCCGCAAGCCGGATGCCCGCCTGTGTACGGGTAATACCTTTTTCGGCTGCCAAAGCAATGGCGCGTTCGTCCTGCAAATAACATTTTACTTCGATCCCCATTCGTTGCAAAGCTCCTTTCCGGATGCCGGAAGCGGCCATTGTCACATCGGTGATGATGGTGCGTACTTCGCCTTGGTTAAACTGCTTGTACAAGGAGGCGACGGCATTGTCGTCGATCCGCAGGATGTTCTCCATGTCGAAATCGGCGGTCGTATGGATAGCGTGGAGCAGGGCCCACTTCTTATCGAGGGGGATTTCTTTATTCTTCAGTTCTTTCTCTATCGTGCGGAAACTGCGAATCATGATGTCCTGGCCGATACCGACATCCTTGTTCATCTTGATCTCGCCGTAGTAGCCACGCGGTGTGATGAATTTGTCGCCTGCGATGTATGACTGCGAGTTCCCGATCAGGATGACCGTAAACATATCGACCAGTTCGGGGTCGAACTCGCCAAGCGTAGTCAGATTGACAACTTGCTCCTCACGTCCGGCCTGGCGAACATAACCGACAGGCGTCGCGGGATCGCGTTCTTCGAGGAAGAGTTCTTTCAGGCGGTATAACTGCCAGTAACGTCCTTCGCTTTTCGGATTGTAGACGGCTGTCACGAAATCTCCGATAGCTGCCGCCCGTATGCGTTTCTCAATCCGTTCCCAAGGCGTCATTAGGTCGGAAAGTGAGATGATACAGAGATCATGCCCGATAGGAGCACCCAAAAGCGAAGCTGCTTTCTGAAAAGCACTGATGCCGGGCACTACTTCTATCTCCAACTGAAATGCTTCTTGCTTCACGCTCATCTCATAGATCAGCGGCGCCATTCCGTAGATTCCGGCGTCACCGGAGCTGATCACCGTCACCGTCTTTCCTTCCAAAGCATGTTTGCAGGCCTCTTCGGCACGTGCTTTCTCGCGCTTCATCCCGGTGTCGATGCACTGGGCGTCCGGACGGACAATATCTTGTATGAATTGAAAGTAATAATTATATCCGATGATGACATCCGACTGCCTAATGGCAGACAATGCCGCCGGCGTTATATCTTCACGGCTTCCCGGGCCGATACCGGCGACAATGATTTTCCCTTTGCTCATATATAATCTGTTTGTAGATAATAAAAGCAAAGGTACGATTTATATTTAGTTTTCTTCCGCCGGTTGATACAAATATCGCTTGATACTCCGCTTCGGAGTCTTTTCGAACTCTTCCTGATAGAGCTTGAAACAGGAGACTTTGCTGTACGCCGGCATTTCGGCATTCAGCTGATCGATGTTTTGCTGCATCAGCCTTTCGATCTCGGAGTGTTGCATGCCGGCCTTGTCCACCTGTTCCCAGTCCGGATAGATCAGCGCCACCAGTTTGCCGCCTTGCGAGATGATGATGGACTCGGCGACATAAAGCATATTGTTCAGGCGGTCTTCGATCTCTTCGGGGTAGATATTCTGTCCGTTGGAACTCAGTATCATGCTCTTGCTGCGTCCGCGTATGTAAAGGAAGCCGTCGGCATCGAGCGTCCCTAAGTCGCCGGTGCGCAGCCAGCCGTCGGGCATCATGACAGCCTTAGTTGCTTCCGGGTTCTTGTAATAACCCAACATCACGTTCATGCCACGGACCAGTATTTCGCCTACTTCGTTCTCCGGGTCGTTCGAGTCGATCCGTACCTCCATGCGATCGACGATCCGGCCGACAGAACCTTGTTTGAATGTGTCCCATTGCTCATACGACACCAACGGCCCGCATTCCGTCATGCCATAGCCAACCGTATAGCGGAAGTTGATGGATTTGAGGAATGTCTCCACCTCTTTGTTGATGGCGGCCCCGCCGATCACGATCTCGCCGAAGTTTCCGCCGAAAGAGTCGTTCAGCTTCTGGGCGATTTTGTCTTTTACCTTCTGGTCTACGTAGGGCACTTTCAGCAGCAGCTTGATGAGCGGCTTTTCGAGTTCAGGGAATACCTTATTCTTAATAATCTTTTCAATGATAAGCGGAACGGCAAGGATCAATGCGGGACGAATCGTGGCGAAAGCCTCTGCAATGATCTTGGGGCTCGGCGTACGCGTCAGGAAATGGACGTGGCAACCTTTGTTGACGGAGTTCAGCACCTCGAACGCCAACCCGTACATATGCGCCATCGGCAGCATACAGACGATGTTGTCTCCCGGATGGATGAACGGCAGGCGGTCGTAGGCGAACTGCGTGTTGCTCCACAAGCTGCGATAGGGGATCATGACGCCTTTGGAAAAGCTGGTTGTTCCCGATGTATAGTTCAAGACCGCTAATTCTTCCGGGTCTTCGACATGATACTTCACGTCTTCTGCCTTGAAAGAGCGCGGATATTTCTTGCCGAAATACTCGTTGATGCGGTCACGCACAGTGCGGACCTCCTTGTTTTTACAGTCGATGATGGAGAAGTTGTCCAGCATCATAAACAGCCTGACCTCCGGCATCATCTTTTCGTTCATATTCTCCCAGTTGTTGGAACCCGCCAGTACGGCTTTTGCTCCCGAATGGTTGACGATATGGTGGATGTTATCCGGCTTGAACTCATGCAGGATCGGCACGGCAACAGCTCCGTAGGCAAGTATCCCGAAGAAGCAGATCGCCCAGTTGGACGAGTTGCGTCCGACGATGGCCACTTTGTCGCCTTTCTTGATACCGGCATGTTCCAGCAGGATATGAAACTTCTCTATCCGGCGGGCAACGTCTTTGAAATGGTAAGTATGTCCATTGTAATCGGAGAAAGCGGGGAGGTCCCAATGCTCCTTGATGCTTCTCTCTATAAGGCCTAAGAAACGATTATCCATATTGATACAGTTTTAAAAAGAACCGGGAATCCCGGGAGAATGTTGCAAAGATAACAAAGAAACAAAAATTCCATAGGCAGGGAACAAAAGTTTCATGCCTATGGAACAAAAGTTTCATGCCGAGGAAACAAAAGTTTCACGCCGAGGAAACTATTTTAATCTGCTTACCAGGGAGTGACCGTTACGTTACGGAACTGCACTTCCTTACCTTCGCTCTGCAGGCCGATGTAACCTTCTTTCACTTTGTTCGTGCCGGTGTTTTGATAAACGCCGTTGATGTAAACCGTGATGACGCCGTCTTTCACGAAGATATTCGCTTCGTTCCATTCTCCGGCAGGCTTTTCGCTGTCCGGATTGTTCTTCCGTACGACGGGGAAGCCTGGGCGCGGTTCTCCCGGTTTGCCCTGGTATTCGGCCAGGTCGGAACCTCCCAAAAGAACGAAGTCGCCGGCGTTATCCTTCATCAGGTTACACTCGATACCGTTCGGGAACGGGTTCTTCGGATCTTCGATCAGCAGGAAGATACCGCTGTTAGCCTTTTCCTTGCCGTTCGGCCAGCGATATTCCACGTGCAGCTTATAGTTGCCATATTTCTCTTTTGTGTACATATATCCGAATGGCTGTCCTGTAATGTTGATGACACCGTCTTTTACAGAATACACCTGGTCGGCGGGGACAGAATTCTTGTCGACAACGAAATTCCAGCCCGAAAGGTCTTTTCCGTTGAACAACTTAGTCGTTTTCTGCGCACTCGCTTCACTTCCGAAGCACAAAAAGGCGGCAGCCATTACTGCCATTGCTAACATTCTTTTTTTCATGGTCTTACAAAATTATAAATGTGATTAATCAACAATAAGTTTACGGTAACGGACACGTTTAGGTTCGACATCACCCAATTGCTTGCGCTTGTATTCTTCGTACTCCGAATAAGAGCCTTCGTAGAACACGACATTGGAATCTCCTTCGAACGAAAGGATATGTGTACAGATGCGGTCCAGGAACCAGCGGTCGTGCGAAACGACAACGGCACAGCCTGCGAAGTTTTCCAATCCTTCTTCCAGTGCGCGGAGCGTGTTCACGTCGATATCGTTGGTCGGTTCGTCGAGCAACAGGACGTTTGCCTCCGCCTTCAGCGTGAGGGCGAGATGCAGGCGGTTCCGCTCACCACCGGAAAGCACGCCGCAGAGTTTTTCCTGGTCGGCCCCGGCAAAGTTGAATTTGGAAAGATAGGCGCGCGAGTTGATCTCCTTGCCGCCGACGCGGATAAATTCCTGTCCGCCGGAAACAACCTGATAGACCGTCTTGTTCGGATCGATATCTTTGTGCGTCTGGTCGGCATAACCGACTGTCACGGTTTCACCCACTTCGAAAGTTCCCTTGTCGATGCTTTCCATGCCCATGATCATCTTGAACAGGGTGGTTTTACCGGCCCCGTTCGGACCGATCACGCCGACGATGCCGTTAGGCGGCAACATGAAGTTGAGATCGTCAAACAGCAGTTTGTCGCCGAATGCCTTTGCCACGTGTTGGGCTTCGATTACCTTGTTGCCTAATCGCGGACCGTTCGGGATGAAGATTTCTAACTTGGCTTCCCGCTCTCTCTGGTCTTCATTCAGAAGGGCTTCGTAAGAGTTCAAACGGGCTTTGCCTTTTGCCTGGCGGGCTTTCGGGGCCATGTTGATCCATTCCAACTCGCGTTCGAGCGTCTTACGCCGCTTGCTGGCCTGCTTTTCCTCCTGTGCCATGCGTTTTGTCTTCTGGTCCAGCCAGGAAGAATAGTTGCCTTTCCAAGGAATGCCTTCGCCGCGGTCCAGTTCGAGAATCCATCCGGCTACGTGGTCGAGGAAGTAACGGTCGTGCGTGATACAGATAACCGTACCTGCATATTGTTGAAGATGCTGTTCCAGCCAGTCGATCGACTCGGCGTCCAAATGGTTGGTCGGCTCGTCCAGCAGCAATACGTCCGGCTGTTGCAGCAGCAGGCGGCAAAGGGCTACGCGGCGGCGTTCACCACCCGAGAGCGTGTCGACAACCTGATCTTCGGGCGGACAGCGCAGGGCGTCCATCGCCCGTTCCAGACGGCTATCGAGGTTCCATGCGTCTGTTGCGTCTATCTTATCTTGCAGTTCGGCCTGACGGTTGATTAGGGCATCCATCTTGTCCGGATCTTCCAGCACTTCGGGATCGCCGAACTTTTCGTTTACTTCTTCAAACTCCTTGAGGGTGTCCACAATCTCTTGTACGCCTTCCTGCACGATTTCCTTCACCGTTTTGCCCGGTTCCAGCTTCGGGTCCTGTTCCAGATATCCGACGGAATAGCCCGGAGAGAAAACAACTTCTCCCTGGTATTCTTTTTCAATGCCTGCAATAATTTTAAGCAGTGTGGATTTACCGGAACCGTTCAAACCGATGATCCCGATCTTCGCTCCATAGAAAAAGGACAGGTAAATATTTTTCAATACTTGCTTCTGAGGCGGAAAAGTCTTGCTCACGCCCACCATCGAGAAAATAATTTTCTTGTCGTCTGCCATATAAACTTTTAATGTGTTAGTTTGATTTCGTGACTTAAAAATAGTGGTCACAAATCTACACAAATATCTTGTATTTTACAAACTGCCGGGATATGGGGTTACCTTTGTCCTTCGCCGATCATCTCTTCAGCCAGAACGATGTCTGCGTCCTTCTGGATGTTCGGGAGTTCGAGGCCGTAGCCTTTGATGCGGTCTTCGCGTTTCAGCAACAGGGAGATGCAAAGCGCCAGAATACCGAAGCAGGTGAAGATCATCATCGGGATCATATAGTTGTAAGTCGGTTTACCGTCTACCATGCCGGTAATACAGTATTTGTCCAGTACGATGCCGATCATATACGGAACGCCCATCAGTCCCCAGTTCTGTACCCAGAAAATCAGTGCATATGCCGTACCCAACTTGTTTTCCGGAATGATCTTCGGAACAGAAGGCCACATGGCGGAAGGAACCAGTGAAAAAGCGATACCTAACAGGATGATGAGGCAGAGTGCCACAATCCAGTTATTCAGCATCGGGATGGAGAACATACAGTGAATGAAGATCAGCATAACAGAGCCGATAATCATAATAGTCGCCCCTTTCCCTTTACGGTCGTAAAGGTTACCGAAGAACGGAGTCAGCAGGATGTTTCCGAAAGGCAATAACGCCGGGATAACGCCCGACCATTCCGGGTCGATACCAAACTTATTGATCATCAGGTTCGGTGCATATTTAAGGAAGGGGAATACAGCAGAATAGAACAATACGCAAAGCAACGCCATATACCAAAAGCCTTTCAGCGTGATGATATCCAGGATGTCGCCAAAACGGAACGGCTCTTCGGCTTCTTCTTCGCCTGTGGCGGCGGCAGCGTCTTCAACATCACGTCTCTTATCCATGACAACAAAGACGATGAATGAAATCAAACCGATGCAAAGCAAGATCAGTCCGATAAAGATCGGCATACTGATAGAGTTGCCGAATGCACGGCTTAACAGCGGGGTAATACCGATTGCCAATCCCGTACCGATACGGGCGCAAGCCATTTCCAACCCCATTGCCAAAGCCATTTCCTTGCCTTTGAACCATTTGACTATAATCTTTGAAACGGTAATACCGGCGATCTCAACCCCAACGCCAAACAAGGCATAGCCAAGTGAAGCGACCAGCAGCGGATAGCCCCATTCCGTACCGAAGATAGAAACTGTTTCGCCACCGAAATCGTGCGATACGCCGAACCATTTGATAAATACGCCGACAAGCATGATGCTGGTTGCCATAACTCCGGTGAAACGTACGCCCATCTTGTCCAGGATCATTCCGCCGAAGATAAGCATGAGGAAGAATACGTTGAACCAGCCATAGGCACTGGTGAATTTGCCGTATTCATTGGCTGTCCATCCTAATCCTCCACCATCGACCGGTGTTTGCAATAAGTCCTGAAGCGGAGCCATCATATCTGTGATGAAGTATCCGCAGAGCATTGTAAATGCAACGAGCGCCAATACAGCCCATCGTGCTGTCTTCGATTCGCTCAGTTTTCTCTGAATTTGTTCTGTCATGATATTTGTTTATTGAATTAAGTTATTATTATCCTTTGATGAACAGGGGCAAGGCGTCGGCAACGACAAAGGTGCTGCCGCCAATAAAAATCGTGTCGTTTTGCCCGGCACGTGCCAGCGCTTTCTCTACGGCCTCCGGCACAGTGTCGCATACGACACCCGACAGTCCGTGCCGGATGGCCAGCGCAGCGAAGTCTTTTGCCGGCATTGCCCGTTGTACGGACGCTTGGGTGAAGAAGTAAAATGCTTCCTTCGGCATCAGTTCGAGCACACCGTTGATGTCTTTGTCGTTGACCATGCCGACGATCATATAGAGTTGCTTGTGTTGCGTGATCTCTTCTTCCAGTTGGATGTTCAGGTATTGCCAGCCTCCGACATTGTGCCCGGTGTCGCATACGACCTTCGGGCTTTCCTGCAAGACTTGCCAACGTCCCATCAGGCCTGTCAGTTCGACGACGTGTTCAAATCCTTTGCGGATTGCTTCCACGGGTATATTGACTCCGGACGCTTTTAACAGGTCGATGGCTCCCAATACGGTTGTTGCATTCCTGAACTGTACGACACCGCCTAACTGTCCGGACAATTGTCCGTATTCTGTCGAGTCCAGATGCCATTTGCCGGTCTCCGTCAGGTAGGATTCTTTCAGATATTCTTTGTCTTGTGCAAAAAGAACTTGCGTACCGGCTTTGTCTGCGGCATCCAAAAAGACCTGTGCTACGCTGTGGCGGTCTGCCTCGCCGATCAGTGCGGGAACGTCTTTCTTGATGATACCGGCTTTCTCGAAGGCTATCTTTTCGACCGTATCGCCCAAAAATTGCGTATGGTCCAGGCTGATATTTGTAATGACACTCAGGATCGGAGTGATGATATTCGTACTGTCTAACCGTCCCCCCAAACCTACTTCGATCACGGCATAGTCCACTTCCTTCGTACGGAAATAATCGAAAGCCATGCAGGAAGTCAGTTCAAAGAAAGAAGGATGGAGAGGCTCGAAGAATGAGCGGTGGCGTTCTACAAAATCTATAACATATTCCTGGGATATCTTTTGCCCGTTCACCCGGATACGTTCGCGAAAATCGATCAGGTGCGGGGAAGTGTACAGTCCGACTTTATATCCCGACTGCCGTAGAATAGCTGCCAGCAGATGGCTGACGGAACCTTTTCCATTTGTTCCTGCGACATGGATCGTCTTATAGGCTTTATGCGGGTTGCCTAAATAATCGTCCAGTGCGATGCTGGTTCCCAGTCCGGGTTTGTAAGCTGAAGGTCCGGCATTCTGAAATACAGGAATGCTGGTATATAGATAGTGTAGCGTTTCTTCGTACGTCATACAGTTGTCATTTATGTTTCGCAAAGTTAGGTACAAATATTTTAGGAAAAAAGAAATTACCTAAAATACTACTCGAAGTCCCGCCGGCAGGTTAAATGGACTGTAAACAAAGAAAAGGATACCCGATAGCGGATATCCTTTTCAATACAGTTCTTATAATTCAGTGAATTAATTTCTTGGGAGTGCTTCTTTAACAACCATCGGACGGCCTTCGTATGTAGCTCCGTTCAATTCTTCGATTGCTCTTTTTGCTTCTGAAGTTTCCGGCATTTCGATGAATGCAAAACCTTTTGATCTTCTTGTGTCGCGATCTACGATAAGTTTTACTGATTCAACAGTTCCATACTCTTCCATTACTTCTCTCAAATCTGCTTCCCTAACGTTATAGCTAAGGTTACCAATGTACATGTTCATAAATATAAAAATAAAAAATTAATAATTCAACAACAGAATATAAGGAAGTTCTTAATCAGAGGTGGAAATACTCAATCTGGATAACTGAGGAGATACATATGAAAAATCAAATCGAAATAAATCTCTTATTGTTTGTTGATACAAAGGAAAGCATTCTTTTTGGATAATGCACTATCTTATTCCGTTTATATTGAATAATACATTTCTTTTATGAAATAAGGTCAATACTTAAGGTTTAAAATACCTTTCCAAATTTATTTATACCTTTGCACCCCGTTATAGACGACATTACGGATAAATAAAATAAGGAAATGAATAAACAACGCGTGGCATACACTCCGACCGGCGGAGTGTGTTCTAAGATGATGATTATCGATTCGGAAGATAATGTGATTAAGAATGTTCAGATCGTCGGCGGTTGCCAGGGCAACACGCAGGGGCTGTCCAGATTATTAGTGGGTATGGATGTAAACGAAGCTATCCGGAGACTGGAAGGTATCGACTGCCGCGAGCGGGGAACGTCGTGTCCGGACCAGCTGGCGCAGGCCTTGAAGCAGGTCAGTCGATAATCAGTTTGTAACCGATCCCACGTACATTCAGGATTTTGATCGATTCGTCTTTTGACAGTTTATGCCTTAGTTTGGTGATAAAGACATGCAGGCTGCGGGCATTAAAGAATGAATCGTCTCCCCATAGTTCCAGCAGGACGTCTTTCATGGGTAACACGTGATCTTTGTTTTCACACAGCCGCTTCAGTATTTCGGACTCCCGGTTGCTCAGTAATTGTTTTTCTCCGCAGTACTGAAGCGTTTGGGTGATGGAATCGAATATATATTGACCGAGAGTGAAAGAACTGGTCTCCTCCTTGGAAACAGTTATCTTGTTCAACAACGCCTTAATACGGATGATCAGCTCTGCCATGCCGAAAGGTTTTTTCAAGTAGTCGTTACCGCCTAATTCGAAACCTTCTACGACATCATTTGCCGCCGAGCGGGCGGAGAGGAAGAGCACAGGTATTTGATGGTCTGTCTTCCGTATATGCCGTACCATTGTGAAACCGTCTATCTTCGGCATCATGATATCCGAAACGATGATATCCGGCCTGGTCTCTTTATAGCGGGATAATCCCTCTTCGCCGTTAGCTGCAATAAATACTTCAAATTCATTCCCGTCCAGCGTGTCCTTTATGATCATGGCAAGGGTGGGCTCGTCTTCTACTAATAAAACTCTGATCTTATCCATTGATATTAATTTTTAAAATGAAGGGTAAACATAGAGCCTTTTCCCGGCTGGCTCTTGACTGTCACGGTTCCATTGTGTTTAGCCATCATGTCACGGACATAGTATAATCCGAGGCCGAAGCCTTTTACATCGTGCAGGTTTCCGTTTGGAACGCGGTAGAATTTGTCGAAAACCCTCTTCTGATTGGCTTCGCTGATACCGATTCCTTCGTCTGTCACCGAGAGGGTCGCCTCTTTGGAGGACAGTGTGCCTTTGATCCGTATGCGGCAAGGTTTCTCGCCGGAATACTTGATAGCATTCCCAATCAGATTACTGAGCATATTATATAAGTGGGTACGGTCGGCCGTCACAGCCATTCGGTCCGGTATTTCCGATATGATACTGACCGGCTTGTCTGCTTTCAGCTTGAATTGTTCGATAAGCGGTGTAAGCACATCCGCCACTTGTACCGATTCGGGATGAAGGCGGAATGTACTTCTGTTCTCAACAGAAAGGGTCAGGATTTGCTCGACCAGTCCGGACAGATGGTTCAACTGTTCCCGCACGATATTCAGGTATTTCCTTTGTTTTTCGTTGATTGTGTCGCTGTAGTTCAACAACACATCGTTAGCGGCAAAGGCGACAGAGATAGGCGTCTTCAGTTCGTGTGTCATGTTGTTGGTGAAATCGGTTTTCAGTTCCTCTACTGTTTTTTGTCTCAAAATGGTGTAAAGCAGATATACAAAAGCAATCAGGATAATCACAAAAAGCAAAAAAGAAGAAATTAATATACCAGCCATCTGCCGGAATACAATCTGGTCGGGAGATTGAATTTCCAGATCATAGTAATATTCTCCCGGTTCGATAATATGGGTGAAACGAACGGCATTTTTCCATGATCCTTCTTTCCGGGATGTTTCCGTATAAGTATAAAGTACGGAATCTTTCGCTTCTTGCCGAATCACCCGCAGGCGGTATGGAGCGGCGATTTCTCTATCCTGTAACCCATTCTTTAATAAAGTATTAAATTGCGCATAATTAATAGGCAGTAATGAGTCTATCTGCTGGTGCATGAGTATTTGTACGTTTCTTTCCAACGTACCGATCATCTGTAAATATTCATTTAATGTCTTAGCAGCTTCCATATACTGAATTGTATAGCCCGGAGAAGATTCCATGATTTTGTCCAGAGAAATAGACTCCTTTTTCTTTTCCCATGCCGTGTCTTGGCTAAAGCTGAATTGAGGACTTATTTCGCCGTGGAAGTCGTTTTTGCTCAGCGAGTCTAAGCGTAGGAATATTTCCATATAGTCAGCCATTCGCATGGCTTCCTCTATTTTATCCCATGTGTTTTTCTTGTTGGATACGTATAATCCCTTCAGCCAGTATCCCTGTGAAATCAACAGTCCGGCAAGTGAAAGGCATATAAGCGTTGCTATTATCTTAAATCGGAGACGTGTTTTCATTTCTTCTTCTTTACGGCAAAAGTAAATGTTCCGATTCGATTTATAACGAATCCGATAAGACTAAATAACACTTTTATTAGTTTTGTGCCAGTTTATAATCATCAGGAGCTATCCCCGTATTCATCTTAAAAATACGTCTGAATTGTTGTACATTGGGGTATCCCAGCCTTTCTGCCACTGCGCCGGCAGTACATCCTTGTTCCAACAGCATCGTTTTGGCGGCTTCCAACTGTTTGAGCTGGAAATATTCGTCGATATCCTCTCCCGTCTCAAAATACAATAAATCATTGAAATATTGGGAGGATAAATGGAGTTTATCGGCACAATATTCAGCCGAAGGTGAAATTCCTTTTTTTAGCTTTCCGGATTGGATGTACTCATCCAGTAATATGTTTGTTTGGCGGATAAGAGACTTGTTTGCCTCACAGCGTGTAATGAACTGGCGTTCATAGAAACGGGTACAATAGTCAAGTAAGAGCTCGATATGCCTTGAAATCAGAGTTTTGCTATGGTTGTCTATAGCGTGTTCCAATTCCTCTGCGATGTTATGCTGGCAGTCTATGATTTTACTTTTCTCGCGCAGGGACAAGTGGAGGGCTTCATCCGGTTTATAGAAGAAAAATGTATAATCCTCTATATGCCAGTCCAGCGAAGTACGGCTGAGTAAATCGGGATGGAATGCAAGCAGCCTACCTTTCCGGCGGAGCAGTTCGTTATGGTCTATATTGATGGATTCGCCCGGAGTAAGGAACAGGAGCGATGCATTGGAGTAATCACAAGACTTGCGTCCATATGAGAAATCTTCCACATCCCCTTCCAGCATAATAATAGTATAGAAATCGAATTTGATGGTACACTGCTCTAAATTAGTCTTCGACAGGTCGATAACACTGACAAGCGGATGGAGCGTCTTGCACCCTAAACAACGGTTGCACTCGTGTATTGTTTCTATATTTAATATGCTTTCTTTCATAATATATTCATTTTCTTGTACTCATTGGGCGAACAACCCACATTCTTTTTGAACAGGCGCGAGAAATGTTGTGCATACTGAAATCCCAGTTCGTAGGCTATGTCTGATACGGGCCGGTTAGTGTTTACAATCCGGTCTTTGGCGAGGCTTATGAGCTTGGATAATATATGTTGCTGGGCTGTCTGTCCGGTTTCCTTTTTAATGAGGTCGCCAAAATAGTTTGGGGAAAGGAAGACCTTGTCTGCAAAGTATTTCACTGTGGGATACCCCTTGTTTTCTGCATTCCTGCCCTGAAAATAATCGTCCAGAAGTTTTTCGAACTGTACAAGAATATCTTTGTTTACCTTGCTGCGAGTGTTGAACTGCCGTTCATAGAAACGCATACAATAATCAAGTAGCAGCTCGATGTTTTTGGCTATCAGTATTTTGCTGTGCTTGTCTATGGCATGGCTCAACTCTATCCGGACTTTATCGAGGCAATCGATGATGATTTGTTTTTCTTCTTCGGATACATGGAGTGCTTCGTTTACTTCGTAGGAGAAGAAAGAATACTGCTTGATATTCTCTCCGAGCGATGTACCCCGTATCAAATCCGGATGGAAAACAATGCCGACTGAAGAGGGGCGGGAATCTTCCTTCAAATCAATCCCGATTACCTGTCCGGGAGCGAAACTGACGATTGTCCCTTCCTGGTAATCATACAGTTTTTTCCCATATTTCAAGTCGCCGCATATGGTCTGCTTCAGGAAAAGCGAGTAAATACCCATATTCATGCGGATATGGTTGGGAAAGGCAGTCGCTTTTGTCAAATCCACAACTCCGACCAGTGGATGCATGGTTTCCAGGCCATACAGCTTGTTGTACTTGTCTATAGTATCTATTTTTATTATTTCATCCATATTTATAGTGCATTATATAAAAATTAAATTGAGCTATTGCATGACCTGTCCGTGTTGCAGTCTGTATTCGTAAACGCAAGTGTTTGAACTAAAGCAAAGATATGAATAAAAACCATAAGAATTTCAGACAGTACGTGAAATCTGTAATATTAAGGTACAATTATTTCAGTTTGTCATATTCTGCGTCAGTCACCGGTTCGAGCCACTCCGCACTTGCCCCTTCAGCCGGAATGCCGATGGCGATATGTTGAAACCAGCTGTCGGCTGCGGCACCATGCCAATGTTTGGTTTCGGCAGGAATATCGACTACGTCGCCGGGATGTAATTCCTGAGCTTGTTTGCCCCATTCCTGATACCATCCTCTGCCGCCTACGCAGATAAGGATCTGGCCGCCTTTGTGGTGGATATGCCAGTTGTTGCGGCAACGTGGCTCGAAAGTAACATTGTCTACGTGCAACTTTCCTTCACCGGTCGCCAGTCCGGCCAAATAGCTGTTCCCGATGAAATATTTGGCATACGCCGTATTGGGTTCGCCTTTTGGAAATACGCAGTTCTCTATGGGTTCGCCTTCTCTGAATTCTTCACCATAAACTTCTGCAATAGCTTTCTTGGCACGGTAGGCTTCGGGTTCGCCTACTTTTTGCAGTAGCACGCCGGGGATGAAATGTATTTCTGCATCCGTCAGCCCCATGTTCTTTGCTCCACGCACGTGCGATTTCAGTTGCGGTTCCACTCCTTTGATACCGGACAGTGCGCTGACCGTTACCAGCTCACGTTCGGGGAAAGTCAGGTTGTTACGTGCAAAGATGTCGCCGAAGAGATGCGCTTTCAGATAATAATCGGTAGCCGGAGCGAAGGTATAGTCGAAGGGGGCGCCACTGAGTTTCGTCTGTATAGCCGTACCTTCTTTCAGAGCGTCGAAATCATCGGGTAGGGGATCGGCTTCTTTGCCTTCTCTGTCTCTGATACCCTTTGCCTTGCGTTCGGCCAGTACTTGCTGGAGGACTCCCAACGCATTGAGGCTGCGTGGAAAACCTGTATAAGCATAGAGATGTGAGAGCACTTCTTTTATTTCACTGACTGTCAGACCTTCGTCCAAACCCGTATGGATGGCTCCGGAAAGATTTTCCAGGTCACCTTTTGCCTCAAGGCATGCGATGGCAACGATGTTCTGTTGCCGCTGGTTCAATACATTCTCCATATTTTCTTGTGCTTTAATGGGATGGCAGGCGGCTATGGTTAATAGCGCTACTGCTATCCGTTTGTTTATTGTTCTCATACAATCTGTTTTTTCTTAGTTACTGTGACAAAGGTACTCCTGGTCCGGCGATTGGCTTGTGCATGAATTACTGATTATTCAACCATTATTACTGTTTTATGGCGTCAAAGACTGTGCCTTTGCAAACTGGAAAAAGACAATAACCCCCCTTTTCAGGCATTTTTCTATTTCGTCCGAAATTTTGATCCATTTTGGATTGACTTTTTTCATGGTTTCGGCCTTTTTGATTGACAACAGAGAAAATGAGGTGCCGAGGTCGTTCTGAAAAGTATTCTTTTTGATTGCCGGAAGACAGAATCGCCGACAATGTGATAAACCTTAACTCCCGGAGAATCGAATATTTAAAAACAAAACGGACGGCGTTCCAAATATCTCAAGGAAATTCAGGTGCTTTTTTACCCTTAAAACGGTCCTCTTTCCAATTACGACCGTCCAAATCGCCATTACGACCGTCCAAATCTTCGCGAGGTGCCGAGTGCACTACCTATCAGAACGGTCGTAATGGAAATTAGGACGGTCGTAATGGTGGAAAACGCTCAAAAAAGAGGAAAAAGTCCCTTTTTGAGGCCCAAAAAACGGATTAACATTTATTTTGTTTCGGACGTTTTTCGAGCCTGAAAAATACGTTTTATACAATAAGCCCATGGAATCCAATTATCATGCGTATGTATCTATCGGCTCATGGAATAAATATTATAATCTGTAATTCGGGTACTATTATCCGTAATTCATCTACAAAGTGTCTTCTTGTAACGGTGTATTTTTGTTGCATGAAAAATAACCTATTAAATAATATATAATTATGAGCAAGAAAGTATTTATACTATCATCCAGTCCGCGGCGTGGAGGAAACTCCGATACACTTTGCGATGAGTTTATGCGTGGCGCAGTTGAAGCCGGGAATGAGGTGGAGAAGATTTTCCTGGGAGACAAAACAGTCAACTATTGTACAGGGTGTAGCGTATGCAGCCAATATAAGAAACCTTGTCCTCAAAAAGACGATGCTGCCGAAATCATCAGCAAAATGCTGGCCGCTGATGTCATCGTTCTCGGAACACCGGTTTATTTTTATGCGATGAGTGCACAACTGAAAACAATGCTCGACCGTTGTTGCGGCCCCTATACGGAAATGACGAACAAGGAGTTTTATTTCCTTGCTGCCGCAGCCGAAGGAGATGAAGGTCGCCCTCTTTTGGAGCATGTTTTCGATAATCTTATGGGCTTCATCGATTGTTTGGAGAATCCGGTAGTCAAAGGGAAAATTCTTGCAACCGGAGTGTGGCACGTGGGCGAAATAAAAGGCAATTCTGCCTTACAGGAAGCATATGAGATGGGAAAGAAAATCTTCTGAAAGTCTTTTTGATAATTATATAAAAACATGAAATTATGGATATTGTAAAATTGAATAATGGCATCGAAATGCCGATCTTGGGCTATGGCGTCTATCAGGTGACACCTGAAGAGTGTGAACGTTGTGTAGCGGATGCTTTGAGTGTGGGGTATCGTTCTATCGATACGGCGCAGGCTTATTATAATGAGGAAGGCGTAGGCCGTGCTGTGAAGAAAAGCGGTATTGCCCGTGAAGATGTTTTCATCACTACTAAAGTATGGATTTCCAATGCCGGCTATGAACAAGCGAAGGCATCCATCGACGAATCTTTGCGCAAATTGCAAAGCGACTATGTGGATTTGCTGCTGATTCACCAGCCTTTCAGCGACTACTACGGCACTTATCGCGCCATGGAAGAAGCCTACAAAAACGGCAAGGCTCGTGCTATCGGTGTGAGCAATTTCTATCCCGACCGTTTTGTGGATTTGGCGGAGTTCTGCGAAATCAAACCGATGGTCAACCAAGTGGAAACGCATGTATTCAACCAGCAGGTTGAACCGCAGAAAATCATGGAACGTTACGGTGCGCGTGTCATGTCGTGGGGTCCGTTTGCCGAAGGGCGGAATGACTTCTTTACAAATGAAACTCTAAAAGCAATTGGTGAAAAGTACGGCAAGTCAGTAGCACAGACAGCGTTGCGTTTCCTTATTCAACGAGGCGTAATTGTTATTCCGAAGTCCACCCGCAAAGAGCGTATGATTGAGAATTTCAATGTATTCGACTTTGCTTTGACGGATGAAGATATGCAGGAAATAGCCGGACTCAACCAGGGAAAAAGTCTGTTCTTCTCGCATTATGACCCGGAAATGATAAAATGGTTGGTCGATTTGGTGAAAAAATAGTCTGGTTAAATAATGAATTATAGATTAGGCCGCGCGGATGTGTCAAAAGTACTATTTATAGCGTCTGTGTCCTGGCGGGCTTGATCCGCCATCTCATACTAATCATTGTATCAGTGTAGTATAAGGTTGCGGGGCAAGCCCGCAATGACACGCTAAAGCGTTAGAACTTACTTTTGACACACCGCCGTTTAATTTAATATTGTAATCTGTAATTGGGGTTATGATGTTTCCATATTATGGCATCCATTCAATTATGCCATCTGTCGGATTATTTTTCAACCATTCTGTAAACTCAGTGTAAGTACGAACACCGCCTTGAATTACAGCTTGATAATAAACTATGCCCATAATTTTCTCCGTATCGGGAGTTTCGTATTTAAGTCGCAGAATTGCATGTCGTGTCTCATCGGTAAGGAGTTCAGAAATACGTTCGGCAACTTTCTCAAAATAGCCATCGTATGTAGACCCTTTTTCAATGTGAATCATATCCAATTGCCAAAGATCTTTGTTTTCATCTTCATACCAAGCGTGCCATTCAATACATTTTTCGTCGGTATCTATGAGGTTTCCATACTCAATACGCTTGATACGTGGATGTTGAGCCAATTTTGTCATTGCGGAAAAACTATCGGCAACATCCAACCTTTCAGTATAAATATGAAAATCAATATCCCGATGCTTCATAAGTAGCCCTGTTTTGAGCGAGCCGACAAGATTAATGGTTGCGCCTGCATCTTGCCAAATTCCCATAATGTTAGTATCTCTGATAATCTCCCACGCTTTGTCTTGATTCTTTGTTGCAATTTCTTCAATCTGCTTCATATTTCCATTTTTTAGCTTGCAAATATAGGAATATAAAACTTATGCTTAAATAGCTATTTAATAGATTTGACGTTGTGTAGATACTAAAGGCAGAGTAACAGTTGCCTAGGTTATTCTTGATTTATTGTATTTGTACTGTAAATTTAGAATTGAACAATATAAACAGACATATATATTTGCAGAAGTTGATTGATATATAGACGATGTTGTGGAGCGAAATAACGTGAAGAATCGTCAAGCGTTTCGTAAGATAGTCATCGTAGGTGATGATATTGCCACTTACACCGATGACAACGGTTTTAATTTACAATTTAGATAATTTCATTTCGGTTGCCAAGGTTTATGAAGTATTTGTCCTATATAAGTAATAGCAACGGTTAATGTTCGAATTTGAATTGATTTACCAATTATTATTAGAATTACAGCTATTAGTATCATCATAATGCCAACAGCCAACCGTAGAGTGAATATTTCATTGAATATAGTAATACCGATAACCACCGCAGTGAGTGGTTCCAATGCGCCCATGATAGCAGTAGGTGTTGAACCTATTTGGCGTACTGCAATTACCATAAATACTAAGGATATAACAGTAGGAACCAATGCAAGCATTATAACAAACATCCACATAGAAGAGGTTGTAAGTAACTGTAAATGGTTGTTGCTGTCAAAAAATGATTGAACCATGATAGTTAATGTACAAAATAGCAGAACATAAAACGTTAACTTTATAGATGACATTCTTAAAGAGGATTTATTTACAGCAACTATATAAAGTGCATAAGAAAGGGAGGATAGCATAACAAGCGATACTCCCGTTGCATTCAACACGCTACCATTATTCCCTTTGTATAACAGTCCTATGCCCCCAATAGCCAGAAGAATAGATAAAACCGTAATTAAGGATGTTTTTTCTTTAAAGAAAATAGCCATGATGACAGTTACAATAACAGGATATACGAACAGAATTGTAGACGCTATTCCTGCATCCATGTAGTGGAAACTTAGGAACAGGGTCAGCGAAGATGCCGCAAACAAAATCCCTAACCCTGCCAAAATCCCTAATTCTTTTCGTGTAACCCTGAACGATTTATTTTGTATAAACATTAACCCACCGAGAAAAAAAGCCGCAAGTAAGAAGCGGTAAAATAATACAGAGTTAGCGTTTATTCCAGCTTCATAAAGAGATAATGCCCCAAGTGGATTTGTTCCATAGCTGATTGCTGCAATAATCCCATAAATTGAACCTTTAAATTTAGCATCCATTTTATTATGTAATTTATCTATAAAATTAAAGCCAGCGCAGGGATTAATATACCTGCTAATAATTCAATTCCCCCTATTCCGAACAAACCTCGTTTACCTTTATTCATTAGAATACCACTTATACATATCAATATAAGGCATACCGCAGATAGGTCTGAGAAATAGGTCCACCATGTTCCCGGGTTATAATGGAGAAATGAGAGTTGATAAAAAAACGGTCTTTTCTTTATTCCTTCATAAGCAACATTTCCTGTTTGAGTATCAATAATATAGGATGAACCACTTTTCAAGAAAACTTTCACTGTTGAGTTATTCGGATAAAAATGCTTGATATAATTATCCTGTTCGCCTACCTCTTTTAACAACTGTATTATTTCATTTTTATTAAATTTATGGGAGGTAGGGAATGTCCCCTTCACCGTATAATTGTTTACAGTTATATAGTATTTCGGATTAAAATCCTTTAAATGATTCATCGTTATGCCCGATACTGCATAAATAAGAATCACTCCCATAAAGAAAAAGGATAGATGAAAATGAACCGTCCTGCAATACCGTCGGAACGAATTACGTGTAACTGATTTATTT
Source organism: Parabacteroides sp. AF17-28 (assembly GCF_003479205.1). Classification (NCBI taxonomy): domain Bacteria; kingdom Pseudomonadati; phylum Bacteroidota; class Bacteroidia; order Bacteroidales; family Tannerellaceae; genus Parabacteroides; species Parabacteroides sp. AF17-28. The sequence continues at coordinate 21,474 of NZ_QUGV01000021.1, read as the reverse complement.
TTTATTTCTTTATCCATATATTGGTTATTTCTGAAATAAAGAGTTGGTGTTTAGAAGGCTCTTTGTTATAAGATTCTTCCATAATTTTCTCTTTATAAGGTTGAGTCAAATTTGCATAGTCCATCTCTTGAACGAACATTTTCTTACATTCTATAATCATTCGAGCCTCTTCAAAACTCATTAGTCCGGAAGGGGTTTCCAATGGGGTCAACCCGGCTTCTGACACTTTATCAGTATCTCGTCCCGATTTTGTTCCACAAATTCTAAGTGCTCCCCGATATTCTTCTGTAAAAAAACTTAGTGTAAAACTTTCTTCTCGTTGCAAAAATTGATAAGTATGCCTTGAATCACGGACTACGATAAAAGTAGATGGTCTGCTCCACATATCGCCAACCGCTCCCCACGATGCTGTCATTGTGTTATAAGAATTTTTATTCCCTGCTGTCACCAGCATCCATTGCTTACCTATTAAGTCTATTACGTTATCAGGAAGGTCGGTTGCTTCCATCCGGTCATAATGAGATTGCCAACCTGTGGTACTCGTGCTATCTTCATTCTGTGTGAAGACTACTTTGTCTGATTTTTTACTGTTTTCCATACATGAAGTAATTAAAAATATACCTAAGATCATTGAAAATAATGTTATCTTTTTCATTCTTTGTTATTTAGTTGATGATTGTTTTGCAAAGGTAGGCGGGAATAGGATTGAAATACTTGTATTTACATTACATTATTTTGTATATTTGCGCTATGAGAAAGTGCAGCCAGTTTGAATCATTAAAGATTATAGATGTAATTGAGGAAGAATATTCTTGCGAATTACATGCCCAAGACCATTTTGAAATCATCTATATTCATTATGGGTGTGGGGAGCATGTCTTTAATGAAGTTACAATTCCATATGAAAAAGGGGATTTATTTCTGCTTGCCCCCGGTGACCGCCATTATTTCACAGTAAAAACTGTAACGCGCTTTACCTATATTAAATTTACTTCAAGCTATTTTGAGACTTATGACCGCTCCTATAAGTCCTTTTCGCGAGAAATAACTCCAACTTCCATTATGGAAATTCAATGGCTGAAAGAGGATAAGATAACGGTGAGTGAACCTTGCCAGACTATATTGAAGAATATTTTTGAGAATATTATCCTATATAATTCAACGATTAACGTACTTCGTTCGTCTATTGTGTATTATCATATTCTTTCCATTTTCGGAATGATAAAAGAATACATTGAGAACCGAAATATTGAATTAAAGAAGAAAACTCCAACTAACGCTCATATAGCAGCATACATTCAAGAGAATATATCTAACCGTGATTGTATTTCCATCAATATGATTGCTAATAATTTTAATATTTCGCCATCTTATTTCAGTACTTATTTCAAGCGGAATTTCGAGATAAGTTATAAAGAATATATCGAAAAGATGCAATTACAACTCATCAAGCGCAGATTAGAAACCGGAGAAATCAAGTTGAAAGAAATTGCGGATGAATTTGGTTTTACAGATGTAAGCCATTTATCCAAATTCTTTAAAAGGCATGAAGGTATTAATCCTTCTGCTTATAAAAACGTAGGAAAATAGGAATATGATAAGACTAAATAACACTCCGTAAGTGAGTGATAACACAGTTTCTCCCTGGAAGGTTCTTTCTTTGCATTGTTGAACAAAAAAAGAACGAAGATGAAACGAATACTTTATTACTCGCTGGTTTTATTGGTTGCCGGTTGTGGCATGTTGCAGGCGCAGGAACGGATTCACGGCAAAGTGGTCGATAAGGAGGAACAGCCCGTAGACGGAGTGGCTGTCGTATTGCAAACATTGGATTCTACTTATATAGATGCTGTAGTAACAGATAGTCTTGGCGTTTTCTTGTTGAACTGGGAAGCCGGTCAGACTTACCGTCTGTTATTCCAGCATTTACTGTATGAACCGGCCTGTAAAGAGGTTTCGACAGCGGATGCCGGAACAGTCCTTTTGACTGAAAAGGATTATGAGCTGGAGGGCGTCGTGGTAAAAGCTGAGCGGCCACAGGTGAAAGTCGAGAATGGCGCATTGAAATATGACGTGCCTCAACTGATGAAAGATAAGGCTGTCAGCAATGCTTTTGAAGTTGTGAAGGAGATACCCGGCGTGATCGGAACAGACGATGCCGTTCAACTATTGGGCGCCGGCAGTCCGAGCATTGTGATCAACGGACAACTGACGACCATGTCGGTCGACCAGCTGATCAGTATGCTGAAAACAATCCCGGCTTCCCGGGTGAGCAATGTCGAGATCATGTATAATGCTCCTGCCAAATATAATATCAAAGGGGCTATGATCAACGTCGTGTTGGATCAGTCGGTAGCCGAGAAGAACATGTTACAGGGAGAGGTGGGAGCCGATTACCTTCAACGGCATTATGCGGCGGGGAAAGCACATGGCAACTTGCTTTATTCTACCTCCCGCCTTAATATCGATTTTCTGGTCAACGGAGGTAAGGGACGTAACTATATGGGAGAGGAGATTCTGGCCCGCCATACCTTAAAAGACCAGGTGACGGAAGTCAACCAGTCTGACCGTGGCAAACGTCATGGCACCGACGGAACGATGCGCCTGGGAATGGACTATACTTTTAAGAATGACGACAAACTGTCGGCAGCCTACTATCTTACGGCAGGTAAGTCCGATATAACCCGTGTCGCCACTACGACTTTCCATACATTACAATCGGAACAGCCGGCAGAAGAACGTTTCAGCCGAACCTATGTTGAAGGGAACAATGCGTTGCATAATGTACGTGTCCAGTATGACGGCCATTCCGGACTGATGGCGGGAGCCGATTTCACTCGCTATCGCTCACCCGGATTCCAGACTTTCGTCGACCGGAACAGCGAAAGCGTTCTGACAGACCTGCAGAACAATTCCAAACAGGATATTTCACAAGGAGCACTATTTATTAACCATACCCGCACTTTTGGAACCGGGTGGACACTGAATTACGGTGTCCATGGCGGTTTCACCTCCTCGAAAACCTATATCGATTACTTATATAATAAAGGTAATGGCTACGAGCTTGCTCCGGATGAGCTGGAGAATAACCGCCAGAAAGAATATAGCGCAAATGGTTTTTTGGAAGTGTCGAAGAGCTTCGGTTCGCATTTCTCGGCGACCGCTTCCCTGAAAGCCGAATATTTCAAATCCGACTATACTTCCAATGGCGTGAAATCCACACTTTGGAATGATTGGGCCTTGTTCCCGAATGCTTCACTTAGTTATACGGTCAGTCCGATGCATGTCTTACAATTGGATGTAAGCAGCGATAAGACATATCCGTCTTATTGGGATGTCACTCCGCAGGCGAGCCCGCTTAACTCTTACTCAGTCGTGTTAGGTAATCCTTCGTTGAAACCCTATCGCTCTTACAGCGGCCAGCTTCTTTATATTCTGAAGCAGAAATATACGTTCCTGGCTTTCTGTGACTATGTACCTGATTACTTCGCTCAGTTACCTTATCAGAACACATCGGAATTGAAGAATATTTTCCGGTACGAGAATATGGACTATCAGTTGCAGTTCGGGTTGGCCGTGATCGTTCCTTTCCGTGCCGGTGAGTTCTGGAACAGCCAGGTGACGTTGCTTGGCGGGCGCATACAGGAAAAACTGGATCATTTTCACGATCTGTCATTCGACAATGGAAAATATTTCGGGCAGTTCAAGATGAATAATACGTTTGTCCTTTCCAAAGCCCGTCCGAATCTGAAGTTGGAATTGAACGGTTATTTTGTGACGGGAGCTATTCAGGGGGTCTATGAGGTTGGTCATATATCAGATGTTTCAACCGCTCTGAAGTGGCAGTTTTCCGATGATCGTGCCACATTGATACTGAAGTGGAACGACATCTTTCAGAATAACGACCCGCATCGTCTGGATATCGACCAGCCCGGCCAATATAGCCGTATCCGGATGCTGAACGACCATCGTTGTCTGACCGTTTCTTTCATCTGGAAGTTCGGAGGATATAAGCAGAAACAGCACGAAGCGGTAGATGCTTCCCGGTTTGGCAAATCGATGTAATATTTTGTTCAGGGTTCGGAGAACCGGATAAAAAGTATTACTTTTGATGCCCGATAATTATATAGAACGATGGCTGAAAGAGGAAATAATACAGGAGGAAAAGGAAAGCGGAAACCGGTTGTAGTACCCGATATGGGGCGCTTGCAGCCACAGGCACGCGAGCTGGAAGAAGCCGTGTTAGGAGCCTTGATGCTGGAAAAAGATGCTTATTCCATAGTTAGTGAAATCCTGAAACCGGAATGTTTCTACGAGAAAGCGCATGAGAAAATCTATGCGGCTATTGTAGATCTGGCGATCAGCCAGCGTCCGGTGGATATGCTGACCGTCACTGAGCAACTGAAGACGCGTGGTGAACTGGAAGAGGTAGGCGGTCCGTTCTATATATCCCAGTTGACCAGCAAAGTCGCCAGTAGCGCCCATATCGAGTATCATGCCCGTATCATCGCCCAGAAATATCTGGCACGGGAGTTGATCTCTTTCACGGCTATGATACAGGGTAAAGCCTTCGATGAAACAATCGATGTGGAAGACCTGATGCAGGAAGCCGAAGGAAAACTCTTCGAGATATCCCAGCGTAATGTCAAGAAGGATGTGACCCAGATCAATCCGGTAATCAAGGAAGCTATGGTGCTGTTGGAAAAAGCGGCCAACCAGAAGGAGGGTTTGAGCGGTTTGCGTACCGGTTTTGAAGGGCTCGATAAAATGACTTCGGGATGGCAAAATTCCGATCTTATCATCATTGCTGCCCGTCCTGCGATGGGTAAAACGGCGTTCGTGCTCTCTATGGCTAAGAATATGGCGGTGAACCATAATACGCCGGTCGCTTTGTTCTCGCTTGAAATGAGTAACGTCCAGTTGGTAAACCGTTTGATCGTGAACGTTTGTGAGATTCCGGGCGAAAAGATCAAGAGCGGCCGTCTGGAAAACTACGAATGGGAACAGCTGGACTTCAAGATAAAAGAATTGTATGATGCACCGATCTATGTAGACGATACGCCGAGCCTCTCGGTGTTCGAATTGCGTACGAAAGCCCGGCGTCTGGTCCGTGAACATGGTGTCAAGATTATTATTATCGACTACCTCCAGTTGATGAATGCGAGCGGTATGAGTTTCGGTAGCCGTGAACAGGAGGTAAGTACCATCTCCCGATCCTTGAAGGGATTGGCGAAAGAATTGAATATCCCGATCATCGCCCTGTCTCAGTTGAATCGTGGCGTCGAAGCCCGTCAGGGAGTCGAGGGGAAGCGCCCGCAGTTGGCCGACTTGCGTGAGTCCGGTGCCATCGAGCAGGATGCCGATATGGTATGTTTCATCCATCGTCCCGAATACTATAAGATTACGGAGGACGAACGGGGTAATTCCTTGATCGGTCTGGCCGAGATTATCATAGCCAAGCACCGTAACGGTGCGGTAGGGGATGTGCGCCTCCGTTTCAAGAGCGAGTTTGCGAAGTTCATGAATGTGGATGAGGACATTCCTGTCCGTGAGTTCGCTTCCAATATGAACAGCTCGGGCCCGATAGAGGCTATGCCGCCGATACCGCCTGCCGGAGCCGATTTCCTGGCCCCGGCTCCGGGAAATAATGAGGTTCCGTTTTAAGTTTTCATTTGGGATTTTTTCCTGATCTCTCTTGGGGGCAATCCGTATTGCAGCTTACAGAATTTGGTCAGGTGGGACTGGGATGAGAATCGCCAGTCCAGCGAGATTTCCTGAAAAGATTTATTCGTTGTTTTTATATCGTGCAGGATTCCTTCTGCACGTTTTTTTTGCATCCAGCGGAATGCCGATTCGCTGAAATAACGCCGGAACTTACGGTTAAAAGAGGAAAGGCTTATGTTTGCTTTTTCGGCCAGTTCTTCCACAGTGGAGACCGTACGGTAGTTGGTGAGAACAAACTGGTTAAATTCTTCATTCTCGTTTATAATGGGATATAAGAAAGTGGCCAGTTCTTCTTTTGAATAATAAGTCCGGAAAAGGATACCTAATTCTTCCAGTTTGCCTTCATGTATGCGGGGACAATCGACTTTACTGTTTAGATATAACTTTAAGAGTGATAGATAGTCCGGCATCTCTCCCCGGAAAGGAAGCGTGTTGTAATGATAGATAATGCTTTTCTTTAACCGGGTGAGATTAGAGAGTTGGACCCGGTTACAGACCTGAGGCATTTTTAAAAAGGAACAGACGATCAGGCTGCTTTCCTGCTCCGCATTGATTGCTATCCGGCATCCGATCGGCAAGAGGGCTATTTCCTGTTGCTTCAACGTATGGTTGTAGCAGGCATCGCAATCGATGGTTATTTCTCCTGTAAGCAAGAAGATGATTCGTGTAAATTCATTCCTGGTTTCTGTAAATCTCGTCCCGGATTTTAGTTCGAATGAACGAAATTTACAAGGGGAAGGAGTATTGTAATAATGGCAGTCAATCTGTTCTGTCTCTTTAAAATTACCCATACTAAATATCTACTTTTTCTTAAAAACTCTTGCTGTAAATATAATAGATATGCTGCTGAAATTTGTGGCGGATATACGAAGATATAAAAGAAGTGGCAACCAAGTTTGAAAGAATCCGCTTGCCTTGTGTTTCAAAAGGAGGAATGGTCTGAAATAGACCGGCCTGGTTTTCGATAACCGAAAATCCAGGCCGGAAGAGTTCTAAAAAACGAAAATAGGGTAAAAACCATTCCTCTTCGCAGAGGTTAGAAAGTCTGGTTAAAATAGCTTTTTGTTTAGATTACAAAGTTACTCTTCCGGCTTCTATCATCTCTTATATAAAAAAAGCATTTACTTATACTTTTCGCCTTGTTGGTTTGTTTCTTATTCCTGTTTATTTCCCGTCCGAAGAATCTTTCCCGCTTATATCCAATATATCTTTTACGATATGCCAGATAACAAACAAAATCATGACTCCCCCGATTAGGATTCCACCGACTTTTATGACTGCTCCGATATATTCATCCATGATTTTTAAGTATTGATTTTGTAAATATAGGAATAATGTAATCACTTGCCCATATTCTCTGGAAAAATATTTCATATATTTGTTACTCAAAAAGATATTATAAGAAACGACCATGAGAAAGAAAATAATATGTTTGATCATCGCCATTACCGGCACAGCCATAACAGCTGAAGCGCAAAGTTTATCGGAACTGAAAGATAGTTGTTATTCTTATCTTGCCTCGCATGATACTGCCGCTTTCAATGCGACCTATGTCAAACTGCTCGATGCAATCGAGAAGGATATGGACCCTGAAATATACGGGATACGGAATGAACTGAATGATATCCGGAGTAAGGATCAGAGTATTCGAATTCTTTTGATGGATGCAATGAAAAAGTATGGGAGGGAGGACGAGCGTACGTTGGATATAAGAAAGATTATGCGTGAGATCGATTTAAAGAACGGCTTGCGGGTACAGCAGATCATCGATGCTTACGGTTGGTTGGGGATTGATGACATAGGAGAGGATGCCAACGAGACTCTTTTTCTCTGTATCCAGCATATTAATGAATTGACGGTGCAAACCAAATATCTGCCCCTTTTGAAGGAGGCCGTGAAACAAGGAAATGCAAAAGGATGGCATTATGCATTCCTGACAGACCGCATTCTTATGAATCAAGGTAAACCCCAGGTGTATGGTACGCAGACAATTACTTCAAACAACAAAGTCTTTATCGTTCCTTTGGAGAATCCGGATAAAGTCGACGAATTGCGTAAAGAGATCGGACTTGCTCCTTTGAACAACTATATGCAGGACTTTGGCTGCGAATGGTCTTTGGATAGTTATAAAAAGAACTTACCGGAGATCCGGACCGTTTTCCAGCGTTGGTATCAGAATAAACCGGAATAAGTAGGGTTATAACCGTAAAGGAAGGAACAACCCGGCAGATAGAGTGAATGATGCGGAATGTGTGCCCCTTCCATATCCGCCCGCTATTCATGTCACAGCTATGAAACACAAGAAATCCAAATGTAACATACAAGGAAGACAACTGTGACATGAATAGAATACAGCCGTAACATGCAATAGAGGACCGGAGTTTATCCGTTATTTATTTATAATGCCGGCAATATATGTTTCCAGATCAGATTGATTTCCGCTTGCATGTCGTTAATGTTGGCTGTTGTTACGATGACGGCATCCTTTTCGGGTAATACGATAATGTATTGGCCTGCTGCGCCGTCTGCCCGGAACCCGTTATGCCGGCAACGCCACATCTGGTAGCCGTATCCTTGTAACCAATCGCTGTCCTGGGGCTTCATTGTCAGGTTTTCGGGGCGCATTCCGGAAGGCAAGGAGGCTATTTTGGATGTTGTGGCCTCTTCGATCCAGGATTCCGGTAAAAGTTGCTTGCTGTTCCATTTTCCTTTTTGCAGGAAGAGTTGCCCCATCTTTGCCAGGTCTTCGGTTTTAAGATACAATCCCCAGCCGCCGCAATTGATACCCTGCGGGCTTTCAGTCCAGGAAGCCCCCGTGATTCCCAATGGCTGGAAAAGGCGGGGAGTGAGGTAGTCGATCACTTTCTGTCCGGTCACTTTCTGGACAATAGCGGAAAGCATATAGGTTCCGAGGCTGTTATATACAAAAAATGTACCGGGTTCATGTACGACAGGTATGGCCAGAAAGCCTTGAACCCAGTCTGTCCCTTCTTGCTTGCGGACCAAGCCGGTCGGATCGGCATCGTGCCCGCATGACATGGTCAGCAGGTGGCGGATCTCCATGTTTTTCAGATTCGGACTGATTTCTGCCGGGAGTTTATCGGGGAAGAAAGAGATGACCTTATCCGTCACTTTCAGTTTCCCTTCTGCAACGGCAAAACCGATGGCTGTCGCTGTAAATGTTTTGCTGACGGAGTTTAATACGTGCGGTTTGTTTTCGTCGCCTTCGCCCATCCATTTTGCGGCAATGACTTTACCGTGTTGGAGCACCATGATGCTGTGCAGGTCCTGCTTGGAGTTTTCCACATCTTTCAGATAGTTATCCATTGCCTTCACCATTGTCTTTGGGGTTGCTGCGCGGGGTAAATCCTGTGCGGTGCCTGTTTGTCCCGAAAAAGAAAGAACTGATGCATATACCATGCATCCGAAAATCAGTTTGCTTATCTTGCCTTTTTTCATAATGTATATATGTTTATTGTAAGAGATTACATTGTGTAGTCTTTTCTGCTTCCAAAGATAATAAAATCTGTGTATTATACCAGGTTAAATAAAAACGTAATGTAACCGGTCATGGGACTGTCTTGAATATCAATTGTCATAAATGGCAGGTATTCTGTCAATTTTGTAACTATGTCTTTATCGCTTACTTTTTATTTTTGCTTTCGTAATTCTTAAATCCGTTTATTATGAATATTTTGTCCTGCGTAAAAAGTATTTCTATCCTGTTGGCTTGTTCCTGTTCGATGACAGGTGTGGCGCAAATCGTCAATAACTCTTCTGTAAAACAGGTTAAAATATCCGGTTATGTCGGAACCCGTATAGATGATTGTATCGCACATCGTGTAAAAACACAGGATGTGGATCATTTGGTCGAACCTTTCCGCCACCAGGATGAAAAGTCACGTTGGCAGAGCGAGTTCTGGGGGAAATGGATACAGGGGGCGATCGCTTCTTACCGGTATAACCAGGATCCCGAACTGTACCAGATCATAAAGAATGCTGCAGAATCTTTGATGGAAACCCAGTTGCCAAACGGATATATCGGTAACTATGCGCCGGAATATCAGTTGCAGCAATGGGATGTATGGGGACGTAAATATACCTCTTTAGGTTTGATTGCCTGGTATGACCTCTCGGGCGATAAGAAAGCATTGGATGCGGCCTGTAAAGTGGTCGACCATTTGATGACACAGGTTGGTCCCGGTAAGGTTGATATCGTTTCGACAGGAAATTATGTCGGTATGCCGAGTTCTTCCATCCTGGAACCGGTGATGTACTTGTATAACCGGACAAAAGAAGCGCGCTATCTCGACTTTGCCAAATATATTGTCGGACAATGGGAAACAGCCGGAGGTCCGCAGTTGATCAGTAAAGCCATTGCAGATATTCCCGTTGCGAACCGTTTCCCGCATCCTAAAACCTGGTTTTCGCGTGAGAACGGGCAAAAGGCTTATGAAATGATGTCCTGCTATGAAGGTTTGCTGGAACTATACAAAGTGACAGGCAATCCGCTCTATCTTTCCGTAGTGGAAAAAACAGTCGGGCATATTATCCGGGAAGAGATTAATGTCGCCGGATCGGGTAGCGCCTTTGAATGCTGGTATGGGGGAGAAGAACGCCAGACGCAGCCGACTTACCATACGATGGAGACTTGTGTGACTTTCACCTGGATGCAGCTTTGCAACCGTTTATTGGGTGTTACGGGCAATTCTTTGTATGCCGATTATATGGAGACGGCCATTTATAATGCATTGATGGCATCGTTGAAGGCGGATGCCTCCCAGATTGCAAAATATAGCCCGCTGGAAGGTTGGCGCCATGAAGGGGAAGAACAGTGCGGGATGCATATTAATTGCTGTAATGCGAACGGACCGCGTGCCTTTGCTATGATTCCGCAATTTGCTTATCAGGTTCAGGACGATTGTGTACATATCAACTTTTATGCTCCTTCCGAAGCCGATCTGGTTTTGCCCGGCAAGAAATCGGTTCAATTGAAGCAAACCACGGATTACCCGGCAACAGACCGGATCGATATAGAAGTCAATCCTGCTAAAGAAACGGCTTTTACGATTGCTTTGCGTATTCCGGCATGGAGTAAGATGGCGACGGTTTCTGTGAATGGACAGCCGGAAAGCGGTGTTTTGCAAGGGGCCTACCTGCCTCTCAACCGCAAATGGAAAAAGGGTGACCGGATAAGCATCGAGCTGGATCTGCGTGCCCGTCTGATAGAGAAAAACCAAGCGCAGGCCATTGTCCGAGGCCCTGTCGTCCTGGCCCGTGATAGTCGTTTCGGAGATGGTTTTGTAGATGAAACGTCTATTATCGTCAGCAAAGACGGGTATGTCGAGCTGACTCCTGTGGCTGCACCAGGTTTTGCCTGGTTGGCTTTTACGGCTCCGATGGTATTGGGGACGGATCTTGAAGGTGATCGCGCCCCCAAACAGATTCATTTCTGCGATTTTGCATCAGCCGGTAATACTTGGGACAAGACACAGCGTTACCGGGTATGGCTGCCCAAGACACTGAATGTGATGTATTCGCCTTATAAACCGTATAATCAATAAAAGAATATCCTGTTTTACAGATCCAGTTCTATCACATAGTCGATGTCTGTCGGTACTTCTGCCAGTTTCAGGACAACACCTTGCTTGTCTTGCGTAAACTTGACGGGTGTCTTATCTGTGAACATGACTGCTTTCTTGATCTTTTGGTCTGTGATGGGCAGGAAAAGACCTTTGTCTTGCAGGTTTAGGATGTGGACGTATAGTTTGTTGCTTTTCTGTGTCGTCACGCCCCAGTCATGAGGAGGAACGATGCCGCCGCGGGTCCCGTAGATCGTTTCGCTGTATATCTTCATCCATTCTCCCATTTCTTTCAGGCGTTCGACAGAAATGGCAGGCAGTTCCCCGTTAGGTTGCGGGCCGATGTTCATCAGCAGGTTTGCATTCATTCCGGCGGCTTTCACCAGATAATGGATCAGTGTTTTTGTCGATTTGTAATCCTGGTCGGTGATCTTATATCCCCACATACCGTTCATTGTTTCGCAGGTTTCCAGCGGGAGCGGGCTGACTTCCTGCCCTGAAAGCCCGGCATTGTTTTCTCCGGGCAGGTCACGCTCGAAGATCTGTATGTCTTCGCCGGGGAAAGGCGTCTGGTGATGGTTGTTCCCGACCAGGCAGGCCGGTTGCAGTTTATGTATCATGGCATACTGTTCGGGCAATTGCCAGTCGAAGCCCGGGTTCTGGTCCTGGTCCCACCAGCCGTCAAACCAGATAGCGCCAACCGGACCGTAGTTGGTCAGCAGTTCCGTCAGTTGGTTATTCATAAACTGGTAATAGGTTTTCCACTCCCCGTGTGTCGTGCGTCCTGTTCCGTGGCCGGTTCGTCCGAGCGGGTAATAGTCATTCCGGTACCAGTCGATATGGGAATAGTAGAAATGGATTTTGATGCCTTGTTTATGGCATTCATCCGCCAGTTCTTTTACAATATCCCGTTTGAAAGGGGTTGCTTTCACTATGTTGTAGTCGGTGTATTTACTGTCGAACATCGAGAAACCGTCGTGGTGGCGGGTTGTGAAACAAATATACTTGGCACCGGATGCCTTGATTGCCGCAACCCATTCGGCTGCATTGAATTTGGACGGATAGAAGCCACCCGCCAATTTGGCATACTCCTTATAATTGAGATTCTTGTTATGCATCGCCCATTCTCCGTCCGCCAACATACTGTAGATGCCGTAGTGGAGGAAAATACCGAATTTATTATCCTGAAACTCTTTTCTTGCCTGTACATTCTCCGGAACGGGAACATACTCCTTTTGTGCCAGTGCCGGGAAGGCAAGACTGGCTGTCAATAATAGACTTAATACTCTCTTTTTCATTTATATTATTTATTTGTACCTATCCAAGTCCATTTATGCCAAATAGACTCCAACGGTCCTTGTTTATATTTGCCTAACCACCATTTACTGAATTTTATCTGCAAAAGGAATGTGAAAATTCCAATTAGTAAGCTAACCGTATATCCGCAATAAGGAGCAAGGTACAAACCGAAGGGAAAGTAAATGATTACTCCAATGATGGATTGGGTTATGTAGTTGGTCAGACTCATTTTTCCGTAAAAACGCAGATTATTGACAGCCTGACTGAATTTCCGGCTCTGGTAAAGTAGAATGAAAGACGAAACCAGGACCAATGTGAAAGCTAACTTTTGCCACATGTCAAATGCAGTTCCGACAGTTTGCTGTACAATTGCGTCGTTCCCCATAATAAGCTCTTTTAATGTGTATAGGGGAGCAAATGCAATAGCAGATATTATCAGGGTTTTTACCCAAAAACGAAGGTTGTTCTCTGTGGTTACGAAAAGTTGCTTTCTTCCGATGTAGAAGCCTAAAAGGAACAATCCGGCTGTTTGGAAAAAACGTCCGGCATTTACGGCCCACAAGAAACTGGCTTTTTGTCCTAACGTGATATTGCCTGAAATGAAATCCCAAAAGCTTCCGTTTTTGGTGTATTCCGCCACTTCAGCATACATTTCACCTACTTTAAGGTCGGGTAGCTGGTGTGCCGGATTTATCAGATTGGCAATATAGTGATACCATTCGACCGGTTGTAGCAAGAAAATAACGGCCGTTATGATAATAGCCTTGTCACTCCAATTTCGAGTAAGGAACAACACTAATCCGACTACTACAAACAGAAGCAAAACGTCTCCAGCCGGGAAAAAGGCAGCGTTTAATGTGGCAAAACCAATCAACAGGACCAATCGCCACAGAAAGCGATAACCAAAATCCTTGCCCTGTTTCTTTTGATTATTGCATTGAATGTAGAATGTAAATCCGAACAGGAGGGCAAAAATGGCATAGGCTTTGCCGGCAAAAAGGGTAAATACTCCGTTAAAAACACCTTGGTCTAAGATATGAAGCCAGTTAGGGGAACTGGCCGGATAGACCGGAAATATGAAATGTTCCAAATTGTGAACCAGAATAATAGCCATTACAGCAAAGCCGCGTAAAGCATCCACGACTTCAATACGAGTTTTTTTGTTTGTCAGTTGTTCCATGAGTTATTTATTTAGCATTGTTTTAATTTTTTTATTCGCCGGCTTTTCAAAGAAGTAATAGGAAAGCAGGCTTAATAGAATAACCGTGCAGAAAAGAACGGGTATCGAAATGTACCATGCGATCTGAGTAGTACTGCTTTTTTGCCATTCTACATAAAGCTGTAGTACAAGAAGGTGTATCAGATAAAAACTGTAACTGATTTCTCCTCCGATAATAAAAACACGGTTAGACAAAATACGCGAAATGACTCCCTTTTGGAGTGAGAAGCTTAGTAAAATGGCTGCAACAGGTAACCAATAGTAGCAGGAATAGCGATATACTTTGGGGATTTCGGCTGCATAGAAATAGAAGCAGGAGAACACTGCTACAGCTGTGATCTCAAATAGACTTCCCTGTAAAAAAGTAATGTCCTTATTTTTTAGCCGTTCATATAATTGGAATAGTAACATGCCGACAATGAAATCCGGAAAACGGGTTATCGGATTGACATACCAATATTCTTTTATATTCTCTTCCGGTGTAAAGTACATACCAATAAAAATCAATATGGCCATAAATCCAAAAACATAAAGCAAGCGCTTGTAATTCTTTGTCAATGGTATAAGAAATGGGAAGCAAATGTAAAAAAGCTGTTCGCAACATAAACTCCACGAAGGACTGTTGAACGAGAAAAAATAGTCAGCTTTGGGTATATAGGCATTTGTTAATGTGAGCGAAGCTAAAAAATGCTTGAGCCAGTCCACAATCCCGGATGTTATGGCATAGCCACCTAAACCTGCAGCAATAAATAATGTCAGCCAGTGCAGGGGATAAACGCGAGCTATGCGTGCTATCCAAAAAGAACGTTTCGTTATAGTGCTTTTTTGTAGTTTCTCTTGGTAGTTATATGCTATGATAAAACCGCTTAATACAAAAAAGAAACTGACACCGACAAATCCTTCTTTGAAGAAATGGGTATTGAAAAAGTCGTTGATTATGTAACAGTGTGCTCCGAAAACCATTATTGCGAATATAAATCGCAACGATGTTAATGTATTAATCATAATTCAATGCTTATCGTCTTTTCATATATATGTCAAATAAATACGACAAATATACGAAAAGTATGCTTGGACATACCACATATGCCTACTAAAAGTAACTCAACTTAAAGCTGAGATAGCTTTTCGCTTTGCAGTTCCAATATATAAGCACGTCCTCGGTCGGTCGTGATTTTCAGATTCGTGTTTTCTTCGATAAGGGGCCGGAGCCTGCGGATAAGGGTGTTTAAGGTCTCGTCAGCGTTGATTTTCCCAGGCCATAAGGTCTCACATATCTCAGTCCGTGCCAGGATGTGTGTCGACGATAAATAGAACATCTCCATTAATGAATATTGTTGGGGAGTAAGCTTCAGTTTGTCTTTGTTCTCTTTATAGAAATAGTTTTTGCTGCAGGATAAAGTCAGGTTCCCGTATGAGATTTCAGGCTCGTCGGCCTTCTCCGTCGTTTCTTTTTCTTCTTTGTGACGGAGTTGGAAAAAGGCTGTTACTGCAAAAGCAACAGCCAGTAGCAGGAAAATAACCGGCCATGTTTTGTTCATCAGGCCGAATGTGTCTAAAGGCGAACAGTTTGCATAGCCCTGAAAAGAGATACCCAGGTTATTTTGCAGGGAATCTTCGGCCGGAACTTGTGCCGATAGCCAGATGACCGTATCGCTTGCCAGATAGTGCTCGGACAGTTCCTTTCCTGTAACAGGTTGCGGGTTAACTGCTTCTTTTTGGTTTTTGACTTGGATAATCAGCCCTGTTTTCTCCTTTTTCAGTTCGGAGAAGCTGAGTGCTTCCGCAAAATCACGGTTATAACTCTCGATGGAGACGGGATTCCCGAATAATGAAGACAGGTGCGAGTAAGTCCGGAGACTGTCCTGGCTCATCCACAGATGGCTTTTTTGCATGATGGTTTGTTGTAGCGCCTGGTTCAGATCGCTGATGATCGCCCGTTGCGTTTGGGTATAGTTATGAAAGCCAAAGCTGAACGAGAGCGCCAGCATGACGAATGTGAATAATAAGGATAAATTAGCTGTTAATCGTGTGTTCATCGTTCTTTCTGTCTGCATCATTTGATAAAACTAACGTTCGAAGGTAGGGATTTATTATAGAAAGTAATGCCCTGAAACCTCAAAATCGTCAGGAATAGGCTGAATGACCGGATGTCATGGATTTGTCAGATAAATGTCAGGCAGTTGTACGGCTTTTATTTATGATGTCGCTTGGCGGAAGGTCTACTTTTGCCTCTGTTATTTAAAGGTGAAAAGATCAGATGAAAAAATTATTGTATTTATTTATTGCATGCCTTTTTGTTGCAGGGACGGCAGGACAGGAGAAAAAGAAATATGAGTTGAAGGAGTTTGCTGCCGATTCATTGGGTGTCCAGCCGTCGCTGCTCGATTCTCTTCCAGAGATCAGCATTGTTGCTTCCAAACCGCTGGTAAAGGCGGAGGTGGATAAGACTTCCTATAACGTGGCCGACGATCCGGATTCCAAAACGAATACGCTTCTCGAGATGCTTCGGAAGGTTCCGATGGTGACGGTAGACGGAGATGACAATGTGAAGGTCAACGGGAGTGGCAGTTTCCGTATATATATGAATGGGAAGCCCTCGAATATCCTGTCCAACAACCCGAAAGAAGTCTTACGCAGTATTCCCGCCGGAACGGTAAAAAAGATTGAGGTGATAACCGATCCCGGCGCTAAGTATGATGCCGAAGGGGTAAGCGGCATCTTGAATATCGTGACAAAGAATTCGGATTTCGAGGGCTATAATGCCAGTGTGCAGGCTTTGGTCATGAACCAAGTCCGGATGTTTGGCGGCTATGGTACGATGAAATACGGGAAATTATCGCTTTCCGCCAACTATTCTTTCAGTGACTACCGGATGAAAATGGAGACGGATTATAGACGGCACCAGCTTAACACGCCGGAAGAATCCTATCTGCAGGTCTTATCGTCAACCAAAGATAAGACTCCGGGGCACTTCGGCGGATTGGAGGCCAGTTATGAGATAGACACGCTGAATCTGATAGCAGTTTCGGCTTCTTTGAATATTGCACGTAATGAGGAAACTTCCCATAGCGGCTATGATATGCAGGATTCCGGAAACCATCCTGTCTATGCCTACAATCAGACTTCGGACGAACGGGAGAAATGGGGAAGCAGTTCGGTTAAAGTCGACTTTCAGCATCTTTTCAAACGGAATAAGGAGGAGATGTTGACTGCTTCCTGGCAATATGATTATATGCCGGATGACGTCACACAGTATCTGGATATTACGGATAAGAAAGGGGATTCTCCCTCTCTCCAATACCTGAACGCCTTCAACCAGCAGGTCAACCAGGCTAATGGACGGGAACATACGCTGCAACTGGATTATGTAAATCCTTTCCGTGAAAAGCACCGTCTGGAAGGCGGCCTGAAATACATCCGCCGCAACAACAGGAGCGAGGCGTTGTCCGAAAAGAGAAACCTGGAATCGGAGAGCTGGCAGCCTGCCGATTTTCAACCGGAGATTGAATATGAGCACATACAGAATATTATGGCTGCTTATGCCGGTTATACGTTTTCTTTCGGTAATTGGAGTATGAATAGCGGGTTGAGAATGGAACATTCCTGGCAGGATGTAAATTATAAACAGGGAAACGGCACGGACTTCGATTACCGGGCGACACATTGGGTTCCGTCACTGTCTGTTTTGTATAAACTGAGTGACCGGCAACAGTTGCGCCTTGCCTATAATATCCGTTTGCGGCGTCCGGGAATCGGTTACCTGAATCCTTATGTGCTGATATCCGGGACCAGTATCAGGTATGGAAATCCGGAGCTGGTTGCCGAAAAGAACCACCGTTTCAACTTGTCGTACAGCTATTTCGGGTCGAAGCTGAATGTGCAGGCAACAGTACTCTATTCCCGGGGAAACGGTACGATCAGCGCGTATCAGTTTCTCGACGAGGAAGGCGTGCTGAACAGGACGTATGCAAATCTTTCGAAATTCAATGCGGGCGCCCTTACGCTATATATGGGATATAACCCGACTCCCAAAACATCCGTTTCTTTGAATGCAATCTTTCAATATCTCGATTTTTACCCGGTGAAGAAGTATGAGGCGTATTTCCAGGAAGGCGGTAACTCCGGTTTCAGCGGATCTGCCTTTGCCACTTTCAGCCAGAAGTTAGGGCGTGACTGGAGGTTTGTCCTTTCATCCGGTATCATGCGTCCGGAGATCAGTATCGGACGGGTGCCGGAAACCTATTATTTCTATAGTTGCTATTTAGGAAAGACGTTCCTGAATAATAAACTGACGATTGCCTTGCGCGGACAGGATTTTGCGGAATCTTACCATGTGTCGAGAAGCAAAGAGTCTTTTGCAGATTTTGAATCCCGCCAAAAGACAAAGAAGTTCGGCCGGACATTCGGTATCACGTTTAGCTATAGTTTTGGCAATCTGAAAGAAAAAGTCAGGAAGGCGGCACGCAGTATCGAGAATGATGACCTGACAGGAAAGGATAAATAAAAAATCGTACCTTTGTGTCTTTAAATACGCAAGACACGTGGAAGAATATCTGAAACAACTAAATGAAAGTCAGCGCGAAGCGGTTGTCTATACGGAAGGCCCTTCACTTGTGATCGCGGGAGCCGGGTCGGGAAAAACGCGCGTGCTGACTTATAAAATAGCTTATTTACTACAACAGGGATTGCCGCCCTGGAGCATTCTGGCACTTACATTCACCAATAAGGCGGCTCGCGAGATGAAAGAGCGTATCGCCACTCTGACGGACGAACAGACGGCGCGCCGGTTGTGGATGGGGACGTTCCATTCCCTTTTTTCCCGTATTCTGAGGAATGAAGCGGAGCATATCGGTTATCCGTCCAACTTTACCATTTACGATGCAACCGATTCCAAAAGCCTGCTCCGTTCCATCATGAAGGAAATGCAGCTCGACGATAAGGTCTATCGGCCGGGAATGATACAAAGTCGTATCTCGAATGCAAAAAATGCACTTGTCACTTGGAAGGCTTATGAACAGAATAAGGAATTGGTGCAACATGATATGGATTCAAAAGTCCCTCTGGTGCGCGAGATATACAAACGGTATCAGAACCGCTGCCTGCAGGCCGGGGCGATGGATTTTGACGATTTGCTGTTGCAGACGAATATCCTGTTTCGCGACCATCCGGATGTGTTGGAGAAGTACAGGAGCTTTTTCCGTTTCGTACTGGTCGACGAGTATCAGGATACGAACTTTGCCCAGCATCTGATCGTACAGCGTTTATGCGAGACGCACCGCCGCATTTGTGTTGTCGGGGATGATGCACAGAGTATCTATTCGTTCCGCGGGGCGAATATCGATAATATTCTGCAGTTTAAGAACCAGTATCCGGGGTGCCGCATCTTCAAGCTGGAACGGAATTACCGTTCTACGCAGAATATTGTAAACGCAGCAAACAGCTTGATCCATAAGAATACGAAACAGATTCAGAAAACGGTTTATTCGGAAAAGGAGGAAGGTAACAAAGTCTCTGTATTAGCCTCTTATTCTGATTATGAGGAAGGATATGCGGTTGCCGGCAAAATCAACGATATGCGTATGCGGAACTATGATTATGCTGATTTTGCCATTCTGTATCGTACCAACGCCCAGTCGCGTATCCTCGAAGAGGCGCTGCGTAAACGGGGAATCCCTTATAAGATATACGGTGGCCTGTCTTTTTATCAGCGTAAGGAGGTGAAGGACGTCATTTCTTATCTGCGTCTGATCATTAATCCGCACGACGAGGAGGCGTTCAAACGGGTCATAAACTATCCGGCACGCGGGATAGGAGAGACGACTTTAGGTAAGCTGACGGCGGCTGCAACGGAGCATAATGTCAGTCTGTGGACCATATTGAATGATCCGATCGGATATGCCTTGCAGATCAATAATGGAACAGCAAAGAAACTGGGGGATTTCCGGGAAATGATTGCCGGTTTTATCGAAAGGAACGATAAATTGTCTGCAGAAGAAATGGCCTCTGCAGTGGTCAAAGAAAGCGGTATTGTGAGTACCTTGTTTCAAGACCGGTCGGTAGAAGGGATCAGTAAACAGGAGAACTTGCAGGAGTTGTTGAAAGGTATTGCCGAGTTCTGCGAGATAAGGCGTGAAGAAGGGGCGGAACATGTTTCGCTGGCCGATTTTTTGTCTGAAGTATCTTTGTTGACGGATCAGGATAACGATAAGGACGAGCAGGCTAACAAAGTGACGATGATGACGGTTCATGCCGCCAAAGGGTTGGAGTTTAAGAATGTTTTTGTTGTCGGCTTGGAAGAAGACTTGTTCCCGTCGTCAATGTCGAAGGATAATCCGAGGGCGGTTGAAGAAGAACGCCGTCTCTTTTATGTCGCTATCACCCGTGCGGAAGAGAACTGCATGTTGACCTATGCCAAGAGCCGTTACCGGAACGGACAAAGTGCGATGTGTTCGCCCAGCCGTTTTTTACGGGATATCGATACTAAATATTTGCATATGCCGGAAAATACCGTTGCGACAGATTCATCGGCCGCTTCACGTGAACGTTTTGAGCGTCCGTCTGCTTTTGTTTCTCCTTTCCAACAACCGAAGGCCGTGGAAAGGGAAACGTATGTTTCTCCGGTTGCCCAAGCCGTACAACGGCAATCGCGTCTGACAAAGGTGGAAACAGCGGCTGCTTCTCCTTCCTCGGCTCCGGCTTCCGATCTTTCGGGTTTGTATGTGGGAGCCAAAGTCCGGCATGATCGCTTCGGTGAAGGCGAAGTCACTGCAATAGAAGGGGATGGAGGCAATGCTAAAGCTACTGTTGCATTTACCCATTTCGGACAAAAGCAACTGCTTTTGAAGTTTGCCCGCTTGGCTATAGTCGAATAAATTCAGGTAAATCGATTGATATTCTGGAATGAATCTCCTATCTTTGAGGCATTATCTCCCTTTTTGAGAGGAGTGTGGGGCATGTAATCTTCGTTTTCGCCTGGCAGCATTTTGAAGATTGCGTGCCTTTTTTGTGTCCGACTCAAAAAGGGAAATACTTTAAACTATTGTAATCTATAGGTTAATGGAACAGCATATTGTACGCGGACAACCGTTCCGTCTTTCAGCTTTCCCGGAGTCCATTTCGGCATGGAATTTATTACTCGTAAGGCTTCCTTATCCAATGAAGGATATAAAGGTTGTACTATTTTAGCATTTGTAATCATTCCGTCTTTTTCAATAACAAATGAGATATTGACTGTGCCTTGCTTTCCTAATCTTTGAGCTTCTACCGGATATTTTATACTTTTAGCAAGAAATTGCAATAAAGCTCCTTCTCCGCCTGGGAATTCCGGTTTAATATCACATTTATCCAAATCGTAAATCTTATCCTTGCCGGGAGGAAGCGGATCGGCAATTTCCGTTTCGGAAACAACTGTTTCAAGAGCCGGCAACTGGATAACATCTGTTACCTTTTCATTCAATACTCGCGCCATTGCATCAATATTATTGAGCAACAACAAGCCTGCGGCCATCGGGATCAGTGCCAGATACTTTACTTTTCTGACACTGTTTGTTCTTTTTTTGTTTAACATCGTAATTCTCTTTTTTAGTGGTAAGACGGCTCACCCGATATTTCTTGGGGGTAGTTCTTTTACATTTTCCTTACAATGCT